>JBIIDJ010000003.1:0-83466 GCA_044238415.1 Novosphingobium sp.
CGGGATTGAGCCGGCCTAGCACTCGCCGGATCTTGGCCAGCTCGTCCATCAGCTCACGTTTGTTCTGCAAGCGTCCAGCCGTGTCGACAATCAGCGCGTCGATGCCCTTGTCTGTCGCCGCCTTGACTGCATCGAATACCACGGCCGAGGGATCGCCGCCCTCTGGGCCGGTTACGATCGGTACGCCCACCCGATCGGCCCATACAGCCAGCTGGCCGATTGCCGCCGCGCGGAACGTGTCGCCTGCGGCCAACATCACGCCATAGTCAAGCTCCTGGAAATAATGCGCGAGCTTGGCGATGGTGGTGGTCTTGCCCGAACCATTTACGCCGATCACCAGGATTACCTGCGGACGTGGGAAGGCAACAATGTCGATTGGTTTCGCAACAGGCCGGAGGATCTTGGCAATTTCCTCCGCTACCGCACCGCGGATCGCGGCTTCATCGGCGCCGCGCTCGAACCGCTCGTTCGCCAGCCGTTCCCGGATCCGGGCAGCAGCGCGCGGTCCAAGATCGGACAGGATCAACGCATCCTCGATCTCGTCCAGCTGCGCGTCATCGAGCCGGGTCTTGCCGACGATCCCGGCCAGGTTCTCGCCCAGACGTTCTGATGTCTTGCGGAAGCCACCAAACACACGGTCGGTCCAGCTTGGTCCCTCACTCATGCCAGCAGGCCCTCGACAATGCAGGTGGGAATTACGGTCACGATTGTTCCAGCCTCGATACCGGGTGTCAGGCGCACCCGTGCGAAGTTCGGCGCATGGCCTGTCCCGTCGCGTTCGGCAAGGACCTCTTGAGGGTGACCCAGCAGGCTGGCGAGCCAGCTTGTGCGCTGTTCCGCCACGGCCTGTCGCAGCTCGGCGGCACGGCGGCGGATTTCCGGCGGCGTCACCTGTGGCATCCGCGCAGCCGGGGTGCCTGAGCGAGGCGAAAAGGGAAACACGTGGCCGTGGACGATGCCAAGCTCGCGAATAATCGCCAGGTTGGCTTGATGTGCCGTTTCATCCTCTGTCGGAAAGCCAGCGATTAGGTCTGCGCCGATGGCGATTTCAGGCCGGGCGGTTTTGAGCCGGAAAACAAGATCCATGGCATCGCGCCGCAGATGCCGCCGTTTCATCCGCTTGAGGATCAGGTCATCGCCATGCTGCAATGAAAGATGGACGTGAGGCATGACACGGGCTTCATGCGCCAACAGACCAAACAGGCCCTCGTCAATCTCGACACCGTCGACCGAGGACAGGCGCAGGCGCGACAGGTGCGGCAAGCGATCGAGCAGCTTCGCAACCAGGTCACCCAGGCGGGGCGCTCCTGGCAGGTCCTGACCCCATGACGTCAGGTCAACTCCGGTCAGAACGACTTCGCGGACGCCATGGTCGAGATGGCGGGCCACTTCGCCGATTACCGTGTCAACGGGTAGCGAGCGGCTCCGTCCGCGGCCTTGCGGGATGATGCAGAAGGTGCAGGCGTGGTCGCAGCCGTTCTGCACGGCCACGAAGGCCCGCGTGTGTTGCGGACGGACGGATACCTGCCGCTCCGCAACGTTCCACAGCCGCGGATCGAGTTTGCGCGCATTGGGGATTAGCCCATCGACCTCGGGCATGGCGCCAAGGGTCTCGCGCTCCACCTCGGCGGCACAGCCGGTCACCAGGAGGCGTGCCTCGGGCCGCGCTTTACGGGCACGGCGGATCGCCTGGCGGGTCTGGCGCACGGCTTCAGCAGTCACAGCGCAGCTGTTGATCACCACCAGATCGTCTGTTGAACTCAGCAAGGCTCGCAAGTCCTCAGATTCGGACAGGTTGAGCCGACAGCCCAGCGAAATCACCTCGGCACCCAAGGTCAGAAACCGTAGGTTGCCGGATCGAACGTGCCGCGAAAACTCTCGGTAGCGGGGCCCGTCATTACAATACGATTGTCAGCGCGCCACTCGATCAGCAGGTCGCCACCCGGCAGACTGACACGGGCTGTACCGCGATCGACCAGACCGCGGCGCATTGCGGCCACGGCCGTGGCACAGGCACCGGTGCCGCAGGCCCGTGTCTCGCCAACGCCGCGTTCCCACACCCGCAAACGGATGGCACTGCGCGAGACCACTTGTGCCACATTGACGTTGATCCGGGTCGGAAACAGGGGATCATGCTCGATCAGCGGGCCCAGGTGATTGAGAGGCACCCGTTCGACATCAGGCACGAAGAAAACCACATGGGGGTTGCCAACGTTCACGGCGGCGGGTGCATCAAGGCCATCCCATCCAACCGGCATGGACAAGGTGTCCATCGGGTAAGCCAGGGGAAGCGCATCCCAGTCAAAGCGGGGGTTGCCCATATCGACCGCCACCCCATCGATACCCGGATCGGTGGTAATGATCCCGCCCAATGTGGCGATCCGTGCAGGCTGGCCAAGCAAGAGGCCAACGGCGCGCGACGCATTGCCGCAAGCCTCCACTTCGCCGCCATCGGCATTGAAGATCCGCATGGCGAGATCGGCTTCACCCGACGGCTCAAGCAGGATCAGTTGGTCGCAACCGATGCCCGTCTTGCGATCAGCCAGTGCGGCGGCAAGACGGTTGGACATTGATGGTACACCGCCCTGGCGCGCGTCCAGCACGACAAAGTCATTGCCGAGACCATGCATCTTGATGAAATCAACGCGCATCCTGCGCGTCTATGCGTAGAGCGAACCCGCGTCCAGCCTCAGAGACTGGCAGCCTGGGCGGTCGCCGAAGTATCAGCCGCCGGCGCGACATCCGCCGCCAGGTTCATCTGCTTGAGTTCGGCCAGGGTGGCCTCGGCCGGACTGGGGTAACCATACAGGTAGCCCTGTGCCTTGAGGCCTTGGAATTCCTGCAGTGCAGCGAGCACTTCCGCGGTCTCCACGCCCTCGGCGGTTACAGGCATGCCCAGACCTTTGCCCAACGAGATGATCGACTGAACAATCGTGCGGTTCTCGGTGCTTTCCGGCAGACCAGTGATGAAACTGCGGTCGATCTTGATCCGGTCAAAGTCCAGGCTGCGAAGCTGGGTGAGTGACGAATAGCCAGTGCCGAAATCGTCAAGGCTGACGCTGATGCCCTGGTTTTTCAGACTGGTCACCATGGAGCGGACCATGCCGATGTTCTCGTGCAGGCAGCTTTCGGTAATCTCAATATCCAGCCGGCTTGGCGGGAAATTCGATTCGACCAGCAGTTTGAGCAGCTTTTGGGCGAACCACGGATCGCGCAACTGCACCGGGGAAATGTTTACCGACAGCGAAACGCTAGGATCCCAATCCTGGGCATCTTGCAGTGCCTGCCGGATAACGCATTCGGATAGCTCGCCGATCACTCCAATCTCTTCAGCAACTGGAATAAACAGATCCGGACCGACAAGGCCGAGGTTGGGTGAGTTCCAACGGGCCAGCATCTCGAAGCCCATGAGTTCGCCGGTCGCAATATCGACCTGCTTTTCGTAGTAGGGCACGAACTCGCCAGCCGTGATGCCGCTACGAATCCCCGTCTCCAGTTCGCTGCGAAAGCGCAGCTCACTTTCCATGGTAGCGGTAAACCAGGCAATCTGGTTACGACCCTGTCGCTTCGCGTGAAACATCGCGATATCGGCCATGTGCATCAACGATGAAGCATCGTGGTTGTTGGCGTGGTCGGTGATCGTGAGGCCAACCGATACCGTGGCATCGAGCGTGGTATCATTCCACGCTACGGGCTGACGAACAGTTTCGGCCAGTAGCTCTGAAAGGCTGGAAACGGCAGCTTCATTCCGCGGTTCGACTGCCAGTACGCAGGCGAATTCGTCCCCCCCCATTCGTGCGATCAGGGCACTGGGCGGCAGAGTGCTGCGCAGGCGCTGACTTGTCGCACGGAGCATGGCGTCGCCAGCCTGATGGCTATGGAGATCATTGATCCGCTTGAAGTTGTCCAGATCCAGCATGATGAAAGCAAGGTTTTTGCCTTGGTCATGGGCGGCAGCCAAGGCCGCATCGGTCGCCTCGGCGATTGAGCGTCGGTTCAGGCATCCGGTCAATGGATCAAGCGAGGCAAGCTCGCGCGCATGGGCCTCGGCCGCGCGCCGCACCGTGATCTCCTCGGTCAGCTCGCGGTATCGCCGCCAGCCGAACAACATCAGCGCAATGTTGAGCAACAGCGCGCTGACCAAGACCGGGTCAGGCGCCTCGCCATGCCCCAGCATTGCGCGGACAGCTTCTGGCAGGACACGGCCGCCGGTGCCCACGAACATAAGGATCGCGGCGATGGCTATAGCCATGGCCACGACGTCACGCCGAGCACGTTCCAGCGGTTGTTGCGTTCCGGCCATTGCTACCCTTCGGCGGAATTAAGCCGGTAGGATCGCAAATCCTGCTGAAGAATGGGTTAAGGAGCCTGAGTTACTTCTTGAGCCCGATCTCGCGCAGCCGCTGCTGCAGGAACTGATCTGCCGTAATGGGTTCGGGGTAGCGATCCGGGTTCTCGGGGCTTACGCACTGTGAAAGGGTCTTGATTGGGAAGTCACTGCGCAGGTGTAGAAAGAACGGCATCGAATAGCGGCTGAACGCGGCGCGTTCCGGATTGGGATTGCGTACCCGGTGGATCGTCGAGGGCAGGTAGTGGTTGGTGAGCCGTTCAAGCATGTCGCCAACATTGATCACGATCGAGCCTTCAGGGGGATTGGCGGGGATCCATTCCTTGCCTTGGTAAAGCAGTTCCAGCCCCGCTTCTTCAGCGCCGAGCAACAGGGTGATAAGATTGATATCGCCGTGCGCGCCGGCACGGATTGCCTCACCCTCAAGGTTTTGGATTGGCGGGTAGTACAAGAGCCGCATCACCGAGTTGCCATCCTCGATCGCCGGGTCGAACCATTGCTCGTCTAGCCCCAGGTAAAGCGCGATAGCGGACAGGATCGTGGCCCCGGTCTGGTCGAACTGGCGATAGAGCTCTTCGAATACTTCGCGAAAACCTTCGGGACGATCCGGCCAGACGTTGGGTGGCATTGAGGCATCGGCCAGCGGGTGGCCCACCGGAAGATCGCGGCCAACGTGCCAGAATTCCTTCAGGTCGTGGTGCTTGGCATCCTTGGCAATTTCCACGCCAAACGGGGTATAGCCGCGCGCACCGCCAATCGCCGGATCGTGATACCGTTTCTTTTCCGCTTCCGGCAGCGCGAAGAATTCTTCGGACAGCTTCCAGGCGCGATCGATTAGCCCGGGGTCGATTGCAAAGTCCTTTACCAAGGCAAAGCCAAAGGTGCGGAAGCTCTCCCCAATCTGCTGGGCAAACTCTGCCTTGGGCAGGTTGAGAGAAAGCACGGGGAGAGCAGTAAGCGACATGTGGACCAATCCGGATTTCTAAGGCAATGGCGCTGGCCATAGCCCCTTTCTCGAGCTCTGGCATGACCAAAATCAAATCGTACTGGTTGATGAAGTCCGAACCCGATGTGTACAGCTGGGATGACCTGGTGGCAGAAGGTGAGGGGACTTGGGATGGCGTACGCAACTACACCGCGCGCAACAACCTGCGGGCAATGCAGCCAGGCGACCTGACGTTCTTTTATCACTCTAACATTGGTGTCGAAATTGTTGGTATTGCAGAAATAACGGCATCTGGCATTCCCGATCCGACGGATGATACTGGGCGCTGGTCTGCCGTGAAGCTCAAGCCGGTGCGCAAATTGAGCCGGGCGGTGACACTCAAGGAAATCAAGGCCGACCCGGTGCTGGCCGACATGGACCTCCTGACCAAGTTCCGTCTCTCCGTCTCGGCTGTGAAGCCGGCTGAGTGGGATCACGTTCTCAAGCTTGCTGGAGGCTGATCACTTCCCTGCCTTGGCGCGCAGCCCCGAGACCGAGGCACCGGCGGCGCTAAGTTGTTCTACATCTATCACCAGGTGAAGCAGCCGAAGGCCGCTGCGTACCTTTGCTTCAGCGAGCGCGGCAGCAAATTCAGTATTGTTTTCGACCCGGGCAGCCCAGCCGCCATAGGCACGGGCGAGGGCGGCAAAGTCTGGATTGTGCAGCGCTGTACCCGAAACGCGAGCGGGAAACTCGCGCTCCTGGTGCATGCGGATCGTGCCATAGGAGCCATTGTCGACAAGCACGACCAGCAGATCGCAAGCGTATTGAACAGCGGTTGCGAGTTCCTGACCATTCATCAAGAAGTCGCCATCGCCGGC
This sequence comes from Novosphingobium sp., assembly GCA_044238415.1. Lineage (GTDB taxonomy): Bacteria > Pseudomonadota > Alphaproteobacteria > Sphingomonadales > Sphingomonadaceae > Novosphingobium. Next base: position 6,155 of record JBIIDJ010000003.1, read on the forward strand.
AAGGGCAATGACAGTTCGGTCCGGGAAGCGCCTCGCCGCCGCAACGGCGGCCGGAACCCCATAACCCATGGCCCCTGCAGTTGGCGCCAGCTGGGTGGGAAAGCCGTTGTAGCGCCAGTAACGGTGCCACCAGCCCGAAAAATTGCCAGCGCCGTTGCAGACAATAGCGTCATCCGGCAGCGTCTTGCGCATAGTGGCCACGACCTGCCCCATGTCCAGCGCGTGCCCGTTGGGTTTGGGTTCGGACCATTCCAACCACTGCTCGTGCGCCTCGTGGCCAGCATCAAACGGCACAATATCATCGTCCCAGAGGTCTGCCGCCTCTGCGAACTCGGCCATGTCGGCACAGATGGCTAGATCGGCGCGGTAGACTCGGCCCAGCTCAGCCGGATCTGGATGAACATGGATAAGGGTCTGGCCTGGATGATCGGGCGTCACGAGGGTGTAACTGTCTGTCGTCGCCTCGCCCATGCGAGCCCCGACGACCAAGACCAGGTCAGCCTGCTTGATTCGCTCTACCAATTGCGGGTTGGGACCATAACCGAGATTGCCGGCCCAGACCGAGCTATCGTTGGGAATGGCGTCCTGGCGCCGAAACGCTCCAGCGACTGGTAGGCCGATTCGCTCGGCAAAACGTTTGAAATGGTGCCGGGCCTTGGCGTGCCAACCGGCACCGCCGACAATGGCGACCGGGGCACAGGCATCCTCAATCATCCGCATCATCGTGCCCATCGCGTCGGGGCAGACTGCCTGCGCCGGCCGCGTCACCGCCGGCCGCGGGGCGTAGGCGCTGACGTCCTCTAGCAGCATGTCTTCTGGCAGGGCGATGACCACTGGACCCGGACGCCCGGCAATCGCTGTGGCCCAGGCCCGGGCAACATACTCCGGGATCCGCCGGGGATCGTCGATCCGCAGCACCAGCTTGGCAAGCGGCGCGAACATCGTGCCAAAATCGACTTCCTGAAAGCCTTCGCGATCCTTCATGCCGCGATCGACATCGCCTATAAACAGCAGCATCGGCTGCGAATCTTGAAACGCGACGTGGGCGCCGATGCTGGCATTGGTTGCCCCCGGGCCGCGTGTCACAAAGCAGACGCCGGGTTTGCCCGTCAGCGCGCCATCGGCACAGGCCATAAACGCGGCTCCGCCTTCCTGGCGGCAAATCACGGTCTCGATTTCCGGTGAATCGTGCAGCGCATCGAGTACGGCGAGGAAGCTCTCGCCGGGAACGGTGAAGATGCGATCGCAGCCCTGTGCGATCAGGCAATCGACGAGCAGGCGCCCGCCATTAAGTGATGAGGACGAGGTCATTCCAAGGCTTTAGCCAGAGCGACAGCCATGAGCAACGCGTGTGCCACTTTTCAGAGCAAGCTTGCTAACTGTCCCGCTTTGGGAAGGTTCGGATTAACCGCGATTTTTTGGCTGGTTCGATGGTGAAGAAATTCTTACCCCATGGCCATGAGACGCGCCCTAGTTGTAACGGACGAAACCGCCCGTCACCCGTTCCTGGCCAGCCTTCCGCCGCACGTGCGGCGCGGATCTGATGTTACAAATCGTCGGCAAAAAGGGTCCTGGGTTTCGGCCCAGTCATTGCGTGAGTTCCTTATGGCCTATTGCGCCTGCTTCCTCGCGGTCAGCGCGTTTCTTATCTGACCAGCGCCGCAACTTCGGCGGCAACCAATCGGCGGCCGAGCCAAGCCGATACCAGGCACATCGCCGCTCCAAGTAGCAGCTGATCGACCATTGCAACGCCGGCCGCGCTCATGCCAAGCGCGATCACCGATCCGGCCACCATGGCGCCCGAGTTGACGATATTGTTAGCCGCGATTGTGCGGGCCGTCTCCGTCTTGGCGACGAAGGTGGTGAGAAAGGCGTAAAGCGGCACCACGAACATCCCGCCCGCTACCGAAATGCCCAGCAGGCTCAGCAAGAGAGGGATGGCAAGCGGTTCAGCAAGGAATGCGGCAGTGTCAAGCAGACCGTCTTCCGGGTGCGTGTACCAGGCGCTGCAAACCCACCAAAAGCAGACGACGAACAGGCCCATGACCACGACCGATCCCGGTGAGTAGCGCGCCGATACCGTGCCCTTGAGCAGCTTGTTGACCGAGACCGAACCAATCGCCACGCCGATGGAGAAGATCACCAGGAACAGGCTGGCCACTTCCTTGCTGGCCGACAACACGTTCTTGGCCAGCGGCGGGAACTGGATGAACAGCACGGCACCGATCGTCCAAAAGAAGCTGATCGCCATGATCGCCAGGAACACACGCTGATCCTGCATGGTGTGGGCAATTAACCGATAAGACGAACGGAAGATGTTGAAATCGAGCGGTTCGGCCTCACCCTGTGGTGGTGCGTCGGGTACGTAGCGTGATGTTGCGTAGCCAACCATTGCGGTCAGCACGACACCCGCTGCGGCCCATTCGACCGGGATCCATCCCGCCAGGATCGTGCCCGAAAGGATAGCAATGTATGTACCCGCTTCAACCAACCCCGTCCCGGCCAGCACTTCGTTTTCATGGAGGTGTTGGGGCAAAATTGCGTATTTGATCGGTCCGAAAAACGTGGAGTGAACCCCCATTGCCAGCAGGGCCAGCAGCATAAGCCCGATGGTGAAGGTCTGGCTGGCAAGACCTTGCCAGGCCAGCAATAGCCCTGCGCCGCCGACCAGCATGATCGCGATCTCGGAAGCCTTGACCACGCGGATGATCCGGGCCTTGTCGCGCATATCGGCGAGTTGTCCGGCAAGCGCGGAAAGCACGAAGAACGGAAAAATGAACAAGGCCGAAGCAACCGCGCTGAACAGCCCTTCCGCAGCTTCCGAGTTATAGAGGGTATAGACGACGAAAAACACCATCGCATTGCGATAGAGGTTGTCATTGAACGCGTTGAGCAATTGGGTCACGAACAGCGGCAGAAAGCGCCGGCTGCGGATCAGGCTGGTCGAAGTGGTCATGCGGCCCTTGCTTGCTAGCCCCCGTTCTATCGTCCGTAGCGGCACAATCGCTGCGGACAAGCCCGTCATTGGTCTTTTGCACGACCCTACTGAAGGCTATGGCATCGCAGCGATGTGGACTTTGCCCAATCTTCTCACCCTCTCGCGAATTGTCGCGCTGCCGCTGTTGGCTTTTCTGCTGTGGTGGCCCGATTGGCGGCTTGGCTATGGCCTCGCCTTTGCGCTGTACTGCTTGATGGGGTTTACTGACTATTTCGATGGCTATCTTGCGCGAACCACCGGCGCGGCCTCGAAACTGGGCCAGTTCCTTGATCCGATTGCGGACAAAATCATGGTGGCCACAGTTATTCTGACCTTGACCGCCCAAGGCGTACTGCGCGGTCCCTATGTCGGGGATATGCACGTGATTGCAGGCCTCATCATTCTGATCCGCGAGATCGCGGTGTCGGGACTGCGAGAGTTCCTTGGCGGTCTGCAGGTTTCCGTCCCGGTCAGCCGACTGGCCAAGTGGAAAACGACGTTCCAGTTGGTCTGCCTCGGCGCGTTGATCCTGGGCGTGGCGCTGCCCGGTTGGACAGTCGATTTCTTCGGCCTGATCATCAACCTGCCGCATACCGTTGGATTGACGACACTTTGGGCTGCAGCTGTTCTTACGGTGATTACGGGGTGGGACTACCTGCGGGTCGGCCTCAAGCACATGGATTGAGGCGGGTATCGCTTGCTGCTCAGCCGTTGGTATCGGTTGCCGCCGCGACAGCCGCGTCAACCAGGGCGTCTGGTGATGACCACGGGTAGCCGCTGATGGTGATCAGGTTGTGCGCGATCCCGTTGAGCGCGCAGAGCAACAATTCCGAGCGCAGTTTTGTCTCCCCTTCGGACAATGCACGCTGAGTGGCGCTGACAATACCGTGCTCGAACAGCGCAAACCGGTTCAGCAAGGCGTCGTCCTGAACAAACACGCTGACGTCGGACTGTTCGACGTTGCTCGACATGAAAACCAGGAAGTAGTGCTCACGGTGATCGAGCCAGAACCGCACGTAGCCGCGGGCTGCTGACTTTAACCGCTGCAACGGTTCCGAATGCGTTTGCGCAGTTTGCTCCAGGTGTTCGAACAGCGTGTCAAACACCCTGCTCCAGAGCGCTTGCAGCACGTCAATCTTGCGCGGGTAATGTGAATATACAGTCATGACTGTGCAGCCGACCTCGGCTGCCAGGCGCCGCATCGAAACGGCTTCAAAACCCTCGCGCAGAAAGATCCGATAGGCGGTGTCGACAATGCGGTTCTTTGTCGCATCGACCTGTTGCTGCGACCTTGCGGGTCGGCCGCGGCGACGAGGAAGGGGTGGGGCTGGCATCGTTGGTTTCATGATTGAAGCTGCTGCCAATTGACAACCTTAATGTTAAAATATAACGCGTACTATATAAATAGGAGGGCGCGTGCGCAACCTGTGTCTTATGGCCGCAGCCAGCGTATTGTTGATCGGAGCCAGCCCGCCCCCGGTGGCGGGTGTGGTGGGCAACTGGCGAACCCAGATGCATGGAGCGCTGGTAGAAATCAGACCCTGCGCCGACCAGTCGCCCTGTGCCTATCTGGCGTCGGTCGACCCGGAAAAAGCGCGTGGCGTAACCAGAGATGAGCGCAACCCCGACCCAGCCTTGCGGAACCGGCCATTGGTGGGCGTGCCAATCGTCTGGGGCCTCCGACCCGCAGCGACGGGCTGGGACCGGGGGCGGGTCTACAATCCCGACACTGGCCAGACCTTTCGCAGCGCGATGCAACTTCTCCCCGACGGGCGGCTTCAGGTCACCGGGTGCTGGGGACCGTTATGTCGCTCGGAAATCTGGGCGCGCGCCAGTCACAACTCGAAATCGGGAATGTAAAATGCTCCAGTCCCAAACCAGTAATTTGTCACAGCGAGACCTAAAGCTGTTCAAGCTTCTGTTCTTGATATCGGCGCTGTGGAATTTTGCCGGAGCGCTGCCGGGGCTGTTAGACAGCAACCGGATGTTCCTGGAGGAGTTCGGCCGCGAACTCACAGATCCGGTTTTGATTGCTGTTTACCGTGGCGCTTGGGGAACAGCCTTTCTTTACGGTTTCGGTTTTCTGGCTGCGGCCTGGAACCCTGCGCGCCATACTGGCATCGTACTGATGGGCGGCTTGGGCAAAGCGCTGTTCGCGCTCAATCTGCTGCATATGTACTTGCAGGGCTGGACATCGCCGTTTGCGGTCGTCGTGATCCTTGGCGACGTGATCTTCGTGACGGCTTTTGCTTGGTACTTCGTACGGCTCAAGCGGAGTGGAATTCCGCTGCTGTGATCCAACACCTCAACCCGCCCGCAGCTCCTCCGCCAAAAGCTTGAATTCGGCGCTGCGCGGTGAATTCTTCCGCCAGACCAGGGCGATTTCGCGGTTGGCCGTATCGCTTCGCAGCGGGCGGGCCACCACCTGCGTCCCGTTGAGAATTCCCGCATCCAGCGCCATTTCCGGGAGCATGGTGAGGCCCAGGCCGTTGTCCACCATTTGCACCAGAGTGTGCAGGCTGGTGCCGATCATTGTCGCGCTGGCGCGGAGTTCGGGCCGGTTGCAGGCGGCGAGGGCGTGTTCTTTGAGGCAGTGCCCATCTTCTAGCAGCATCAAGCGGTTCTGATCGATCAGATCCGGGGAGATTTCCGCCGGGGGATCACGCGGGTCGTCCTTGGGGAAGGCAACATAAAGCGCATCCAGCTCGATCGTTTCCTTTTCAACTTCGCCGGTTGGAAAGGGCAGGGCCAGCAGCACGCAGTCGCAGCGCCCATGATGCAGGCTTTCAATCGCGGCGTGGCTGGTTTCCTCGCGAAGGTAGAGGCGCAGTTGCGGACGCTCCCGGCGCAGGCGCGGAAGCATGCGAGGCAGGACGAAGGGAGCGATGGTCGGGATCACGCTCATCCGCACTTCGCCTGACAGCGGCTGTCCGGCGCTTTGCACCATGTCGGACAGCTCCTCGGCCTCGCGCAGCAAGCGGTGTGCCTTGGTGACTACGGCGTTGCCCAGTGGGGTGAAGCGCACGGCGCGTTTGGTCCGTTCGACCAGCACCACCCCTAGCAGCGTCTCCAGGTCGCGCAAACCGGCGGAAAGGGTCGATTGCGAAACGAAGCATGCCTCCGCTGCACGCCCAAAGTGGCCGTGCTCATGCAGCGCGACCAGATACTGGAGCTGTTTCAACGTGGGCAGGTAGGTGCTCATGGCTATTCGGCGGCCGCAGCCTTGGGCTCGGACCCGCCGATTTCGTCGATATGGGCCATCTTGAGCCGGCCCTTGACCACAGCGAAGGCCAGCTTGCCCTCAACCAGTTCGAGCGCGTCGCGCCCGAACTGTTCGAACCGCCAGCCGTCCAGCAGGGGAAGATCGCGGACACCGGCGGCGAGCAATTCGAGATCTTCGCTCCGCGCCAGCAGGCGGGCGGCAACATCGATTTCACGGCTGCGGATCTTCAGTAGCAGCTTGAGCAGATCGGCCACCAGCGCGCCCTCCTTGCCCAATGGGGCACCACGCGGCGTGCGAGCCGGCAACTCGGCGTCACTCAGTGGTTTCGCATTTTCCAGCGTCGCCATCATCCGCTTGCCGATTTCGTTGTCTTTCCAGCCGGCAGACAGGCCGCGAACCTTGGCCAGATCGGCCTGGATCTTGGGTGGGTGGCTGGCAATATCGGCCAGGGTTTCGTCGCGGGCGATGCGGCCGCGCGGAATGTTCTTGTCCTGCGCCTCATACTCGCGCCAGGCGGCCAGGGCCTTGAGCCGGCCCAGCATCGCCGGATTGCGTCCGGCGGCCTTGATGCGCTGCCAGGCGACGCCCGGATCGTTGCGGTAATTGTCTGGATCAGCCAGCTTTTCCATCTCGATGTCAAGCCAGGCACCGCGGCCGGTTTTAATCAGGCGGGCTAGGATCTTCGGGAAGATTTTAGCGAGGTGAGTGACGTCTCCGATGGCATACTCGATCTGCCGCTCGGTCAGCGGACGGCGCGACCAGTCGGTAAAGCGGGCACCCTTGTCGATCTGCATGCCCAGCCAGCTTTCAACCAGGTTCGAATATCCGATCTGCTCCGACTGGCTGATTGCCATCATCGCGATCTGGGTGTCGAAAATGGGGTGGGGGGTCTTGCCGGTCAGGTTGTAGATGATTTCCACGTCCTGCCCGCCAGCGTGAAACACCTTCAGCACGTCCTCGTTATCGACCAGCAGATCAAGCAGCGGGGCCAGATCGAGGTCCTTGGCCAGCGGATCAATCGCTGCCGCTTCGTTGCTATCGGCAATCTGGATCAGGCACAGCTCTGGCCAGTAGGTGTTTTCGCGCATGAACTCGGTGTCGACACAGACGAATTCGGCCTTGGCGAGTCGCTTGCATAGCGCGGAAAGCTCGGCGCTTTCGGTAATCAGTGAATGAATTTTCATATTGCTTTTCTGTGTTTGGGCCCGTGCGAGCCCGCGGCTTGAATTCCCGTCGCCTTCGCCATCAGGTGACATCAGCGCCGTGCACCAAACCGGGCGGAAAGGAAAGGGGGAGAGGTAGGTTCAAGCGGTTCTTAACTTCCGTAGTTTATCGGGCGTTAGATGGACTGGGGCCAACACATCGCGGCACAACCAGCCTTGCCGGTGCTGACACCGCAAGGGCTTGCACAATTGGCTGCGGTCTATCCGCACCAGGTCGGCGTGGTGCAGCATGCGTTGACAGATCATCCCCTGTTGACGTTCGAACATCTTGCCCTCGCTGTGGCGCGGATGAATCCCGCCCACGTTGAATGCCGCTCTGCCGGGGCAGTCAATGGTGGTGCGTTCGCCATGGCTGCACCCGTGGATCAGAGTCCGGCCGAAACGATCCGCCAGATTGGGCAGGCCGGGCGCTGGGTCATGCTCCGTTTTGCAGAACAGCTGCCCGAATATGCCGAACTGATCGACGCCATGCTGAGCCAGATGGCCCCCATCATGGATCCAACCACCGGCAAAGCGCTGAAGGTTGCGGCGTTCATCTTCATATCCTCGCCAGGGACCTTGACGCCTTATCATTTCGATCCGGAATTCAACATCTTGTTCCAGATTGTCGGGTCCAAAAGATTTGCCACATTTCCCTTGAACGAACCCTGGTTGCCTGTCGCCCAGCAGGAACAGTTCCACCGGCTCGAGGACAATCTGTTGCCATGGGACGACAGTTACCGGGCCGAAGAGCGAGTTCATCGGCTGATGCCGGGTGATGCCTTGTTCGTGCCATACAAGGTGCCGCACTGGGTGCAGGTGGATGACGAGCCGTCGATCTCGATCTCGCTGACCTGGCGGACCGAGGGTAGCATTGAGCATGATCTGGCCTGGCGCTTCAATGACTGGCTGCGGCACCACGGCGTGCGACCTTCGGCTCCGGCGCCGATGCCCGCTCGACCATGGGCCCGTGCCAAAGCCATGCGGCTGCTGCAGCGCGTCGGGCTGGGGTGACCGATGAGCCGCCCGCAAAGCCCATCTACTGCGGCAAAAGCAGCTGCAGTGTCTGGGGCAAACATCCCTCGGTTGCGACTGGTCAAGCCGACAGACCTGACGGACGCGGATCAGCTCCGCTGGGATGAACTTGCCGACTGCGCTCCAGAAGCCGGCCCTTTTGCCCAGCCGTGGTTCATTCGCCCATCACTGCATCACTGCGATCCAGCAGGAGAAGCGCTGCTGGCAATTATCGAAGCCAATGATGGCGCATGGTTGGGCGTGCTGCCTGTTAGCAAGGCCTGGAGTTATGGCCGCATTCCATTCCCGCACTGGCAAGCCTGGCGCCACCCGAACATGTTCAGCGCTGCCCTGTTGATCCGCGCCGGAGCAGAAAGGTTGTTCTGGGAAGGGTTGATCGTTGGGCTTGAGCGCGCCGCGCCCGCAAGGCCTGCAATCCGCCTGTACGATCTCCCCTGCGACGCTGCGTCGACGCAAGCGGTGCTTGGGCTCTGTGCCGATCAGGATCGTCCAGTGAAGCTTGACCGCAAACGCGCGCGGGCAATGTTGTCCGGCGACGAAGACGGCAAGGACCCTGGTCCAAGCTCCGAGACCCGCCGCCGCATTGCATCGCTTGAGCGGAAACTGGCCAGGCTGTATGGACCGCTGGTCTTTGCAACCGCACACGATGCTACGGCGATGCGGGGGTTGGTTGGTGCTTTTCTGGCCCTCGAACACGCAGGCTGGAAGGGGCGGGCAGGGTCAGCCCTGAGCTGTGACGCAGCTAATCAGGCCTTTTTCCAAGAAGTTGTTGCCGCTGGCGCCGCTGCCCAGGCAATTGAAATCGCGACGCTTCATGCGGGCCCAAAGCTGGTCGCTATGTCAGCCCATTTCACCGGGGTCGGTGGTTGGGGGTACGGCTTCAAGACGGCTTTTGATGAAACAGCCTCTGCCGGTGCACCCGGGATCCACTTGCTGTGCCGGCTCACCGATCATTTTCGTGGTAAGGGGCTGGCACCGTTCGACAGTTGCTCTGCGCCCGAACAACAGCCGATCAGCAAGCTTTGGCCAACTCGGCGCGAATTCATTGATTGCGGGGTGGCTCTGGGCAAGGCCGCGGGGCAATCGGCGTTCCGCATGCTGGCTTTCTGCGAGGATCTGGCGCGTAGCAGTCGCGGCCAGACGCTCCGCAAAGCTTGACAAAGTGCCTGTTCGGCGTTGTTAGGGCGCCTCGCGCGCGGCAATGATCCGCGTCATTCCTGATCTATCCTTTGGTGTTTTCATGCACATTTATCGTTCGCACACCTGCGGCGCGCTACGCGCCGAGCACGTTGGCCAGGTCATCCGCCTTTCGGGCTGGGTTCATCGCAAGCGCGATCACGGCGGGGTGCTGTTCGTCGACCTGCGGGATCATTACGGGATGACTCAGATCGTCGCCGACGTCGACAGCCCTGCGCTGCCGGTGCTGGAAGGCCTGCGGGTGGAATCGGTCGTCACGATTGATGGCGAGGTGAAGGCGCGTGCAGCTGGCACTGCCAATGCCAACCTGCCTACCGGCGAGATCGAGGTGTTCGCCCGTTCCGCGTCCGTGCTGAGCCGCGCCGAGGAACTGCCGTTGCCGGTCGCCGGTGAGCAGGAATATCCGGAGGAAACGCGCCTCAAGTACCGCTTCCTCGATCTGCGGCGCGAAACGCTGCATGCCAATATCATGAAGCGCACCGCGATCATCCGCGAAACGCGTCGGCGGATGGAAGACATCGGTTTTACTGAGTTTTCCACGCCAATCCTGACTGCCTCCAGCCCCGAGGGCGCGCGCGACTTTCTGGTGCCTAGCCGCATTCATACCGGCAAGTTCTTTGCGCTGCCGCAGGCCCCGCAGCAGTACAAGCAGCTGCTGATGGTCGCCGGGTTCGATCGCTATTTTCAGATCGCACCATGCTTCCGCGATGAAGACCCGCGCGCGGACCGGCTGCCGGGCGAGTTCTACCAGCTCGACCTGGAAATGAGCTTCGTCACCCAGGAAGAAGTCTGGGAAACGATGGAACCGGTTATGGCCGGAATCTTCGAAACCTTTGCCGATGGCCGCCAGGTTACCCCAGCCGGCCAGTTTCCGCGCATTCCCTATGCCAAGGCAATGCTGGATTACGGCACCGACAAGCCGGACCTGCGCAACCCGTTGATCATCCGCGATGTGACGGACGAGTTCCAGCAATCTGGTTTCGGACTGTTCGAGAAGATCGTCGGCACAGGCGGCGTGGTGCGTCTCATTCCGGCTCCGGAAACCGCCGGCCTCAGCCGCAAGTTCTTCGATGACATGAACGAATGGGCCCGCAGCGAGGGCCATGCCGGCCTTGGCTATGCCACGCGTAAGGACGGCGTGTTCGGCGGCCCGATCGCCAAGAACCACGGTGAGGACAAGATGGCCGCGTTGTGGGACAGCCTTGGCCTTGGTCCCAATGACGGCGCTTTCTTCGCCGCCGGCAAGGAAGAACAGGCTGCGAACCTGGCCGGCGCGGCGCGTAGCCGCGTGGGGGAGCAGCTTGACCTGATTGACAAGGATTCGTTCCGGTTTTGCTGGATCATCGACTTCCCATTCTATGAATGGAGCGAGGACGAGAAAAAGCTCGATTTCGCGCACAACCCGTTCTCGATGCCGCAGGGCGGGCTCGAAGCGCTGCAGACCCAGGATCCGCTTTCGATCAAGGCGTACCAGTACGACATGGTCTGCAACGGCTATGAACTAGCCTCGGGATCAATCCGCAACCAGCATCCGGACCTGATGGTCAAGGCCTTCGAACTGGTCGGCCTGTCGAAGGCTGACGTCGAGGCGCGCTTTGGCGGCATGTACCGTGCCTTCCAGTATGGCGCGCCGCCGCACGGTGGGATGGCCGCTGGGGTCGATCGTATGGTCATGCTACTCTGCGGCGTGCAGAACTTGCGCGAAATCACGCTGTTCCCGATGAACCAGCGTGCGGAAGACCTGTTGATGGGTGCGCCATCGTCGGCCGAACCGAAGCAGCTGCGCGAGCTCAATCTGCGGATCGTTGAACCGCCCAAGGCATAAACCGGAGGTTCAGCCAGAATAGGTACGCATCGGACATCTGATGTGTTGAGGGTTGTCACAATGCGGCGGATTGCGATTGCTCTGGGGTTTCTCGTCGGCGCCAGCGCAGCCGGGGCTGAAACCTTGCGAGTGGAAAGCTTCTTTCCGGCCCGCACTGATCCCCTAGCCATGCTGCGCGAAATTCAGGTGGATACGCTGGGTGGCGATGTCGGTCTGGCCATGACACTCCGGGTCGAAGACCGCCTGCGTGATATCGTTGACGGGCAGACCCCCTGGTTCCGCATCGTCCCTGCGTCATTGGGATCCAAAACGAGCGATGCCGTGCTGCGCGGCACGGCCGACATGGACTTGCGGCGGTCCGAAGAGCTGGAGGAACGCGATCGCTGCATCCGCGATGCCCAGAACAAGTGCACCGATCGGAAGGAAAAGTATCAGGTTAGCTGCCTTGTTCGTGATTTTGCCTTGAACACCAGCTTACGCCTGATCGGACGCAAGGGTGAGCTGCTGTGGTCGGATGATGGCCGCGAACTGCTCAGCGACAAGCGGTGCAGCGACCAGTCTGGCAGTGGGCGGCATCCGCGGGATATCGAGCGGCAGTTGGTGGCGCAGGTGGTCCAGCGTATGGTGCGCGACTGGGTGCCGCGCCGTGAGGCGTTGGATGTGCGGGTCGACGAAAGTCGCAAGGGCCTGACCAAGGAGGATGCCGAATCGTTCAAGCGGGCCGTGCGGATGGTGCGCGATGGCCGCGAGAATGAGGCATGCGCTGCATGGGCTCTGTTGGGGCAACGCTACCCCGCGCATATTCCGACCCAGTTCAACCTCGGCCTGTGCGCCGAATTCATTGGCCGGTCTGCTGATGCTAAGGCCAAGTATGGTGAAGTGCTGATGATCAGTTCACGCTATACCCCGGCATCGGCCGGGATCGGGCGGCTCGAAGCGCGCGAGCGGATGCTTCGCCAACTTGAACTGCGCAATGTCAGTTGAGTTCCTGCGCAGTATCCCCATCTGAATATGTATGGGCTGTGTGCATTCCTTGCACCCCCTTGCCAGCAGCCGCGCCGTTCTCTAGGGCGGAGCCGGTAGTTTCAATTGCCGTTCACGAAGGGGTACATCCATGAGCGACACCGCCGACCGGGTTAAGAAGATTGTTGTCGAACACCTTGGCGTCGAAGCCGAAAAGGTGACTGAAGACGCAAGCTTCATTGATGACCTGGGTGCCGACAGCCTCGACATTGTCGAGCTGGTTATGGCTTTCGAAGAAGAATTCGGCGTCGAGATTCCCGATGATGCGGCTGAAAAGATCAGCACCGTTTCGGACGCGATCAAGTACATCGACGAGAACAAGGGCTGATCAGCCCCGCTTCCGCGTCGACCCCAGTCCTGTCTGGGGGTTGAACTGCGGGACCTTGAACACGAAATCGGACAGGCTCAGCCCCGCATGGGTCTGGGCCTGTCGCACATTCGGAGAAGCGCATGCGTCGCGTAGTGGTTACCGGACTTGGCCTTGTCACCCCGCTGGGGGGTGATGTTGAGACAACATGGGCCAACCTGATTGCCGGCAAGTCCGGCGCTGGCCCGATCACCCGGTTCGATACGACCGACCACAAGTGTCAAATTGCCTGTGAAATTAAGCCGGCCGATCATCCCTGGGGTTTTGATGCGGGCAAGCGGGTGGACCACAAGATCCAGCGTCAGGTCGATCCTTTCATTGTCTACGGCCTGGATGCCGCCGGGCAGGCTTTGGAAGACGCCGGGCTGGCCGAAATGGACGATGACCTGAAATTGCGCACGGGTTGCTCAATCGGCGCCGGTATCGGCGGTCTGCCTGGGATCGAGGCGGAATCCATCGTCTTGCATGAGAAGGGTCCGTCGCGGGTCAGCCCCCACTTTGTTCACGGACGTATTATCAACCTCGTGTCGGGTCAGGTCTCGATCAAGTACGGCCTGATGGGCCCGAACCACGCAGTCGTCACCGCGTGCTCGACCGGCGCCCATTCGATTGGCGATGCGGCGCGGATGATCAAGGATGGCGATGCAGATGTGATGCTGGCGGGCGGTTCCGAAAGCACGGTCAATCCGCTTGGCATTGCCGGTTTTGCCCAGGCTCGCGCGCTCAACTGCACCTTCAACGATCGACCCGAGCAAGCCAGCCGTCCTTACGACAAGGATCGTGACGGCTTCGTGATGGGTGAAGGCGCCGGGGTGGTCGTGCTGGAAGAATATGAGCATGCCAAGGCGCGCGGCGCTAAGATTTATGCCGAAGTGGTCGGTTATGGCTTGTCGGGTGATGCCTATCACGTCACGGCCCCGCATCCTGAAGGCAAGGGTGCGGAACTCGCCATGCGTATGGCGCTACGCAAGGCCGGGCTGGGGGCGGGAGACATTGATTACGTCAATGCTCATGGTACCTCAACCATGGCCGACACGATCGAACTTGCTGCAGTAAAGCGAGTGCTGGGCGATGACCTGTCTGGTGCTTCGATGAGCTCGACCAAGTCCGCCATCGGCCACTTGCTTGGTGGAGCTGGTGCAGTGGAAACGATCTTCTGCATTCTGGCGATCCGTGATCAGGTCGTGCCGCCAACGCTTAATCTGGATAACCCGGATGAAGGCACCGAGGGCGTCGATCTGGTTCCCAAGGTTGCCCGCAAGCGCAAGGTCCGTGCGGCGCTCAACAACAGCTTTGGCTTTGGCGGGACCAACGCGTCAGTCATCGTCAAGGCGCTGGAAGACTGATGCTGTTCAGGCGGGGTTGCTGGCCGCTTGTTGCGGCGGGGCTGCTCGCGCTTGCCGCGTTGGGCTGGTTGGTAGCAGGCTGGTTCACTACGGGGCCGCTGAAGCAGGACACCGCGTTCCTGGTGGCCGATGGTTCCAGCCTGTCGGGCGTTGCGACCAAGCTGGAACGGGAAGGGGCGATCGACAGCGCCGACGCCTTCCGTCTGCGCGCCCGCATTTTCGGTGCCGGTGCTCCGATCAAGGCTGGTGAGTTCATGCTACCGAAAGGCGCCAGCCCGTCGCAGATTCTGTCGATCATCCAGGGTGACGAGGTCCTGCGCCGGTTTGTGACCGTGCCGGAAGGGATGCCCTCGATAATGGTCTATGAGCGGCTGATGGCCAATTCGCAGCTCACCGGTTCGATTGAGGTCCCGCCCGAAGGTTCGATTCTTCCCGATACCTACGAAATTGAACGCGGTGAAAGCCGTCAGGCGGTGCTGCTCCGCATGCAGGTGGCAATGAATCGCACTCTTGCCGAGCTGTGGGCCAAGCGCAGCCCGAATTCGGTGGTGAAGACCCCGCAAGAGGCCCTTATCCTTGCCGGGATCGTTGAAAAGGAAACCGGCAAGCCGAGTGAGCGACGCCTGGTGGCCGGTCTGTACTCAAACCGGATCCGACAGGGCATCATGCTGCAGGCTGACCCGACGATCATTTACCCAATCACCAAGGGCAAGCCGCTCGGGCGCCGGATCCGTCAGAGCGAGATCCAGGCGGTCAACGATTACAACACCTATACTATGATCGGGCTGCCCAAGGGCCCGATTACCAATCCTGGGCGTGAGTCGATTGCCGCCGTGCTGAACCCAGAACAGACCGATGTTCTCTACATGGTGGCCGACGGCACAGGTGGGCACCTGTTTGCTCGGACGCTGCCGGAGCACAACGCCAATGTCGAGCGGTGGTACGCAATCCGGAAAGCGCGGGGAGACTTCTAAGGCTCTCCCCAGCGGCCAAGTTATGGCTCGACGATATTGAATGCTCCCGGAATCGGTTCGATCGCGTTGAGCCAGGCTTCGGCTGCTGCTCGGTCTCCCTCGACCTTCACTCCCATCATTTCCAGCTGGGCGAGCGGCAATTTGAGGAACAGCAGGCCCAGCAGGGCGCGGCGCGGACCGGTGATCGTGGCTGCAGGTTGAGCAACTGCCTTCATCCGGCCAATCATCGCAGTCCGGGTCACTTCGATACCGGCGATTTCCTGCCGTTCAGGCATGACCAGATTGATCCCCAGTGTTCGTCCGGCGAGCCTGGCCGGATCAAATCGGGTTGAGATCGAATCCAGCAGTTCCTGGGTCGGTACGGCTGCAATCATGTCAGCGTTCTGCGCGGAAGTCGGGCGCGAGAATACGCCCTGACGCAGTTCCCGAGCGCCCATCAGGAACTGGTTGCGCCAAATCGCGCTTTCCGCCTGATAGCCTTGCTGTTCAAGACTGTCGGCCAGAAATAACCGGGCTGGCCTGTTCGTCGGATCGGCAAAGACAATCTGACTGAGCAAATCGGATGACCAGCGATAGTCCCCTGAATCAAAGGCCTTTCGCGCAGCCGCTAAAGCCTTTTTCGCGCCGCCCATTGCTGCGACCAGCCGTTTGGCTCGCTCGACTGGCGGATGGGTATTAAGATTGGCCGGATTACCGTCGTACCAGCCCAGGTAGAACTGATAGACTGCCTTCGAATTGTGGTTGTATGTGCCGTAGTAGCCGTGGTTGAACCAGTCCTTGGCCAGTTCCGGGGGATGCTTCAACGCCTCGGCAATTTCATGCATCGTCTCGCCCTTGTTCATCAGGCGAACGGTCTGGTCATGCAGGTATCGATAATTGTCCCGGTTGGCGGCAAGTGCGCTCGACACCTCGCTCGTCCCAAAGCGCGGCCAGCAGTGGCTGGAAATCAGGCTGTCACTGCGGCTGCCCCAGGTCTGCAGCGCCTCATCAATGAACTGCGCCCAGATCCGCGCATCCCGAACCTTGGCACCGCGTGGGGTCAGGATGTTGTGCAGTGAACAGGTGGTCATTTCTGACGAAAGGAAAGCACGCGCTGGTGCGAGATAAACATTGAGCTCAGAGGGCGCCTCGCTGCCCGAGACGATCTGGAACTCCATCGTCACACCATCCACGGTGCGGGTTTCACCGGTCTTGTTGATGGTGTCCGTTGGGGTGATCAGGGTGATCTCTCCGCCAGAGACAGCTGTGCCGATACCACTGCTAATCTGACCCTTAGGACCAGGGGGCAGGGCGCTACCAAACTGGTAGTTGACCCGGCGCCCCATGGCAGCTCCGGCGATGATGTTTTCCGAAACCGTTTCTTCCATGAAATGGGCAGGGGCGATGATCGCTACCTTCCCGGCCTTGACGTCGGCTTCATCGATCACGCCTCTGACGCCGCCAAAATGATCGCCATGGCTGTGGCTGTAGATGACTGCGGTAACCGGTCGCTTGCCAAGCTTCTCGTTCACCAGATCAAGCGCAGCCTGAGCTGTTTCGCGCGTCGTAAGCGGATCGATCAGGATCCAACCCGTTGCGCCGCGCACCACTGTCATGTTGGAAATATCGAACCCGCGGACCTGCCAGACCCCGTCAGCCACTTCGAACAGACCATGCTTGCGTAGAATGCCGATGTGCCGCCAGAGCGAGGGGTGAACCGTATCCGGCGCTGCGCCGGCCACGAAATCATAGGCTCCCAAGTTCCAGACGGGCCGACCATCGGCCGCCTTGATCAGCGGATCGCCGCGGGTTCCAAGGAAACCGCGAGCAGCAAAGGCAGCATCACGGCCATCCTCCTGAGGGAGAGCCGCTGCCGCCGCGCGTTGCGCAGCCAACGTTGCAGGCGTTGCCGGCTTTGGGGCTTCGGGCGCAGGTGCCTGAGCCAGCAGCATGGGGGCAACGGCTGCCAGAGCTGTGCTCAGCAAGCGACGGCGCAAAATGGTCATGTGAATTCCTCTCCAGCTGAAGGTTGGAGGCCAGGGGCGATTCGGGTCAAGCCCCCAAGGACTCATCGATCGCCCCGATAACTGAAAGCGGAAGTCCGAGCTGTCCCTCCGTAACAGGCAGAGCTATCGATCGGCTATTGATCCAAGGCCCGGTCCGTCCCACGCGGACCGGGTGCGGGGCGGCGGGCGCCAACCACCCCCTCCCAGTCCGCCGCCCCGCAGTTTATGTAGCTGTCATGTCATTCGAACCGTTCATTGTTACTGCCGAGCTTCCAGCAGACGTACTGGCCTGGGCGGACGGATTGCGTCGCGCCCATTTCCCGCCGGAACGCAATCATCTCAAGGCGCACGTTACGCTGTTTCACGCTCTGGCACCGAGCCTGCGTGAAGAATTGCCAGCGGTTCTAGCTGAGCTCGCCCGAACAGAAGCGCCACCGGCCGTGGAATTGACTGGCTTGATGAACCTTGGCCGCGGCACAGCCTTTGCCCTTATCAGCGCCGATATGCTGCGCATCAGGGCGATCATTGCCGAACGGTTCCACGGATTGCTGACGGCGCAAGACCAGAACAAGCCGCGGCTGCACATCACGATCCAGAACAAGGTCAGCAGTGATGCTGCCCGGGCCCTGCAGGCCGAGTTGGCTCCGCGACTGGCGACGAGGCATTTCTGCTTCACCGGACTTGGTCTGCACCGATATTGCAACCCGCACTGGGAGGCGGTTGGCACTTGGCCATTCCGCGGTGCACGGGATGGCAAGTGAGTGGTTGACCACCGCCGCGCCGCACCCTATGTGGCGCGCCTGCCGGGGCGCCAGGGGCGCCACAGCCTGAACGGGGCGGAGTAGCTCAGCCGGTTAGAGCAGCGGAATCATAATCCGCGTGTCGGGGGTTCGAGTCCCTCCTCCGCTACCATATTTTCCCAATGCGGTCTTTGCTTTAACCCTTGCGGTGCGGTTCACAACCATGTGTACGGCTTATCGCACGGTTTTGAATTGGGCGGAGACGGCGCGGATGCGGTGCTTTCGCCTGTTACGGAATGGGTTTGTAGCACGACTGATCGTCCTGTGCTGTAGGTTTGCTCGGAAGGTGCGCTGCTGCGCCTTCTACAGCATAAATGCGCTCGGTTGAGCCGTCCTTGAAGCTGATTAGCGTGTGTGGGCTGAGTTTTCGGTGTGATCAGCCTGGTTTCACCATGACTGGTCGTGTCACACTAATGATTGTGGTTGGGTTTCTTGCCGGATTGAAACCTTTCGAACATTGACATGATGGCACCATTCAGAGTCTCAATTTGCCGAGATATTTTGGATGGGTGTTATGCAACTGATCAGTTTAGCGGAGGACGGCGCCGCGTGGGCCCCATCAAGAGTAGTGATAGTGGATTGGGGCAAGGTCCCTCCGATCGCGTTGATGGCAGCAAATGCATTCATCATGCTGCTACTGCTCTGGCTCTCGCAACCACTTCTGGCACAAAGTAGCGTCAGCCAGACAGATCAAGCTCAAAAAAACCTCAACGTGCCAATAAGTTGGAATGATGTCAGTGCTCCAGTCAAGGCATGCGTCAATACAGCTTTCTCTGAAGAAAATGTCACCCTTGACCAGATAATTGCAGCAAACATTACTCCCAATGACCAGCGTACTTCAGCTATTGTCAGATATTGTATTCAAACCATGGCAATTGAGCTAAAAAAAGATTTTTCTTGCAAAGTTCGAGATGCTCAGGGACAGATTACTGAATCGACTTGCCAACAGAATTTTTCCAAAATTGTCAACGGCGTACCGACTTCCATTTCCCGGGATGATGCTATTAAAGCTTCGGTCCGCGGTGAAAAAGTTCAGGTGTCGACTTTTCAAACGCCCAGGGAAAGTAAGACAAGAGACATTTCTAGTGCCATTAGGGTATTTGTTCCAAAAGATGTAAAATGGGAAAAAATGCCTCCTAATATGTTCCCTTTATTTGTAGACGCTTCCGGGATGTTTGTTGGACCGAAATGGAGGGAGTATTCTACACTTTTTGGCATGAAAAGTTCTATCAAGGTTGGTGATAATTTAATACAATATGATTATACAATTGATCGGCAAATAGCATCTTGTCCTTATCGTTTTGATCAGTATCATGTCCTTTTAGGTAGGCTTTATTTTAAAGGAAATAAGTTAGTCCATTTCGAATTAGATCCAAGAGGTGTATACGAACCTATTCCGCAAAAAGTTGATATTGATTTTATATGTTCAATTCAGAAGGCTGGAAATTACGATATTAGTGCCGAAAACATGAAATATATTGCTGAGGTCCGGCGTGATCACGCTCCCATTTTGGCAGAATTGAAAAAGCAGCGTCAAAGAGAAGAAGCTGAAGAAGCTAACCGGCCACGCGGTTATTACATGGTGTGTCAAGGCAAGGCTGCGCCGGCTGATATGAATATAAAGACGGTCAATTGCTCATCGCGCAGCGAGCTCAGCGCAGCTCTCCGTTGGGCTTGGAATGCCATTCGCCAGGAACGACCTGACTTTGCTAAAACTTGCATCGAAGCGATCGGCCAAATTGACCAACAGTCCGATGCTGAAGTGATCAGGCAAGCCGCACCCGGCGCTTTGGCCCGCTGCAACACCGGGCTCGGGTTTTTAAGTGGTCCTAGTCGGGCTCAGGCCGGGAAAGCGAGAAAATAGTTTTTCAACAACTTATGGCTGCGCCACACGTGTGCTCCAAACTTGGTCGCACGTTTTTGAATTGTGCGAAGGCGGCGCGAATGCGGTGTTTTCGTTGGTTACGAAATGGTCGTTTGGCACGACTGAGCGGCATTGGCTCGGGCGTAGGGCGCTTAAACTGCGCTGTATCAGGCCCAGCCAATCCGTATGGCACGGGTCCAGCAGTCAAGTATTTGAGATTAAACGGCATATCAGGCAATGTGAAAATGTGTCGGGCAAGTCAATGAAATCAAAATCAGTTTTTCACCAGCATTAGCATCATAATCCGCGTGTCGGGGGTTCGAGTCCCTCCTCCGCTACCAAGCCACCACGCCAAGATCGCCATGGTTACGCGTGCTCAACGTCCGGCACGGACCAAAGTGCACCTTGCCGTTTGGCCTGCTCAGGCTGATGGTGGACTGGTGTCATCAGCTCTGCCTTTACCAGTCCATCGTCTGGGCCTTGCCGGGCTTTTGCCGCAGGCAGCTTGTCTTGCTGCGACAGCGATCTCGCCGGAGATGCGGTTTACGGCATTGGCTGCAGGTTGTTTCTATCCGGCGCTCATCCTGTCGTTCCTTGGCGGGCTATGGTGGATGCAGGCCATGGTTGCGGGAGAACAGCGGTGGGAGCCTTATGTCCTTGCGGTGGTACCAAGCTTGGCTGCCTGGGCCTTGCTATTGCCCTGGACACTTGGCTGGAACTGGCCGCGTCCGCAGCTTCTTACACTTGCCTTGCTGCTGGGATTGAGCCCGCTTGTTGACTACAGGCTGGCAAAGCTGATCGCCGTGCCTATTCCCGTTGGCTGGCTGCGGCTGCGCTGGGTGATGGCTGTCGGTCTATCGCTGCTCACTCTGCTGCTGGCCTTTGCTTAAGCTTACGGTTGCCTTAGATCCGGCTTGTCGAAAGGGCGCCGGGGCTATAGCCCTGTCTCCAAGAGACTTTTCGGGATGATGCGGGCAGGGCATGGAGGCTGATAAGGCGATCGTTGGTGGCCTGGGGACTCCCCGGATATTGCTTGATGTGGGAATAACGGGGCACCGCAGCCATCATCCGATCTTTTCCGCCAACCGAACGGCGATTGCAGCCACATTGGCGGATCTCATCCAGACAATCGAAGTAGCCGCTCGCAAGTCCGTTCCTGCCACGTCAGCGGGCGATGCAGTGCCAGTTCGGTTGCACTCTTTGCTCGCCTATGGATCCGACATGATGGCTGTGGGCATGGCTACTGCGCGCCAATGGCCGGTGGTTGCCCCACTGCCCTTTGGTCGTCAGCTTAATCTGGCGATCAATGCGCAGCCAGCAACCCTTGGCGACATGGAGCGTCTGCTGGCCGATCAGCTCCCAGCGACGCCAGACGTGGCGCAACGCGCTGCCGAGATTCTCTCCGGAGCAGAACAAGTCAGCGCATTTGAACTGGCTGAACAGGATGCGGCGGTCGAAGCCCTTTACCGAGCGCACCTGGCCGATCCTGAGAACATTGCCGCGCAGCAAGCGTTTTACGCACTTTGTTCGGACCGTGCAGCCATGGCCGCCCGGGTTATGATCGAACATTCCGACGTACTCATCGGCATCTGGGATGGCGAGACCCGTGGCGCGATCGGTGGAACCCGCCATACGATCGAGACGGCTCTGGAACTGGGTGTTCCGGTGGTCTGGATCGATGCTCGGAATCCCTCGGGCTGGCGCGTGTTGCGCGCGGCCGAGGAACTGGCGGGTATTGCTGGTAAATCAGCGCAGACTCGGGACCAGGCCGGACTGCACTCAGTCATTGTTGAAGCATTGCAGCCCTCCGGTGATGGTTGGGGCAAGGTTTATGCGCACGAGCGCTGGCGGCCCCGCAGCAGCGGGCTGTTCCAAGCCTATCGCAGGATCGAATTGCTGTTCGGGGAGCCGTGGCAACGGCCGCTGCGCTCGCTTAGTCAACGCTATGAGCCGCCGACGGCTATCGAGGAAGGCAGCGCGGCGGCGCTACTGGAGACGGCCCGAAACCTGCCAGGTGGTGACCCGCTTTTGGCGGCAAGAATCGGGGCTAGCGTGCTGCGGCCCTTCGCGTGGGCGGATGGCGTGGCGACCTGGCTGGCCGATGCCTATCGTGGCTCGATGGTGCTGAGTTTTTTCTTGTCGGCTTTCGCTATCGTCGGCGGCATTGCCTATCTGCCAGTGGCCACTGTGGATGCGAAGTGGGGCTTTGCCCTGTTCGAATTTGCCTTGCTTGCTGCCATAATCGGCATCTTCATGCTGGGTAAGCGGCTTCGCTGGCACCAGCGCTGGTTTGCGATGCGCCGGGTGGCAGAATACTTTCGTCACGCCCCAGTTCTGCTGATCCTGGGCGCCGCCCGCTCCACCGGGCGATGGCCGCGGGGATCGGATGGCAACTGGCCTGAATGGTATGTTCGTCACGCGCTGCGCGCCATTGGCTTGCCTCAGATGCGCGTAACTGCGTCATTCCTTCGGGCGGCGTTGGAATTGATGCGTGATTGCCATGTCGAGCCGCAACGCGCCTATCATCTGGGCAAGGCGGGACGACTGCATCGGGCACAACACAACCTGGACCGACTGTCGGAGTGGCTGTTCATTGCGGCCGTCTGTTCTGTTGCGGTCTATCTGTTGATCGAGGTGGGAGCAGCGACTGGTTGGTGGGCCCAGTCCTTGCCGGAGGCTGTCGCCAAGAGCTTCACCTTTATCGGCGTTCTATTGCCCACACTCGGCGGCGCTTTCGCCGGGGTTCACTACTTCGGCGATTTTGAGCGCTTTGCCGGAATTTCCGAAGTCACGGCCGAGAAGCTTGGTGATGTGGCGGCACGGATTGCAATCCTGCTCGAGGCGCCGGATGCCGATATCAGCTACGCGGGCGTTTCAGCCCTGGCCCACGCCATTGATGAAATCGTGGTAGATGAGATTGAAAACTGGCAATCTGTCTTTGGCGGCAAGCACATAACAGTGCCAGTTTGATCGGGGATTAAGGAGATGCGGCAATCAAACCGCGGTCGGCAATTGCTCCAGTCGCTCCTAGGGTTCTGCTGCGTTTTGGTCGCAGCACCTGCCTATGCCGATGCCCCGAAGGCCGATGCCGCGCCAGTACGTGCGGATTCGTTCACAGGGCAATCCGCTGAGCCTGGACCATGCCCATATACAACACGGACCCCTGCCAAGTGCCCCAATGCAATCCGGGTAGCGGTGGGGTTCAGGCTGAATCTTGGCGATCTTCAGCCTGTTCTTGAAGCCTACGTTCGATCACAGCCGCATTTGCGGATTGGTTGGCCCACCGAAGTAGAGGTTTCACGCTATTGGGCCGACCAGCAGGTAGTGGCCTTGCTCGATCGCGGCGAGGCACCCCTCGAAGCATCGGACGAGTACAATCAATCCCTGCTCAATGCAGTTACCTATTCCCATCGCGAGTACAATCCTGCCGCGATGCCGTTTGTCAGTGCCAGCGATCCTGATCTTGTAGGGAAGCTCGATCAGGCATTGCGCAGCTTTGTACGCGTGAGGGCCCTGAATTTCCTTAGGGATGCAAGCGATGCCAGTGGCGACAAGAATTTCGCCCTGTGCCTTGAGCCGCACGGGCAGCCTTACCCGGCCAGCGGCAGTTCGAATACCGAACAAGCAAGCCCAGATATTGAATGGACGGTGGGGCTGCGCAATCAAGGCACAAAGCCAGGCTTTTTCTATGTGCTGGCGGTCGATCCCGATAACCGCTTGCACACTCTGCTGACCCCGCACGATGGCGATGGGCGTGCGGTACAGCCGGGCGCACTTGTCACGGCACGCCGGCCTTATTTCGCGCGTGAGGGCCGAACCCAGTTCTTTGTTCTGGAGCGCTCTGAACCATTTGATTCCAGACTGCTTGCGCCCGTGCCCGGTAGTAATGAGCTTGAATTCAACTGCGCCTCAGGATTGGAGCCAGTGTTGTGCTCGGCACTGTCCGGGGCCAATATCATTATGCCGGATAGGGCAACGTTGGAAGGCGATGGCCAGGTCGTTATCAGCCGAACAGTCTATTTCAGCGACGAAATGGACCCTGCCGCCGGTGGCGGTCGCCCGCCGCCAGAGGGATATGCGCCGTGGCAGGCGCAAATATACTCAACCCAGACCTATAGCCGCGAACAGATTGAAGCAGATGCCAAGCTTGGCTCGCAGGGTAAGTTTCTTGCCAGCCAAAAGCGCTACCAACTCTATCATCGCTGCGGCGGGTCAGTGATTGCGCCAAACATTGTCCTGACCGCAGCGCACTGCGTTGCCAGCGGGGCAGCCGTGGCCGGATTGAAAGTTTTGACAACGCGTGAGGTCCGGCTCGGTACGCAGGACCTTAAAATTCCTGGCGACACCTATCGTATCGAAGCGGCGGTCATCCATGGGGGATATCGACCCGGTGAGCAACGTGATGACCTCGCGGTTCTGCGCATTACCCGCAAAACGGGGAGCAAGCCGCAGGTTCCGATCAAGCTGCCGCATCTTGTGCCGGGTCTGGCGCGGACTACGCCCGGCACACCACTGAGTGTGCTTGGTTGGGGCTACACGCGGGTGGTCGAGCGCGGCGAGCGGCATGAGATGACCGACGAAGGCCCCCAGTTCGCCCAAGACGTGCTTCAGAAGGCAGATATGGAAATCTTCGACACCGCCCGGTGCCGTAAGCTCAAGAGCTATGAGGATATCTATAAGACCATCTGCGCCATATCGCTTTCCACGCGACAGGAACCCGGTCATGCCTTCAGTTGTCGCGGAGACAGCGGAGGACCAATCATCCAGGAACGACGACGCACCATTGTCCAGGTTGGGGTGGTGTCCGGCGGCGTAGGTTGCGGCGCCTTCGAAAACGGTCAGCAGAACCCGTCGCGGTTTGTCGATCTCTCCCAGTATTCTGCCTGGCTGGAGGCGGCCAAGGAAAAAGTGATGAAGCTGCACGGCCAGGTTGAACCGCTGGCTGATCCTGTGCCACTGCAAAGAAGTCGTGCGCAATAACAAAAGGATGTGATAGGTTTAGCCCAAGCTTCAAAAGGCGCAGGGGCAATGTCGATACCATTCCTCAACTGGACGCTTCGGCTGGGCTTGGGGTTACTGCTGGTGCTGCCCATCCCGTCTGCTCTGGGTCAGGAGCCGCAGGCCACAACGACGACCAGCTACGATACCTTGCCTGCTCCAGGCGAAGATCGTGATTGTTCCTATACCGCTGCCAGCCGCAACAATTGCAACAACGCAGTGCGCGTGACCATTGGTCTTCGGCTCAATCTCGGTGCAGCGGAGAAGGCCATGTGGGACATGGTCTGGGCCAACCCCTTAGCCCGGGTTGGCTGGCCAGCGGAGTTTGAGATCAGTCGCGATTCGGCTGACGGGAACCAGTTAGTCCTGATCGATATGCGAAAGATGCCGGGCCGGACTGCCAGTGATGAGGACAGCATTTCCTACAATGCCGCCGAGTATGAAGTGGCGGAGCTGGATCATGAAATGCCGAGCATCCCGATTGGTGCGCTTGGGGACCCCGATCTGGCTGGAAAGTTCAATTCCGTGCTGCGCAGCATCATTCGGCTCAGGGCGCTCAGCATGTTGGCGGACCGGTCGGGTCAGAGTGATCTTGCCTGGTGCATCGAGCCGGTCGGGCAGGACTGCCCGGCCAATGGCGATTCAGATCTGAGCACGCTGACCTCGCATGATGAAGTACAGATTGGGGTGCGCAACATGCTCCGCGAAGATTCAGCGTCTGTTGGCTCTTTCGCGTATGTCTTGATGGTTACTCCGACCGGTGAGGCTACCGTGGTCATTGCGCCAGAAGATAATGGCGGGAAGACTTTCGATTCCGGCCAACTGGTGGTGAACCAGGCCGAGACATTCAAGCTTAGCCGGGGGCGATATCGCTTTTTTACGCTGTTCCGGAAAGAGCCCTTCGATCCTGCCTTCATTCAGCGCCATCCGGTCAGTGGTCGCCGGCTGATCAATTGCCGATCCGGCCTTGAAGCAAAGTTGTGCAGCGCCCTCTCGGGGATGAATATTGCATCACCCAGCTTCACCGAAATGGACGCAATGGGTTTCAAAATGACCGAGCACAGCCTGTTTTTCGATCCAAAGACTGTTGTTAGAGTCGGCGGAGGACAAATGGCCCCGCGCGGATTTGCGCCTTGGCAGGCCCAGATTTTTTCCAATCAGACCTACAGTAGGCAGCAGATCGAAGCGGATCGCGCCCTCGGCAACAAAGGTAAGGGCTGGGCGCTACAAAAGCCATTTCAGCGCTATCATCGTTGCGGTGGATCGCTGATTGCGCCCGGCATTGTCCTCACTGCGGCGCACTGTGTGGCTAAGGGGCCAACCGCGGGCACTGAGGTTCTGCGAGTACGGGAAGTGCGACTTGGGACGCAGGATCTGACCAAACCCGGGGCGACCTATCGGATCGCTGCGGTCGTGGTGCATCGCGGATATCTGCCCACCGGGCAGCATGACGACATTGCTGTGCTGCGGATCGTACCCAAGCAAGGTGTTGCCCCCCAGGTGCCAGTTGCCTTGCCGCATCAGGTGTCCGGATTTCCGCGGATCGGACCCGGCGCTCCGATCAGCGTGCTAGGCTGGGGAATGATGGGCGAGGTCAAACGTGGCGAGCGCCACGAGTGGACCGAGGACGGTCCACAGTCCGCCGTGGCTCAGTTGCAAATCGGCGCGCTTGAAGCTTTTGACCTTGGGAAGTGTCAGCGCATTCCCGGCTATGGCGACATCCACAAGACAATCTGTGCGGTTAGCCGCCGTGGCAATGCCGAACGCGCCTTCAGTTGCCGTGGTGACAGCGGTGGACCGGTCATCAGTCAACGCAATGGGAGAGTGGTCCAGGTCGGGTTGGTGTCAGGCGGTGTCGGTTGTGGTGCGGTTGAAAATGGCCAGCAAAATCCATCCCGGTTCGTCGATCTGGCGCAATATGGCGACTGGATTGAGGCTGCAATGAAGCGTGCGCGCGAAATTGACCAGACAGTGACGCGCTACCCCTGAAGCGGGTAAGAAAAAGGCCCGCCGAAGCGAGCCCTTTCCCCAAGTAATCAGGTTGCCCAGATTTACTGGTCGGTATTGCCCTGATCGGTCGAGCCCTGGTCCGTCGAACCGGTAGCGGCAGCTTCGGGAGCTGCAGCAGCGTCAGTCGCGGCTTCAGTCGCAGCAGCAGTTGCAGCTTCGGTGGCAGCAGCTTCAGTGGTCGCTTCGGCAGCAGGTGCTTCTTCGGCGGGCTTGCTGCAAGCAGCGAGGCCGAGAGCGAGCGTGGCAACGGCAATGATAGTGGTCTTGCGCATATTCGGGACTCCCCCAGTTGAGAGCTTCATCATCTATGCGAATCCGAACCGGTGCAACAGAATATTGAAGCGTTGGTCTGAACGGATCGGATCAAGCAGTGGATCGTTCAGCAGGTATACCAACCCAGAGTCGGAATCGGCCCGGGCCTTATCGAGCGTTGTGAAAGCAGCCTCGGTTTGCGCACGTTGGGCCAGGACTTGTGCCTGCTGGTACAGCCCAATGTCTCCATATTCGCCGATCAGCGCGGCAAAGGCCGCATCGGCTGCCTTGGCATTGCCGCGGCGGTGCGCGACAATTGCCAGTCC
Organism: Novosphingobium sp.; assembly: GCA_044238415.1. Taxonomy (GTDB): domain Bacteria; phylum Pseudomonadota; class Alphaproteobacteria; order Sphingomonadales; family Sphingomonadaceae; genus Novosphingobium. The sequence continues at coordinate 33,559 of JBIIDJ010000003.1, forward strand.
GGGCAATGCCAGCAAATTGTTAGTCTCGAGCTTAAATTCAGCTTCGGCGGCATCCAGATTGCCCATCATCAGGAAGGCATTGCCCATATCGCCGCGTAACGTCGCGCGCTTGGGGCTGATCTCCAGCGCCTTGCGCGCGTAGTCGATTGCCTCTGAATAGCTGCGTGCGGCATATTTGATGTTGCCCGCAGACTTGAACATTGAGGCATTGAGCGGATCGAGCGCTGCGGCGCGGGCAATCGTGCTGTCAGCTTCGGCGAACCGGCCAGTACGCGCGCAGTACAACGCATATCGGCTCAGCACATCGACATCGCCGCCGCCAAGCTTGATCGCTTGCTCATAGGATGGCCGCGCTTCCCTGGCCTGGAGCCGGCCATAGAAGATGGCATAGCCCAGTGCGATAAACCCATAAGCATAGTCTGGGGCCAGCTTGGTCGCTCGGTCAGCTTCGGCGATTGCCTCGTCGTAAAGCATGCGGCGTTGGCCGGCCGAGGCGTATTGGTTGGCAATCACCGCCAGCGAGCGTGATCGCGCTGCCCGGGCTGCCGCATAGTTCTCATCAAGTGCGATAGCCTGTTCGAACTTGGCGAGCGCTGCCCGGTCAGACGCTTCATCGACATGGGCATCGAACAGGTCACGGCCCCGGAGATAGGCGTCGAAGGCGGCAAGGCTATCGGTTCCGCCGACCTGCTTCTCTTTCTTACCGTCCTGCCGCTCGTCGATCGTCACCGAAAGCTCGCGCGCGACGGCACCGGCGATCTCGCTTTGAACGGCGAACACATCGGCCAGGCGGCGCTCGAACACGGTTGACCAGGCATTCTTACCATCGCGTCCATCAATCAGCGCGGTCGTCACCTTGAGCTGATCGCCCACTTTCTGCACCGTGCCATTGAGCAGGAAGGCCACCCCCAACTTTCGGGCAATGGCCCGGTCGTCCGCTCCGCCTTCGCGAAAGAGGTTGGATGAGGTCTGACCGGCAATTTCCAGCAGGGCATTCCGCGACAACTGCGCTCTGATCTCAGCCGCCAGCCCGTCGGAAAAGTACTGCTGCGCAGGATCGCCGCTTAGATTGGCAAAGGGCAGGACAGCCACTGAATTTGTGTCGGGCCCGCCACCGATTAGGCCCGATTTCCAGGCAAACAGCCCCCCGATCGCAGCTACGGCGGCAATTCCGCCGCCGATGGCAGTCCGCCGGTTGATCCGGGCACCGATCGGGTGCGGTGCCGCTTCGCGCAGTGGCTGGTTGTGCAGCGCCGAAACGGCCCGCAGCAGCTTGACGATTTGTGGGTCGTCAGCCGTCATTTTGGCCTTGGCCAGATCGATCACCTGGAACTGGCCGAAGCCCAGCGGCGGCTCAGTGCCGTCAAGCGCGATGGGCACTAGCAGGCCCCGATCACGGCCTCGTGTGGCCTCATCATGAACCCAGTGGGATGCCACGGAGTTGACCGACCATAGCACGACCACGGCCCGCGCGCGATCCAATGCTTCGGCGGTTGCCTGAGAATAGCGCTCACCGCCTTCGAGCAGGCCGTCCCACCAAGTGGCAAAACCAGCTGCTTCAATCAGGCGAATAATCGGCAGAGCTCGCGCCCGGTCTGCGCGCGAATAGCTGAAAAACACACTGGTCTGCGCCAACGGCGCGGCTTGATCTGAGGTGTGATTTTCGGTCAACTGCTGCTGGTCCTCTGGATGGATTCACAACCCGTCCGAGGGGATGTGTTCCATTCTTCGCAACCTGTTGCAACAGGGGTTTTCAATAGTTTCAGTTGTTCAGCCGCTGGGCGTGCCAGGCAACATGCTCAGCCATGAAGGTCGAGATGAAGTAATAGGAATGGTCATAGCCTGGTTGCATCCGGATAGTTGCAGGGATACCGGCTTCGGCACAGGCTGCGGTCAGTAGCGGTGTCTTGAGCTGGTCGGCGAGGAAATTGTCACTCTCGCCCTGGTCGACCAGCAATTCAGGAAGCCGCGCTCCATCCTGTATCAAGGCACAGGCATCATACTTGCGCCAGAGGGCCCTGTCGGCCCCCAGATAACCGCTAAGCGCCTTTTCACCCCATGGGCAGCTCAGCGGGCTGACGATCGGCGCGAAGGCACTGATCGATCGAAACAACCCCGGATTGCGCAGCGCAATGGTCAGTGCGCCGTGGCCACCCATCGAATGGCCGGTGATCCCCTGCCGCTCCATGTCGACGGGAAAATAGCGAGCGACCAACGCTGGCAGCTCCTGCTCGATATAGCTGCGCATCCGGTAATTGGTGGCCCAGGGAGACTGAACTGCATCGACGTAGAAGCCTGCGCCCTTGCCGAAATCATAGGCTTCGTCATCGGGCAGGTCATCGCCGCGCGGGCTGGTGTCGGGAGCGATGAAGATAATGCCGTGTTTGGCGCAGGCTGCCCGATACTCACCCTTTTCAGTGACATTGGCGTGCGTGCAGGTCAGACCCGAGAGGTACCACAGTACTGGTAATTTCGCGCCGGGCGCGTGATCGGGCACAAAGACCGAAAAGGTCATCGGCGTGCCGGTAACCTCGCTCTGGTGTGTGAATACGCCCTGGGTGCCGCCATGGCTGTGATTGGCGCTGACCTGTTCCATTACTTGACCCTGTGAAACCCGCACAATTTGTTGCCGGAAGGATCGCGCAGGTAAGCCAGGTAGAGAATCCGACCGTCGGGCGGATGACGCTCGCCCGGTGGATCCTCAATGGCCGTGCCACCATGTGCCAGGCCAGCCGCGTGCCAGGCATCGATTTCACCTGGCGAAGCACCTACAAAGCCCAGAGTGTGGCCGTTCCCGCCGTGGGTGGGTTCGCCATTAAGTGGATTGGTGATCAGCAGACGTCCACCGGCATGGTTGTAGATCAACCGGCCACGAACATCGATCTCGCCCGGTGGGACGCCAAGGGCACCAAGGGTAGCATCGTAGAACCGTTTGGTGGCCGCAATGTCATCTGCGCCGATGGTAACGTGACTGAACATCAGAACACTACGACGGAGCGGATGGACTTGCCGGCGTGCATCAGGTCGAAGGCAGTGTTTATTTCCTCCAGCCCCATCACGTGCGTGATCATCGGATCGATCTCGATCTTGCCGGTCATATACATATCGACGATCTTGGGTACATCGGTGCGGCCCTTGGCCCCGCCGAACGCCGTGCCCCGCCAGTTGCGACCGGTCACAAGCTGAAACGGCCTGGTGGCGATTTCCTTGCCCGCCTCGGCCACGCCGATGATGATCGAGGTGCCCCAGCCGCGGTGGCAGGCTTCCAGTGCGGTGCGCATCACTTCGGTATTGCCGGTGGCATCGAAAGTATAATCAGCTCCGCCATCGGTCATTAGTACGATCTTGGCTACCACGTCCTCGCGGCTCATACCCTTGGAATTGAGGAAGTCAGTCATGCCAAACTTGCGACCCCATTCCTCACGGTCCGGGTTGATGTCTACGCCGATGATCTTGTTCGCGCCGGCCAGGCGAGCACCCTGGATTACATTGAGGCCAATCCCGCCAAGCCCGAAGACCACGACATTATCGCCCACCTGAACCTTGGCCGTGTTGATCACAGCGCCAACGCCGGTGGTTACGCCGCAGCCGATGTAGCAGCTGGTCTGGAAGGGTGCGTCCTCGCGGATCTTGGCCACAGCGATTTCTGGCAGCACGGTGAAGTTCGAGAAGGTGCTGCAACCCATGTAGTGGAAGATCGTCTGTCCCTTGTAGCTAAAGCGCGAGGTGCCATCCGGCATCAGGCCCTGGCCTTGAGTGGCGCGGATCGCGGTGCAGAGGTTGGTTTTGCCGGACAGGCACGACTTACACTGACGGCATTCCGGGGTGTAGAGCGGGATCACGTGATCGCCGGGTTTCACGCTGGTCACTCCAGGCCCTACCTCGCGCACGATCCCGGCGCCTTCGTGGCCAAGGATCGAGGGGAAGATGCCTTCGCTGTCAAAACCGTCGAGCGTGTAGGAATCGGTATGGCAAATGCCGGTCGCCATGATCTCGACCAGCACTTCGCCGGCCTTGGGGCCTTCAAGGTCAACCTCTACAATCTCGAGTGGCTGTTTCGGTGCAAAGGCAACTGCGGCGCGGGTCTTCATGGTTCCTCCCATCCAGAAATGTCGATTCGGCTTAGCCAAGCCGGGCAGGGCTTGTCACCTGCGACGAATGCTCAGCCGTTCCATGCCGCGATCGTGGTGCGATGCAATTCGCGGCGATGGCCTTCATAGCCGCCGGTGGCCCGGTGAAGTACCGAGCGGTTGTCCCACATGATCAGCATGCCCGGTTCCCACGTGTGGCGATAGACGAACCTGTCATCGCCCTGCCAGGCCTGTAGCTCCATCAGGAGGGCAATGGCTTCATCCTGGGCCATCCCTTCGATGCCGATTATATAGCCCAGCGTGGAATAGAAGCCGCGCCGGCCGGTTTCGGGATGGGCTGGAACCAGGGGGTGGGTCTGCGTCGCAAGTGCGGCTTCGCTAGGCCGGATATCCATCGAGCGGCCCTTGTCCTTCGCGCCATAAGTGCCGTCCGGTGCATAAGGCAGGCGAGCCGAATGGATCGCCACGAGGTCGGCATACCGGGCCTGCTGGACTGGGGAGAGTGCCTCCCAGGCGGCGTGCTGATTGGCGAACAGCGTATCTCCGCCGACAGGTGGAATCTCGACCGCGTTCAGGCAGGTGCCTGATGGCGGACGGGCCTGGAATGACCAGTCGGCGTGCCAATTCTCGGCAAACAGCGGCGTCTGCTCGTCCGCTTCGCGGCGGATTGCGGCGATATGACGCCGCCCGGCAATCGGTGCAAAGAACGGATCGTCACCAAACCCGCCGAAACACAGAGTGAAACGCTCCAGCCCGTCATCATCCAGGAACTGGTCGGGGAAGGAGAGCACGTGGTGCTCCAGCCAGGCGGCGCGTATGGCTGCCGCGGCCTGGCTGTTGAGCCCGGTCTTCAGGTCGATTCCGGTAATGCGCGCACCGCACGCCTGCCCCGAAGGTTCGACCTGCAACGCCATCAATGCACCGTATCGCCCTGGGCCGTCGGTTCGTCACCGCCTTCGTCCCCGTGATCCTCACCTTCATCGGCCAGGCGGACCGCGCTGACGACGTGTTCGTCATCGGCCACGTTGAACAGTCGAACTCCGGCTGAACCGCGCCCGATCACGCGCAGGCTTTCCAGCGGCAAGCGGATCAGCTTGGCTTGATCGGTAACCAGCATCAGCTGGTCGGCCTGGGTGGCCGGGAAGCTGGCGACCACCGGACCGTTGCGGCCGATGTTGTCGATATTGGTGATCCCCTGTCCACCACGCCCGGTACGCCGATACTCGTAAGCCGAACTGAGCTTGCCATAGCCGTTGGCGCAGACCGTCAGGATGAACTGTTCGCGAGACTGCAGTTCCGCGAAACGTTCCGGTGCCAGTGAGGGTTCGCCTTCCTTCTCGCCCTTCCACGGGGCGAAGCGGACATACTCTTCACGCTCTTCGCTCGTCGTTCCGACGCGATGGAGGATCGACAGGCTGATCACCTCGTCATCGCCCTTCAACGTCATGCCGCGCACTCCGGTGGAGGTGCGGCTTTGGAACTCGCGCACTTCATCGCCGGCAAAGCGGATAGCCTTGCCCTGACGCGTGGCGAGCAGCACGTCATCGCTCGGTTCGAGCAGGGCAACGCCGATCAATCGATCATCGCTGTCATCCTCGAACCGCATGGCGAACTTGCCGTTGCTCGGTATGTTGGCGAAGGCGTCCATGCTGTTACGGCGGACGTTGCCCTTGGCCGTCGCGAAGACGACCGAAAGCTTGCCCCATTCCTCTTCGTTCTCGGGCAGCGGCAGCACTGTCTGGATCGTTTCGCCCTGATCGAGCGCCGGCAGAAGGTTGACGATCGGCCGACCGCGCGTGGCCGGACCGCCTTCGGGCAGCTTCCAGACCTTGAGGCGATAGACCTTGCCGGCAGTGGAGAAGAACAGCACCGGGTTGTGCGTGCTGGTAACGAACATGCTCGTCACCACATCCTCGTCCTTGGTCGACATCCCGGCGCGGCCCTTGCCACCGCGGTGCTGGGCGCGGAAAGTGGAGAGGCTTGTGCGCTTGATGTAACCGTCCATCGTGACTGTCACGACCATGTCGTCGCGCTCAATCAGGTCTTCGTCGTCAATGCCGTCTGCCGCCGCAGTGATTTCGGACAGGCGCGGCGTTGCATAAGCTTCGCGGATGACGGCCAGTTCTTCCTTCATCACGGCGTAGAGCTTCACCCGGTCTCCCAGGATCGCCAGGTATTCCTCAATCGCGGTGGCCAGCCCCTTGAGCTCTTCACCGATCTCGTCTCGGCCGAGCGCGGTCAGGCGATGCAGGCGCAGATCCAGGATGGCGCGGACCTGGGTTTCCGACAGACGATAGACCCCGCCGCTTTGCTCCGCATTGGGTTCAATCGCTTCGACCAGGCGGATGTAAGGCGCGATTTCACCAATCGGCCATTCACGCGTCAGCAAGGCCTCGCGGGCCGCAGCCGGATTACGCGAGCCGCGGATGATCTTCACCACCTCGTCCAGATTGGTGACGGCTACGACCAGGCCAAGCAGGATATGGGCCCGATCCCGTGCCTTGTTCAGCTCGAACTTGGTGCGGCGAGTGATCACTTCCTCGCGGAAGCCGATAAACGCCGAAACGATGTCGCGGAGCGTCAGCACCTCTGGCCGCCCGCCACGGATCGCCAGCATGTTGGCCGGGAACGAGCTCTGCGCCGGCGTATTGCGCCACAGTTGATTGAGCACGACTTCCGGAGTGGCATCACGTTTCAGGTCGATGACGACGCGCACACCTTCGCGGTTGGACTCATCGCGGATATCGCTGATGCCCTCGATCCGCTTGTCCTTGGCAGCCTCGGCAATCTTCTCAACCAGGCCGGACTTGCCGACCTGATAGGGGATCGAAGTCAGCACAATCGAACGGCGGTCACCCCGGCCTTCCTCGATTTCGTGCCGGCAACGCATGATAACCGAGCCACGCCCGGTCGTATAGGCGCTGCGGGCACCGTGGGTGCCAAGGATCAGCGGCGCGGTCGGAAAATCAGGTCCGGGGATGTACTGGATCAGTTCCTCTGAAGAGATCGCCGGATTCTCGATATAGGCCAAACAGCCGTCGATCACTTCGCCCAGATTGTGGGGTGGGATATTGGTCGCCATGCCAACCGCGATCCCGCCAGCGCCATTTACCAGTAGATTGGGGAAGCGGGCCGGGAGCACCGTCGGCTCGCGCCGCGAGCCATCATAGTTCTCGGTGAAATCGACCGTGTCCTTGTCGAGATCCTCGAGTAGAGAGTTGGCCACTTTGGCCAGCCGCGCTTCGGTGTAGCGCATCGAGGCTGGCGGATCGGGGTCCATCGACCCGAAATTGCCCTGGCCGTCAATCAACGGCAGCCGCATCGACCAATCCTGGGTCATGCGGGCGAGGGCATCATAGATCGCGCTGTCACCGTGGGGGTGGTAGTTACCCATGACGTCGCCGACGATTTTGGCGCTCTTGCGATAGGGGCGGCCAGCAACGAAGCCGCCTTCCTGACTGGCGAACAGAATGCGACGATGGACCGGCTTCAGCCCGTCACGCACATCGGGCAGGGCGCGACTGACGATCACGCTCATCGCGTAATCGAGATAGCTCGTCTTCATCTCGTCAACGATGTCGACGCGCTGGAAATCGCCGAGCGGACCGGTCGGTCCGGTGCCTTCGGATTCAGGAATGTCTTGGTTGTCGCTCACGCGGATTATCAGCCGGTTGTTGGCGGGAAAGTGTGATCCAGACGCCTAGGCCAAGGCGGCTGCAAAGGCCACTGCAAGCGGCTTGTCACCGTGATTTTTCCACACCCAATCGCCACTGCCTTAACGAACGGGACAATCCGCATTCAAGGCGGGTTCAGCGCCATGACCATAGTGCGCCAGACCTGTTGCCAAAACGGCGTTTTGCCGCCAGTAGCAGGCAGGATGAAAGTCCACCCGGAGCACAAAGCCCGGGTGAGCGAGGAGTGAGATTGACGATGCGTCGCACCAAGTTTCTGACCCGCACGGCCTATGCCCTTGCGCTGTCGCTGGCCACTGTGGCTGCTGCCGGTCTGGTTGCCGTCCCTGCCGAGGCCCAGAAGAAGGACGACAAAAAGGCCGCTCCAAAGGGGCCGCAGCCCACCAAGGGATTCATCCCTGCTTACAACGAGACCAAGACGGCGCTGGATGCTGCTGCCAAGCGGCCGGACGTAATCGCGGCCAAGGCCAAGGTCTCGGAGAAGGACAGGGCTGTTCGTGCCGCCAGTGGTCGGACCGCCCGTGAAGCTGCGCGTGCTCAGCATGAGGCTGCAATTGCGGAGCTGGGCGCTCTGTTGACTGCAGAGAAGGCCAAGGTTGAAACTGCCCTGACGAAGATCGGCAGCGATGGTGACAAGTTCTTTGGCGGACAGTTGACGCTTGATTACGGCAATCTCGCCACCGACAAGGTTTCGCAGCGACGCGGTATCGTCGCCATGATCGATAGCGGACACGTTCCGGCCGAGCAGCTTGGGCGGTTCAACTATTTCGCTGGCACCCTGGCTTATGAAGCCAAGGATTTCGTGGCTGCTGAAACCGCGCTGAAAGCCGCTGTGGCTGCTGGTAACAACAGCAAGGAAACGCTGGTAATGCTCGCCGAGGCCCAGAACTCCGGCGGCCGGACTGCCGATGCATTGGGTACCCTCAAGTCGCTGGTCGATAACGCTGCAGCTGCGGGTCAGGTGCCGGACCTGGAATGGCTCGAGCGCGGCGTGGTATTGTCCTACCAGGCCAAAATGCTGGCGGAATCGACGGACTGGGCGATCCGCCGCGTGGAATTCCATCCCTCCCAGGCTTCGTGGGTCGCAGCTGGCCAGCTGATGCGGGCTGCCTATGACTACAATGGCGGGGACTCGCTTGACGTGTCGCGCGCGCTGGATCGCGCAGGCGCCCTCAACTCCAGCACCCAGCCGGTACAGCGTGAATATGTCGAATATCTGCAGGCTGTCGTCGGCAAGGTCGGCGTCCTCTATCCGGGAGAAGCGGTCAAGGTTGCCAACCAGGGCGTCAAGGTCACCGCACTGCAGGCAACTGATCCGTTTGTGCGTGATGCCTTGGCGGAAGCAAATCGCCGCGTTGCCGCTGACCGGGCCTCACTTCCCGGGCTGGAGCGTGATGCCCGGGCTCCGGCAGCACAGCTGCGCACCGTGCTGATCGCGGCTGACACACTGCTCAGCTATGAACAGGCTGACAAAGCCGCCGAGCTTTATCAGATCGCTCTGGGCAAGCCTGGTGCCGACGCGTCGGCCATCAACCTGCGCCTTGGCATCGCGCTGACCAAGCTTGGCAAAGCGCCAGAGGCCGAGGCGGCCTTCGGTAAGGTGACTGGTCCGCGCCAGTCGATCGCGCGGCTGTGGACGCTGGTCGCCAAGGGCAAGGTGGTTCCGACCACCTGAGGCCACGCCCAGGGTCTATTGAAGAAAGGGCGGCAGGCGACTGCCGCCCTTTCCTGTTGGGTTATGCCGGCGCGAACTCGCCGGTTGCTTCGTCCAACAGGTGTAGCTCGCCATCGCTGATCGCGAAGAAAACCCCGCGCAACTTGAGTTTGCCTTCGCGTTCCCGGGCCAGAACCTGTGGGAAGGTGCGCAGGTTTGACAGGCTGACTTTGACGCCGGCCATTTCCATCGCCCGTTCCGCTTCCCGGCCTTCGGTACCATGCCTGAGAGCAACCACGTGACGTGCACCATCCAGCAGCCCGATCCAGTCGGCCACAAATCCGCCTTCGCCCCGGGGGGCACCATGCAGTTCCCTGGTCAGGGCAGCCTTGCAGCCTCCGCACATCCCGTGGCCCATCACCACGATTTGGCGAACCTCGAGTTTTTGCACTGCGAATTCGAGCGCCGCGGACACCCCATGCAGACCGGGGGCAGTCTCGAACGGCGGGACCAACGCGGCAACGTTGCGGACCACGAAAATCTCACCCGGATCGACATCGAATACCTGAGCCGGATCAACCCGGCTGTCTGAACAGGCAATTACCAATAGTTTGGGTGATTGGCCTTCGTGAGCCAAGCGGTCATACCGCTCCTTCTGCTCGCGGTAGGCACCATGCCGAAAGCGGTGATAGCCCTCAATCAGGGTCGCAAACTCGGGCATCAGAAACGCTCGCCGCGAATGACTTCAACATCCCACATAGTCAGCAGCAGACCGTGGCTGGTCAGCATCGGGGCCAGGACTTCAACCAGTGCCTCGGCCTTTTCGACCGAGGAAATTGTCAGCACCAGTGACTTGTCGGCACCGGTAACCCGTTCTTCGTGCCAGCGGCCATCACGGCCGCTTCCGGACGTAACTGGCAGCACCGTCCATCCGGTGATCTGGGCCCTGTCGATCGCGTCGGTCACACGCCTGACCAGCGGGCTGTCAACCAGGATCTCGATGCGCTTGCGGATAACGGTTTCGATCATGGCAGGTTCAACCGGCTAAGAGTCGGGAAAGCGCCGCAAAGAGGCTGATCCCGACCAAGATATTGAAGGGGAAAGTGATCGACAGCGACATTGTCAAATAGATGCCCGGTTCGGCTTGCGGCAGGGCCAGGCGCATTGCGGCAGGCACGGCGATGTAGCTGGCACTGGCGCAGAGCACGCCTAGTCCGGCTGCGGTGGCTACGTCCAGTCCGATGGCATGACCGGTGAGTACACCGACGGTTCCATTGAACAGCGGGAAGGCAATCGCCAGGATCACCAGCCGCAGGTTGAGCGCGCGGGCATCAATCAGACGGCGCGCGGCAATCAGGCCCATATCAAGCAAAAACAGGCACAGAACGCCCTTGAACCCGCTGTCAAACAGGGGCTGGACTTCAGCATAGCCTTTTGGTCCGGCGATCAGGCCGATGGCGAAGCTGCCGAGCAGGAGGACCACCGAGGCGTTTAGGAATACCTCACGCAGCAGTTCGCCGCGGGAATGGCCAGTGCCGTCCTGACCGCGTCTGGCCAGCATCAAGCCGGAGAGAATTGCCGGGGTCTCCATCACGGCCAAGACCGCCACCATGAATCCCGCGATTACCAACCCACCAGCACCCAGGATTTCGTTCGCCGTTACAAAGGTCACCACGCTGACAGAGCCATAGTGCGCAGCCACGGCGCCGGCATTGACCTGATCTAGCCGGGCGAACCCGCGCAGGACCAGATAGGCCAGGAAGGGAATGGCAAAGCTCAGCACCAATCCGGCCGTCAGCGCCGCGGCAACCTCAGCATTGACGCCGGATTTAGCCACAGCAACGCCGCCCTTCAGGCCAATAGCAGCCATCAGGTATAGCGACATGCCTTTGGCCATGGCCTCGGGAATCGCGAGGTCCGATCGCAGGGCAGACGCCAACAGGCCCAGCAGGAAGAACAGGATTACCGGCGAGGCGAACGGGGCAAATGCTGAGGCATCCATGGACTGTGGCGCTAGCGCCATTGGCAAGCGCTGGCAAGGCGACTACATGCGCGGCCATGAATGACCTCGCCAGCGCACCGCAGCCTGAACGCCCCGCACCCGAGCGGCAACGCAAGCCGGATTGGATTCGTGTCAAGGCGCCGACCAGCAAGGGCTATGGCGAAACGCGCCAGTTGATGCGCGATCTCAATCTCAATACCGTCTGCGAGGAGGCAGCTTGCCCAAATATCGGGGAATGCTGGACTAAGAAGCACGCTACGGTGATGATTTTAGGGGATGTCTGCACGCGCGCCTGTGCTTTTTGCAACGTAAAGACCGGGATGCCGCGCAAGGTCGACCCGCTTGAGCCCGAACACGTCGCTACGGCGGCGGCGAAGATGGGGCTTGAGCATATCGTGATCACCTCGGTCGATCGCGACGATCTGCCTGATGGTGGAGCGGGGCAGTTCGTCAAGGTGATCGAGGCGCTGCGTCGCAGCACGCCGCAGACCACTATCGAGATCCTGACCCCCGATTTCCGCGGCAAGATGCGGGAAGCTGTTGAGGCGATCGTCGCCGCTGGCCCGGACGTGTACAATCACAACCTGGAAACAGTGCCGCGGCTTTATCCCACCATCCGTCCCGGCGCGCGCTATTACGCTTCGCTCCGCCTGCTGGAGGAAGTGAAGCGCCACAATCCGCTGATCTTTACCAAGTCCGGGATCATGCTTGGTCTCGGTGAAGAGCGGCTTGAGGTTCACCAGGTGATGGACGATATGCGCAGCGCCGGCATCGATTTCCTGACCATGGGCCAGTACCTCCAGCCCACTCCCAAGCATGCCAAAGTGATCGATTTTGTCACGCCCAAGGCCTTCGATGCCTATGGCGCAATTGCCCGGGCGAAAGGTTTCTTGCAGGTCGCTTCAAGCCCATTGACCCGGTCGAGCTATCACGCCGGCGATGATTTCAAGGCCCTTCGCGCAAAGCGTGAGCAGCTGAATAGGCGCGCGCCGCGCGAAGCGCAGCCGGCTAAGGCGGCTCCGCAGGGCTGATGCCGGGCATTCGTGAAGTCCGTCGGTTGCCGTGGAGCGCCGAGCAGATGTACGACCTCGTGGCTGACGTCGGCCGTTATGGGGAATTCCTGCCGTGGGTAGTGGCGACACGGGTCCGTTCGAACAGCGACAGTGAAATGATTGCTGACATGTTGGTTGGTTTCAACGCGCTGCGCGAGAAGTTTACGTCGCGCGTGCTCAAGCAGCGTCCAGCACGAATTGAGGTGATTTACCTCGACGGACCGATGCGCGATCTCGACAATGTCTGGGAATTCCGCTCGACCGACGACGGTGGCTGCGAGGTTGATTTCGCGGTCAGTTTCACGTTCCGCAACGCCGTATTCGAAAAGCTTGCCGGGCAGTACTTCGACCGGGCATTTCGCAAGATGGTGCAGGCCTTCGAAGACCGTGCGGCCGTGCTTTACGGTAGCAACAGTTCCAGTGCGATCAGCGTGGCCTGATGCCGCACGGTGGCCCGGCTCGATCCGTCGAGCAGGCGCATTTCAGCCAGGGCTTCGTCTTCGTTCTGCCCCCTGATCGCTCTGGCGAAAACCACAGTGCCCACCGGCTTTTGCGGTGATCCGCCATCCGGCCCGGCAATGCCGCTGATCGCTACAGCGACGTCTGCACCGCTGCGTTTGAGCGCGCCTTGCGCCATGGCCCAAGCGCAAGCGATAGAGACAGCTCCGAACGTGTCGATGATATCCGGATTGACGCCCAGCAGTTGCTGCTTGGCCTCGTTCGAATAGGTCACAAAGCCGCGATCGAGCACGGCGGAGGAACCGGCCACTTCGGTGAGTGCCGCCGCGACAAGCCCGCCAGTGCAGCTCTCGGCCAGGGCTACAGTCCGCCCGGCGGCGCGGTTGTCGGCGATCACCTGTGCAGCCAGTCGGGCAATATCGGCGGGGAGCAGGGTTTCCATGATTACGCCTTGCAAATTGCGAGCTTGCCGACTTTGGCCTGCCCACCGCGTGCGCCCAGACCGGCTGCCAGACCGATCACTTCAGCGGTGCTTTCCGGGGGTAGGGGGGAAAGCAACATCACCAGCCGGTCCACGGCTGAGCAGCGATCGGTGGGCAGTTGCTGGCTGACCATCGTGCTGACAGCGCCTTCGACAAAAGGTTTCAGGGTATCGTCCGGCATGGACCTGAACAGGTTGGCGGCCTGCGGGTCAGTTCCGCCACCGATTTTGATGAAAGCGGCCTTGGCTTCGGGCCAGGCCTTGTCGCGGCCCCGGCTATAGCGCTGGGCAAGGTTTTCCGACTGGCTGCGCAAGAAGGCTTGCTGAGGCAGCACGGCCTGGCACCGCTGCGCTGCGCCGCGGATCACGCCGGGCAGGGCAAAGGTCGAAACCGCGGTGAACTCTTGCGCAGTGAGGCAGGGTGGCTGCTGGGCTTGTGCCAGCGCCGGGATCGGCAGCGATAGCAAAGCTAGGGCGAAGGTTGTTCGACGCATGGATCGGGTCCTCAATCGCGGATCAGGGTGGCAATGGCCTGGGCGGCAATGCCTTCTTCGCGGCCAGTAAAGCCAAGTCGCTCGGTGGTGGTTGCCTTTACGCTGATGGCTTCAATGGCGGTACCCATGATTTCCGCCAGTCGGGCGCGCATGGCCTGCCGATGTGGGCCGATCTTGGGCGCTTCGCAAATCAGGGTCAGGTCGATGTTGCCGATCCGGTATCCCGCTGCGGCCGCCAGCTGGACTGCGTGATCGAGGAAGCGGTCTGAAGCAGCGCCTTTCCACTGCGGATCGCTTGGCGGGAAATGGCTGCCGATGTCACCATCGCCGATTGCACCGAGGATGGCATCGACAAGTGCATGAATGCCGACATCGGCGTCGCTATGCCCGGCAAGCCCATGGCTATGCTCGATTTTCAGGCCACAGAGCCAAAGCTCTTCGCCTTCCGACAGGCGATGGACATCATAGCCCATGCCGGTGCGGATCGGCGGGAGATCCGCCGCAAAGTCGCTGGCAAAGGTCAGCTTGTGCAAGACTTCGTCTCCTTCAACCAGTCCCACCGCCACTCCAGCTGCCTGCGCCACCTGGGCATCGTCTCCGGCCAGTGGCTCGCCGTGCCAGGCGCGGTGCGCGGCCAGGATCGCCTGAAAGCGGAACGCCTGCGGGGTCTGCACGCGACGCAGTTTTTCGCGGTTGGCAGGTTCGCCCATCAGATTGCCCGCAGCTGCAGTAAGACTGTCGACGATTGGAAGGACGGGGATGGCCCCGGGTTGAACAGTCAAGGCTGTGACCAGGCGTTCAATCACGGTTCTCGGCAAATTCGGCCGGGCGGCATCGTGAATCAGGACCAGGTCGGGTGAGTCCCCGGCCAAGGCCTCCAGCCCAAAGCGCACCGATTGCTGGCGCGTTTCGCCCCCCACGATCAATTGAATGCCGGACAATCCGGCCAGGCATTCGGCTGCAAGCGCTTCCGCACCAGCGGGAATAGCCACCACAATTGGCTTAATCCCGGCGGCGGCGAATGCTTCGACTGAATGACGCACCACCGGCTTGCCACGCCAGCGGGCAAACTGCTTGGGCATGGGTTGTCCTGCGCGCAGGCCTTGGCCGGCCGCGACAACAATGGCGGCAGTTCGGGGCAGGGCAGGTTGAGTGGCGCTCATGGCTGAGGCGCCGGTAAAGGCTTGCCGTGCATCCGGCAATTCCCTATGTGCTGCCCAAATTTTAGGCAGAACCCATGGCGCTCCCTGTTCCTCCCGCTTTCGCTCCGGTCGATGTCGGTCCTGTCCGGATCGATTGCCCGGTGATCTTGGCCCCGATGACTGGTGTAACGGACCTACCGTTCCGCCGGCTGGTACGGCGCTATGGGTCGGGGCTTAACGTAACTGAGATGATCGCCAGTCCGGCAGCGATCCGGGAAACGCGCGTCTCGGTCCAAAAAGCGATGTGGGACCAGATTGAGGAACCTGTCTCGATGCAGCTCGTCGGCTGCGATCCTGCGCAGATGGGAGAAGCTGCCAAGCTGGTCGAGGATCGCGGCGCGGCGGTGATTGACATCAACATGGGCTGCCCGGTGCGCAAGGTGGTCAATGGCTATGCCGGATCGGCGCTGATGCGCGAAGTTCCGCTGGCGGCGCGGCTGATCGAGGCGACGGTCAAGGCGGTGAAGGTGCCGGTTACCGTCAAGATGCGGATGGGTTGGTGCCACGATAGCCTGAACGCGCCAGAACTGGCCCGGATTGCCGAGGATATCGGGGCCAAGATGGTAACCGTCCACGGCCGCACCCGCAACCAGATGTACAAGGGTGAGGCCGACTGGGCCTTTGTCCGCAGGGTTAAGGAAGCCGTATCGATCCCGGTGATCGTCAATGGCGACATCTGCGGCATCGATGATGCTGCTAAGGCGCTGGAGCAGTCCGGTGCGGATGGCGTCATGATCGGGCGCGGGGCCTACGGCAAGCCGTGGTTGCTCGGTCAGGTCATGCACTGGCTGCGCCACGGGGTGGCTGTGCCCGACCCGCTGATCGATGAGCAATTAGACGTAATTTTAGAGCATTACGAGGCAATGCTCAGTCATTATGGTAGAGATACCGGGGTCAAGATGGCGCGTAAGCACCTTGGTTGGTACACCAAGGGACTCCACGGTTCGGCCGAGTTTCGCAACCGCATCAACTTCGTGGACGATGCCGATGAGGTCATGCGCAGCCTGCGCGAGTTCTACGCGCCATTCCTGACGCGCAAGGCGGCCTGACCGCGGTGAGCGACGCGGCCCGTCAGCTTGCCAGCCTGCCACAAGCAGTGCTGCTGCTGGGGCCGGGGCAGGCCATTGCCGCCGCCAATCCGGCTGCCGAGCAATTGCTCGGGCAAAGCGTCCGCCGCCTGACCCAGCGCCGCCTGGAAGAGGTGCTGCGGTTTGACGAGCCGCGCCTCGCCGATCGCCTGCGCGAAAACGAGGCGCGGGTTTCCGCGCGGGCTACGCCGGTGGTCATACCCGGGCAGGGCGGGCGGCGGCTTGACGTCACCCTGGCCCCGCTACTCGATCAGCCGGACTGGCAGGTGCTGACGCTCCAGGATGGGGAAGGGGCCGAGGCCCTGCGTGAGGAAGGCGGGGATGACAGCCTGCTGCGTGCGCCAGAAGTACTGGCCCACGAAATCAAGAACCCCCTCGCGGGCATTCGCGGGGCAGCGCAATTGCTAGGGCGCAAGCTGGCAGGCAGCGATCTGGCACTGACCGGCCTGATTGCCGACGAGGTTGACCGGATTGCTGGCCTGATCGACCAGATGCAGACTCTGTCGCGCCGCACCCCGCCGGAACTGGCCCCGTGCAACCTGCACGAGGCACTGCGGCGGGCGCGGGCCGTGATCGAGGCCGGGGGTAAGGCGCCGGCCATCGTCGAAGAGTTCGATCCATCGCTCCCGCCAGTGCTGGCCAATGCCGATGCCCTGGTTCAAGTGCTGATCAACCTGATCGCCAACGCCGCCGATGCCTGCGCGGCAATTGACCAGCCGCGGATCCTGCTACGGACGCGCTTTGCGAGCGGGCTGCAACTGCACCGCAACAGTGCCGGCGCTCCGGTGCGGCTGCCAATTGAGGTGCGGGTCAGCGATAATGGCCCCGGCATCGATCCGGCGGTGCGCGATCATTTGTTTGAGCCCTTCGTGACCAGCAAGAAGAGCGGGCAGGGGCTTGGCCTTGCCCTGGTTCGTCGCCTGGTGCGTGACATGAATGGACGGATCAGCCATGACCGCGAAGAGGCGACCGGCCTGACCCATTTCCGCATCCATTTGCCTGTGGCGGGTGCCAATGCCACCAATCTTGAGGAACGGTCAGCATGAGTGTGCTCCTCGTCGAGGACGATGCCTCAATCGCCATCGTCATTACCGCTGCGCTCGAGGCAGAGGGCTTTGACGTGGTGCGCTGCGATTCGATTGCCGAGCGCGACCGGCTGCTGGCGACGCAGCGCTTTTCCGCACTGGTGACCGATGTGATGCTGACCGATGGTGATGGCATTGCGACGATTGACCGGGTCCGTGCGGCCGATCCCGAACTGCCGATCATCATCCTGTCGGCCCAGAACACGCTCGATACGGCGGTAAGGGCCACCGATACCGGTGCCTTCGAGTACTTCCCCAAGCCGTTTGACATCGACGAGTTGGCCCGCACCGTCCGTCAGGCCGTGGGCAGCAATACTGTGCGGTCCGGAGTAGACGAAGATGCGGCGCCGGATGGCTTGCCGCTGGTCGGTCGGTCTGCCCCGATGCAGGCGGTGTACCGGATGATCACGCGCGTGCTGCGCAACGATCTGACCGTACTGGTCCTGGGTGAAAGTGGCACGGGCAAGGAACTGGTGGCTGAGGCGATCCACCAGCTGGGCCAGCGCCGCACCGGCCCCTTCGTGGCAGTCAACACTGCTGCCATTCCGGCCGAACTGATCGAAAGCGAACTGTTCGGGCATGAGAAAGGGGCCTTTACCGGCGCCGTCGCCCGGCACATCGGCAAATTCGAGCAGGCCGATGGCGGCACATTGTTCCTGGACGAAATCGGTGACATGCCGATGCAGGCCCAGACCCGGTTGCTGCGAGCGCTCCAATCCGGCTCGATCCGCCGCGTCGGTGGGCGGGATGAAATCAAGATTGATGTGCGGATTATCGCCGCAACCAACCGCGATCTGGAGCCAATGATCGCCGCCGGAACCTTTCGCGAAGATCTCTATTACCGGCTCAACGTCGTGCCGATTTCATTGCCGCCGTTGCGCGAACGGGCAGACGATATTCCGGCCCTAGCGCGGCACTTCCTGGCGCTTGCCGCACAGGAAGGATTGCCCCGGCACCGGCTCGGGGATGATGCCGCCGCGCTGATGTCGCGCCAGCCATGGCAAGGCAATGTGCGCGAGTTGCGCAACTTCGTTTACCGTCTTGCCCTGTTGGCCCGTGAAGAGATGATCGACGGGGCCGCCCTGGCTCCGTTGCTGGAAACGGTGGTTCGTCGTCCGGCCGGCGAGGAAGAATCCCTTGCAGGCGCGGTGCGGCGCTGGTTGGAAGGGAACCGACCCGATCATGGGGTGGTTTACGATGCGGCTCTTGCCGCCTTTGAGCAGCCCCTGTTCGAAGCCGTACTAGAACAGACCGGCGGCAACCAGCTGCGCGCCGCCCAGGTTCTGGGCATAAATCGCAACACGCTGCGCAAGCGCCTGGGTGAATTGAACATTGTACCGGTGCCTCGCCCTCGCTGAGCCGGGCTTGCTTTTTGGCAACAGGGGTGTTGTAATCCAGCAACGATGAGTTCCGGCGCCTCTCCTTTGCCCAATCGCGGTTGGCCGCGCTGGTGGCGCCGGTTCCAGCTTGCGGCGCGACGCGCCAACCTCTTCGCCATTCTTACGTTTGTCGCGGTTGCCGCGTTCCTGATCATGACCGCGATCAGCTGGTATGTGATCAGTGTCCAGGCCGAGCGCGATGCGCTGATCCCAACCGAGCTGACCGCAACGCTGTTGATCGGCACCTTGATCCCGGCGTTGGTGATTCTGATGCTGCTGGGACGGCACCTGGCGCTCCAGCGGGCTCGAGAGGTCGCGGGAGGGTCGGGCCAGCTTCATGTCCGACTGGTCTTCCTGTTTTCGCTGATTTCCGCCGTGCCGACCCTGCTAGTCGCGATCTTTGCCTCATTCCTGTTCCAGACGGGGGTCGAATTCTGGTTTTCAGACAAGTCTCGTGGCTTGCTGGAGAACTCGAACAAGCTGGCGATCGGCTATTACGAACAGAACGAAAACGACATGAAGCTGACGTCGCGCGCCATGGCTGGGGATTTGCGCGACTTCCTCAGCCAGCAAAGCCCGCTGTCGGAGGATTTCCTCGCGTTCTACCAGTTCCAGATCAAGAACCGGGATATCAACGAGTCCACCATTCTACAAAAACTGCCGGACGGCACATTGAGCCGGGCCGCCTTTGCTCGCGGCGATAACCCGCTCAGTGAGGAGGTGTCGATCGGGGCGGTTCGCCAACTTGATGCCGGGGCCGAACAAGTTATCGATACCAAGCCAGACAGGATCGAGGTGCTGACGCCGATCGACCGCCGGGCTGGAATCTACCTTTACACGGCCCGCAAGTCCGATTTGCTGAGCCTCAGTCAGGGCCAGCGGGCGCAAAGCATCATGCGCGATTACAACGAGCTGGCCCAGCGGACGCGAATACTTCAGCTCCAGTCGAACATAGCCCTGTTTGTGGCCTCGCTGTTCCTGGTCGGGCTGTCTGTCTGGTTTGCGCTGCGCTTTGCTGACCGGCAAGTAAAGCCGTTGTATGATCTGGTCGATGCGGCACGGGAGGTCGGTTCGGGCAATTTCTCGATGCGGGTCGAGGGGCGGACCGGGGCCGATGAAATCGGGCTGCTTAACCGTGCGTTCAACCGCATGACCCAGCAACTTGAACGCCAGACACAGGCCCTGGTGAGCGCCAACCAGCAGCTTGATGAACGCCGCGCATTTACCGAGGCAGTGCTGGATTCAGTGACGGCCGGTGTAATTTCCACGGCGTCCAGTGGTGAGGTTCGTCTGATCAACGGTGCAGCACTGAAGCTGCTGCTGGGGGCAGATGCCGCCTCACCGGTCGGAACACCACTGGCAGAGCTTGTGCCACCGGTCGCAGCGCTCCTTGACAGCGGCAAGGACAGCGGGATCGTCCAGTATACCAAAGGCAACGAATTACTGACCCTGGCGGTCAAGGCCAGCCGCAGCCCGACCGGCTTTGTGGTGACTTTCGAGGATATCACCCGCCAACTGCTCGACCAGCGGCAGGCCGCCTGGTCTGACGTTGCACGCCGGATTGCCCATGAGATCAAGAACCCGCTGACGCCCATTCAACTCGCGACCGAGCGGCTCAAACGCCGGTACCGCAAGCTGGTAACTGCCGACGTGGAACTGTTCGACGAATTGACCAGCACGATCATCCGCCAAGTTGGCGATTTGCGCAAAATGGTCGACGAATTCTCATCCTTTGCAAGACTGCCCAAGCCGGTGTTCCGCGGCGAAGATCCGGTCGACCTGGCGCGCCAGGCGCTGTTCCTGCAGGAAGTGGCACGGCCAGAGATCAACTTTGCTTTCGCGGCGGACCCCGGGATTGGCATAATCGCCTGTGACCGACACCAGTTTGGCCAGGCCATGACCAATGTGCTCAAAAACGCCACCGAAGCGGTGGAGGCCCGCGAAAAGATTGCCGAGGCCGACTATCGCGGAAGGATCGACGTTGCGCTGCGGCTGTCAGGTGAGGACCTGGTGGTTACCGTGACCGACAACGGTATTGGCCTGCCGAAAGATCGGGAGCGGATTGTCGAACCCTATGTCACCACGCGTGACAAAGGCACCGGTCTGGGCCTCGCGATCGTGAACAAGATTGTCGAGGAACACGGCGGGGAAATGAGCTTTGCCCCGGCCGAAGGGCAGGGGACTATCGTCACATTGCGCTTTGCGCGCGATCCGCTGGGCAGCGGACGCACCAGCGAGGCGGCGGAATGACCAGGGAACAGGACTGAACGATGGCGCTTGATATCCTGATCGTCGATGACGAACGTGACATCCGCGATCTTGTGGCCGGCGTGCTGAGCGACGAAGGCTATGAATGCCGGACCGCCGGGGACAGCACTACCGCGCTGGAGATGATCGACCAGCGCCGGCCCAGCCTCGTCCTGCTGGACGTCTGGCTGCATGGCAGCCCGATGGACGGGCTGGAAGTGCTCGACGCGATCAAGGTGCGAGAGCCGGAACTGCCGGTCATCATTTTCTCCGGTCATGGAAACATCGATACCGCCGTTTCGGCGATCGGGCGCGGGGCGATGGACTTCATCGAAAAACCGTTTGAAGCTGAACGGCTGCTATTGCTCGTCGCGCGCGCAACAGAGACTGAACGGCTGCGGCGCGAAAATGCCCGGCTGCGCGAAGGTTTCGTCACCGCCGATGAGTTCACGGGCAATTCAAGCGCGATCAACCAGGTGCGTGCCACGCTGAAGCGCGTGGCCAGCACCGGCAGCCGCCTGCTGATCTCCGGCCCGGCCGGCGCGGGCAAGGAAGTGGCTGCACGCCTGCTGCACTCCTGGAGTGCGCGCGCCGACAGCGCTTTTGTTACGGTCAACTCGGCCCGGATCACGCCCGAGCGGTTCGAGCAAGAACTGTTTGGCGAGGAAGCGGGCGGCAAGTTGGTACGGGCCGGGCTGCTCGAACTGGCTGACGGCGGCACGCTTTATCTTGATGAAGTGGCCGATATGCCGCTGTCCACCCAGGCGCGGATCCTGCGCGTGCTGACTGAGCAAAGCTTCGTCCGGGTTGGCGGCAATCGCCAGATCCGGGTCGACGTAAGGGTCGTCTCCTCCACGGCGCGCGACCTTGAAACGGAAATTGCCGAGCGGAGGTTTCGCGAAGACCTGTTCTACCGCCTCAATGTCGTGCCGGTGGCGATCCCGTCACTGGCCGAGCGGCGGGACGACATTCCTGCGCTGGTCGATCACTTCTTTGCCCGCTTTGCGGCTGATCAAGGCGTTTCACCGCCAGAAGTGTCGAACGAAGCACTGGCCGCGCTGCAAAGCTACGAATGGCCCGGCAACGTGCGGCAGTTGCGCAACCTGGTGGAGCGCACGATTATCCTCAATCCGCGCGAACGTCTGGCGCGGATTGAGGCCGACATGCTCCCCGGTGAGCTGCTGGGTGTTCGTATGAATGGCGATGCCAGCCTGGGTGCGCTGATGGGTGTACCGCTGCGTGAAGCTCGCGAAAGTTTCGAGCGAGAGTATTTGCGGGTGCAGATCCGTCGGTTTTCAGGCAACATATCGCGCACTGCAGCCTTTATCGGGATGGAGCGATCGGCGCTTCACCGCAAGCTCAAGCTGCTCGGCATGGTCGAG
This sequence comes from Novosphingobium sp., assembly GCA_044238415.1. GTDB lineage: Bacteria > Pseudomonadota > Alphaproteobacteria > Sphingomonadales > Sphingomonadaceae > Novosphingobium. Next base: position 55,867 of record JBIIDJ010000003.1, read on the forward strand.
AAGCGTGAGGATGAGTGCGAGGATGAACCGGTCGACTAATCCTTGTCCGTTTGTGCATTGCGGTAAAACGTGTTGCGGGTTAGCATTCACGCAATAAGCGGCTGCCCCACTGGCAGCCAGACTGTGGACCACAATCGTGGCCGCCAAAAACGAAGGAGCCAGTCCATGTCTTCACGCACGCTGAGCGCGCGCCCGCGCCCACCCAAGGCCGGACCCGAAATCGAAGAGGCCGAACCAACCGCAGCGGTGCCCGCCGCGGGTAAGGGGCAGAACCTGCAGGATCAGTTTCTCAACCTGCTGCGCAAGAACAAGACCCCGGTGACCATGTTCCTGGTCAAGGGCGTCAAGCTGCAGGGCATCGTCACCTGGTTTGACAACTTCTCGATCCTGCTACGCCGTGATGGGCAATCGCAGCTGGTCTACAAGCATGCCGTCTCCACGATCATGCCCAGCCAGCCAGTTGATGCCCGCCAGTTTGGCAATGCCGGGGAAGGGGGCAAAAAGACCCGCCTACTGCAGGACGTATTCCTGTCGAGCCTGCGCAAGGAAGCGGTGCAGGTCACGATGTTCCTGGTCAATGGGGTGATGCTGCAGGGCCGTGTTGCCGCCTATGACCTGTTCTGCATGCTGCTGGAGCGTGAAGGTTACGTTCAGCTGGCCTACAAGCACGCCGTGTCGACGATCCAGCCGGTTGAGCCGGTGGACCTCACCGGTGAGGATTATGAGGACGAGCCAGCCTGAGCTTCCTTGACGACAATCGCGAGGACGTTGCCCGCGGGGCACGGGCCGTCGTCGTGTGCCCGTCGTTCCGCGCACGGGGCGCGGCGGTCGATCCCGAGGCGCGGCTCGAAGAGGCCAAGGGTCTGGCCCTGGCGATCGGCCTGGTCGTGGTTGAAGCGCTGGTCATCCCGATTCGCGAGGCCCGGGCCGGGACACTGTTCGGGGAAGGGCAGATCCAGAACATCGCGACCGCTTGCACGATGGAACAGGCCGAGTTGGTGATCGTCGATGGTGCGCTGACTGCGATCCAGCAGCGCAACCTTGAGGAAAAGCTTGGCCGCAAGGTGATCGACCGGACCGGGTTGATCCTGGAAATCTTCGGTGAGCGCGCCGCCACGGCCGAAGGCCGCCTGCAGGTTGAACTGGCGCACCTCGATTACCAGGCCGGCCGACTGGTCCGCTCATGGACCCACCTTGAACGCCAGCGTGGGGGCTTCGGCTTCCTCGGCGGTCCTGGTGAAACCCAGATCGAGGCGGACCGGCGGATGATCCGCGACCGGATGGCCCGCCTGCGCCGCGAACTCGAACAGGTCCGGCGCACCCGCGGCCTCCACCGCAGCCGCCGCGAGAAAGCGCCCTGGCCGGTGATCGCGCTGGTGGGCTATACCAACGCCGGAAAATCAACGCTGTTCAACCGGCTGACCGGGGCGGGGGTGATGGCGGAAGACCTGCTGTTCGCTACGCTCGATCCAACCATGCGGCGGATCCGCCTGCCGGGGGTCGAAAAGGCCATCCTGTCCGACACCGTGGGCTTCATTTCCGATCTGCCAACCCAGCTGGTGGCAGCATTCCGCGCCACCCTGGAAGAGGTCACCGCAGCCGACGTGATTGTCCATGTTCGCGATATCGCCAATCCCGATAGCCAGGCGCAGAAGCAGCAGGTGCTTGATGTCCTGGCCGAACTGGGCCTGATCGAGACCGACGGGGCGGCCCTGCAGGTCCCGATCGTCGAGGCGTGGAACAAGTGGGACCTGCTCGCCCCGGAACGCGCCGCCGAACTGGTGGAGCAGCGCCAGGCCCGCGCCGATGAAGTGATCGTCCCGCTCTCGGCCCTGACCGGCGAAGGCTGTGACGAATTGCTGGAAGCGGTCAGCAAGCTGCTCACCGCCGGTGCCCGCGTGCATCAGTTCGTGATCCCGGCCAGCGATGGACAGCGCATCGCCTGGCTCCACGCTCATGGCGAAGTGGTTGAGGACAACGAGGCGGGGGAGGATGAGCGCGGGCCGCTGCGCGCGCTGGCCGTGCGGCTGGAGCCACGCGAGCTAGGTCGGTTTACCCGGCTCTGATTGCTTGACCGCGTCCCACAGCGCTTCCTGCTCGTCCAAGTTCAGGGCATCGAACTGCGCGCCTTGTTGCTGCGCGAGGTCCTCCATTGCGCGGAAGCGCCGCTCGAACTTGGTATTGGCGGCGCGTAGGGCTTCTTCCGGAGCGACGCCATAGGCGCGGACCACGTTGACCGCGGCAAACAGTAAGTCACCGGCCTCCTCGGCGCGTTCTGCATCTGTTTCCGCAGCGCGCAACTCGTTGGCTTCCTCGCTCAGCTTGGCCACTGGGCCTTCGCGATCCGGCCAATCGAACCCTGAGCGTGCGGCGCGTTTTTGCAGCTTCTCGGCGCGCAGTAGGGCCGGCAACGCAAGCGCAACGCCATCAAGGCTTGATTGTGCACCTTTGGCTTGTCGTTCGGCCGCTTTCAGAGTTTCCCAGCGTTCTTCGCGTGATTGGCCGCTGTTGGATTCGGATCCGAAGATGTGCGGGTGCCTCGCTTCCATTTTGGCCGATATTGCCGCAGCGACGTCATCAAACGCAAAGTGACCGGCTTCCTCGGCCATGCGCGCGTGAAACACAACCTGGAGCAGGAGATCGCCGAGCTCGTCCTTCAGAGCATCAAGATCGTTCCGTTCGATCGCATCCGCCACTTCGTATGCTTCCTCGATCGTATAGGGCACAATCGTGGCAAAGGTTTGCGCCAAATCCCATTCGCAGCCGTGCTGTGGATCGCGCAAGCGGGCCATTATGCCAAGAAGACGCTGGAGAGGGGCTGTGACAGGTTCAGACATATAAGGATGATAATATATATTATGTAAAATACAAGCGGCCGGAAACCGGCACTAACCGGCCAACTGCCTCACAATAAGCACGCCCAAAACGATGATCACTATCCAGGCCACAGCCATCTTTACCGTTGTGCTCAAGGAAAGCCCGTGGCCTTGAAATCCGCGTACTACCAGAAACAGACTCAGCAAGACCGAGATGATGCCAACGATCTGTGCGGTTGTGCTCACAGCGCAATCTCCAGTCCGTCATAGCCAACCAACACGTGTGGCGGCACTTCACCGGATAAGGTGGCATAATCCATGCTCTTGTCGAGATGCGTCAGAACGGCGGCATTGACCCGGCTCGCCTCGATCAGCTCAAGCGCCATGCCCAGATGCGCGTGGGTCGGATGTGGCTCGCGGCGCAGGCAATCGACCACCAGCAGGTCGATCCCGGCAAACAGCTCTACCATTTCCCGGGTTATCGCACTGAAGTCTGTCGCGTAACCTACCGTTTTATGGTCACAATCGAAGCGAAATGCTGTGCTCTGTGCTGGTCCGTGCGGCATCTGGCAATGGCCGATCCCGAACCCGGCACAAACCTTAAGCCGTTCCAGCGCTTCCAGTTCGACCAGCGTATAATAGCCGTGCTGGCCGCTGAAAACGTAATCGAACCGCTGGCGCAGCCGTCGCGCCGTTTCACCAATGGCATAGCCGGGTATCGGACCGCTGCGGCCATAGCGCAGCGGACGCAGATCATCGATGCCGTGGGCGTGATCAGCATGATCGTGGGTCCAAAACACGGCGTCGATCCGGTCAATGCCATTGGCCAGGAATTGCGCTCTGAGATCCGTCGAAGTGTCGACCAGGATGCGCTGTCCAGCGGCATTCTCTACGAGAATCGAGGCCCGCGTCCGGCGATTGCGCGGCTCGGCGGGGTCACACAGGCCCCAATCATTGCCGATTCGCGGCACTCCGGTCGAAGTACCGGAGCCTAGCATCAGCAATTTCACAGCGCCGCCTTACCGAACAGCTGCTGGAAATTGCGGGTCGTGGACTCGGCCAGAGCTTCGGCAGAGGTACCACGCAGTCCGGCCACAAAGCGGGCTGTATCGGCCACGAAAGCTGGTTCGCACACCTTGCCGCGATTGGGCACTGGCGCCAGGAACGGCGCGTCGGTTTCCACGAGCAGCCGGTCTTCGGGCACTTCAGCGGCAACAGCCTGCAAGGCACTGGCATTTTTGAAGGTGACGATCCCGGACAGCGAGATTGTCAGGCCCAGGTCAAGTACGATCCGGGCAAAATCGGCCGAAGCAGTAAAACAGTGGATCAGGGCAGGATAAACGCCCCGCTCCATTTCGTCGGCCAGGATCGCCGCCGTATCCGCCTCGGCATCACGCGTGTGCACGATCAGCGGCAGCCCGGTTGCGCGGGCGACGGCAATGTGACGGCGAAACAGCGCCTGCTGCGTTTGCCGATCCGAATGGTCGTAGTAATAGTCCAGCCCGGTCTCGCCGATGGCAATTACCCGCGGGTGCGCGGCTATTTCCAGCAACGCAGCTTCGCCCAGGTCGGCGTGGGCATCGGCCTCATGCGGGTGAATGCCCACACTGGCCCAGACATCCGGCTCACGCTCGGCCGTGCCAATTACCTGGTTCCATTCGCGCTGACGGGTCGAAATCGAAAGGAAGCCCCCCACCCCGGCGGCTCGGGCGCGGTCAAGCACACCGGCCTGATCTTCGACCAGGCCCTTGTACTCCAGGTGGCAGTGTGAATCGATCAACATCAGTCTGCCGCCTCTTCAGGTGGCAGTTCCAACCGCGGGAAAACTCCGACCGGCTGCGTCAGGTTAAACCCGCTCTCGATCAGGCGATTGAGCCAGCCGGCATCACCTAGCGCTGCAAAGTCCCGCGCATCCGCTGGCAGGCCCATCTGGTCCAGTAGGCGATCCGCCGATGCCGGCACGACCGGACGGATCGCAATGGCCAGGCTGCGCACGGCACAGAACAGCGTCGTCAGCACTGCCCGCATCCGTTCCGGATCGGTCTTCTTGAGAGCCCAGGGCGCTTGCTCGTCAACATATTGGTTGCAGGCAAAAACGGCCCGCATCCAGCATTCAATCCCGCTCGAGAAATCGAGCGCCTCGAAGGCTTCGGGCAGCTCGACGGCGCAGGCCCGGTCGACCGCAGCCAATAGCGCAACATCGGTGTCGGCCTTGTCAAACACACTCAGCGTGCCGTCCAGGTTCTTGAAAATCATGGACAAGCTGCGCTGCGCGAGATTGCCGAAGCTATTGGCCAATTCGGCATTGCAGCGGGTGACAATGGCTTCTGGTGAATAGGATCCATCCTGCCCGAAGGCGACCTCGCGCAGCAGGAAATAGCGTAGAGCATCGACCCCGTACTGTTCGGCCAGCACCATCGGGTCGGTGACGTTACCCAGTGATTTCGATTCCTTCTGCCCGCGGTTGAGCAGAAAGCCATGGCCGAACACGTGCCTTGGCACCGGCAGGCCGGCGCTCATCAGGAAGGCTGGCCAATAGATCGTGTGGAAGCGAACAATGTCCTTGCCAATCAGGTGCAGATCAGCCGGCCAGTACTTCGCATAGTCACCGGTTTCATCAGGAAAACCGAGACCAGTCAGATAGTTCGCCAGGGCATCGACCCAGACGTACATCACGTGGTTATCACTGCCGGGAACCTTGATCCCCCAGTCAAAACTGGTGCGCGAAACCGACAGATCCCGCAGGCCTGAGCGAACAAAGCCAAGCATTTCATTTCGGCGGCTTTCGGGCCGCAGGAAACCCGGGCTTTCCAGCAGTGTGATCAGCTTGTCCTGATAGGCCGACAACCGGAAGAACCAGCTTTCCTCGACGGTCCATTCAACCGGGGTGCCTTGCGGGGACAGTTTCTCCCCCCCTTCCCCGGCCACCAGCTCGCTCTCATCGTAATAGGCTTCGTCGCGGATCGAATACCAGCCTTCGTAGCGATCGAGATAAAGATCACCATTGGCTTTCATCCGCCGCCACAGTTCCTGGGTGGAGGCATGGTGACGTGGTTCCGTCGTGCGCAGGAACACATCATAAGATACGTTCAGTCCATCGCACATATCAATGAAATAGCGCGACATTTCAGAAGCCAGGTTGGCGGGAGTCACGCTCAGATCGCGGGCCTTCTGGGCCATCTTGAGGCCGTGTTCATCGGTCCCCGTCTGGAACCGCACGTCACGGCCCATCTGGCGCTGGAATCGCGCAATGACATCGGCAGCGATCGCCTCATAAGCGTGGCCGATATGGGGCTTCCCATTGGGATAGGAAATCGCTGTGGTGATATAGAACGGTTCGGCCATGGCCGGTGGTAATCTTTCGTCTGTCTGGGTTAAGCGGCTTCTCTAGGCATGGCGGCCGAGGCCAGCAACCCGCCAATTTCCATCGCCGCCAGTCCGGGATCGAAGTTGTAGGTGGGCATTTGGCCTGCAAGCCTTACCAGTTCACTATGGGCGGCGATGATCCGTCCCTGCCGTTCACGCGGGGCTATGGCCAGATCGTTAGCCAGGACCGCGCGGGCTAGTTCAGCCACCGCCTGCATCCGCTCCCGGTCTGGCCGGGCACCGATTTCAGCCGCCAGAGCCCCGCGAGCGGCAAAGTCCGCATCACCATTAGCGACGATCCCGCGCATGATGCGGTGCACTTTGCCCAGGTCCAGCTCGAGAAATTCGAGCGCCACGCCAGGCGCACCCTGCGCCGCGGCCACGGCGGCAGTGCGATCGTCAGCTGCAGCCTGAGGTGCTGTCGTGCGTAGCACGGCATCGACCTCACCATCAGTCAGCGGCGCGAACCGTAAGGTCCGGCAGCGTGAGCGAATGGTCGGCAAGAGCCGTCCTGGCCGGTGTGTTACCAGCAGGAAATAGGTTCCGGCCGGCGGCTCCTCGAGGCTCTTCAGCAGCGCGTTGACCGCTGCTTTTTCCAGATCATCCGCCGGATCGATGATCACCGCGCGGCGTGCGCCAAGCGTCGGGCGGGTGGTCAAGCGCTGCTGCATCGCTCGGATTTCGTCGATCGGGATAGACCGCTTTCGGCGGATATCCTCGTGCCCTTCAGCGCGGCGTTTTTCCTCTTCCTTGGTCTCCGGCGGATGCTCGGGGATCAGAATGTCGGGATGACGCTCGGCTGGTGGCTGCGGCACGCCGGCCTCGGCGACCAGTTCGGCGGCGGCGGCTAGGGCGAACGAGGCCTTGCCCAGTCCGCGCGGCCCGGAGAGGATCCACGCATGGTGCATGCGTGCCGAAGCCAGTGCAGCCCGCCACTCCTCCCACGCTGCAGCATGTCCGATCAGCCCGGTCACAGCAGTGATTCCAGTGACGTCATGACGGCGCGGTGAACCGCTTCCGCACTGGAATCGCCCGAAATTCTTGCGAACCGTTCCGGTTCAGCGGCGGCAAACCGGCCAAAGGCGGCGGCAACGGCGGCGTGATAGGTCGCGTCGCGGCCGCCGATCCGGTCCGCATTGTCACCGTCACGCAGCGCCAGCCGCTCGGCCACCACTATGGGCGAAACTTCGATCAACAGGGTCAGGTCGGGCAGCAGTCCGCCGCTGCCGATGCGGTGCAGATCCAACACTTCCGCGTCGGACAGGCCGCTCCCGCCGCCCTGGTAGGCCCGGCTCGAATCGACAAAGCGATCACAGATCACCCATTCGCCGCGTTCCAGCGCAGGCAGGATCAGGCGCTCCACATGGTCAGAACGCGCAGCAGCAAACAGCAGGGCTTCGGCCCGGGGGTGCCAGCCTTCGCCCTCGGTGCCGAGCAAGAGCGTTCGGATCGCCTCGGCTCCCGGTGTGCCGCCTGGTTCGCGGGTGATGACGCAGGCCTGGCCGCGCGCACGCAGGGCTTCGGCCAGCAACCGCGCCTGGGTGCTCTTGCCGGCTCCCTCCCCACCTTCGAATGCGATGAACTTACCCCGGATCATGGCAGCAGCCCTAGCAGGCCATTGGCCACCCTGTCGAATGGTCCGGCGCGGGCAACGCTCTCGCCGGCGACGAGCGGGAGATCGTGCGGAGGCTGGTTACCAATCGTCACCTCCAGCCCGGCAACGACAGTACCGCGCCTGATCGGTGCGCGTAGCGGACCGAGATAGACAATCCGGGTGCGGACCCGCTGCTCTGCACCCTTCGGCACCGCAATTCTCCAGTCGCGGGCGGAAGCAAGACTGACACTGCTGCTGGTACCATCCTGGACCTGTGCAGCCCCCACGATCTGCCCGGCGCGCACGGCAAGTCGGCTCTCCCATGCCGCATAGCCCCATTCTAGTAACCCGCGCGCCACCTCCGCTCGGGCCGTTTCGCTTGGCAGCCCTGCCACCACCAGCACCAACCGGCGCCCTTGCCGCTCCGCCGCGCCGAGGAAGGTGTAACCGGCCGCGCTGGTGTGCCCGGTCTTGATCCCGTCAGCCCCGGCAACGCGCCTGGCAAACGGGTTGCGGCTGGTCAGCGGCAGGCCGCGCCAGGCCATTTCAGCATGGCCGAAGTATCGGCGATAAAGCTCCGGATGTTCTTCGATCAGCGCCTTGGCAAGGCGCACCATATCGCGCGCGGTCACCCGGGTCTTGCCACCATCCGGCCAGCCGCTCGGGCTGGCGAAGTGACTGTCGGCCATCCCCAGCGCCCGGGCGCGGTCGTTCATGGCCGCGAGCCAGAGGGCCCGCCCGCCCAGCCCATGCCGAACAAGGACCTCGGTGGCATCATTGGCCGACACGGTGATCATCCCCGAGAGGAGATCCTTCACGCTCACCCGTTCGCCAGCCCGCAGCGCCAGCGTTGTGCCTTTGCCGGACCAGCGCGCGGCCAGATCAGCATCCACAATGACCAGCGTCGTTTCATCCAGCTTGCCAGCCTTGATCAGATCGAAGGCGATCAGCGCGCTCATCGCCTTAGCCATCGAAGCAGGCAAAAACGAGCGGTCCTCATTGCGAGCGTAAAGTGTCTGGCCAGCCGACAGGTCGACCAGCAGCGCCACCGGTGCCGTAGCGACCAGCGCAGCATCCGGCGCGGCCGGCTGCGGGGTCAGAATGTCAGTGGCCGAGGCAGACGGCGCCAGCGCTACCAGAGCAAGTGCGGCAATGATGCGTGGCAGACGCAAATCAACCCCGTGCGACGATGCGCGCGGGCACCCGAAGGCTAGTCGGCGCGCTGGATTCTGGCGTCGGTATAACCCGCCGCCCGGGCCTTAGCCAGAGCGGCATCGGCCTCCGCACGACTGGGATAGGGCCCCATCCGTACCCGGAAAAGCTTCCCGAGCGGCGCCACTTCGGCACTAACTTTCCCGGCAACAGCGGTAGCGCGCTCGCGGGTTGAGAACGCACCGAGTTGAACAGTCCAGCCGCCCTTCACAGCCGCAGCAGTCTTCGCTTTTGGCGCAGCCGGCTTTGCCGATGGCGGGGCGAAAGGTGCCACAACAGGTACCTTAGCTGCAACCGGGGGAACCTTCGGTGCCGGATCCTGCTTGGGCGGTGTCGGGGCGACCGACGGCAACTTGTCGGGGGTGGGCATCGGGCCTGGTCGCGACACCAGAGTGCCAGCACCCTGCTGCTCCAATCGGCGTTTGAGCACCGTCAGCAGCGACGGCGGAGTGTCCATCCGTAAAGGCGCGCTTTGTCCGCTGCGCAGAGCCGCCCGCTCGGGTTCTGGCGGATTGACCCGGCGCACCCGCACCGCAGACCTTGGCTGCCCCTCGATCCCGAGCTGTGCGGCAGCAGCTGGCGAGAGTTCAACCAGCAAGGCTCCGGTCATCGGTCCGCGCCGTTCGAGCCGCACCAGCACGGTACGGCCGGTTTCGAGATTGGTCACTTCGACATAGCTGGGCAGCGGCAGCGTCCGATGGCTGCCAATGATCCCGCTTCCGCCCGCCACGGTGCTCGCGGCATAGCCTACGGCGTCATAATTGAGCGTGTCAGCCGGGGTGTAGGTTACCCCTTCAACCTCAAAGGGCTGGCCCAGCACCATCGGATAATCGGCCTGCGGGCCATTGGCCGGCAGCGGCGGGGTCAAACGGTCCTTCGCCCCAGCCGGAGCGCCAATGGCAAGGAGGATCGTAAGCGCCGCGAACGGCAGGCGTCGGTTAACGGGCAATCTCATCTGCAAGTAACCCCACGGACAGTGCGTAGTAGTTCGAGCAGTTATAATGGAGGATAACCCGATAATTCCCGGTTAAGAGAAATGCCCCGTTGCCCGCCCCATCAGGTTCGAACAGCACGGCCATAGTCGAATCCGCAATTGGTGCGAGCGGGACAACCCCTAGTGCGCGCCATTCCGCCGCCGTCTTCCAGACCGAATGCCGGGCATGGACGCGCGGGCAAGCGGGAGATTCTATCCGCGTAGTCAGCTGGCTGCGATCGAATGCCGCAGGGACACTGGCACGCACGCCCCAGGGTTCACCCGCGCGCCAACCTGCATCGGCAAAGTAATTGGCGATCGAAGCAAAAGTGTCGGCCCGGCTGTTCCAGATGTCGGCATCGCCATCGCTGTCACCGTCCCGTGCGACCCGCAGGTAAACCGAAGGAAGGAACTGGGGATTGCCGAAAGCCCCGGCCCAGCTCCCCAGCATGCGGCTGCGCGGCACCCCGCGATCGGCCATCTTCATCAGCGCGATGAGCTCGCCCTCGAACAGGTCACGGCGGCGGCCTTCATAGGCCAGGGTCGCGAGGGATCGGGCCAGATCGAAATCGCCCTTGATCCGGCCGTAGAAAGTTTCCTTGCCCCAGATTGCCACAATCATGCTCGCCGGCACACCGTAGCGCGCTTCGGCATTGGCGATCAGGCTGTAATTTTCAACCAGGGCGCTGCGGCCGAGATTGATCCGCTCGGCCCCAATGTGGCGCACGTAATAGGGCCCAAAGGCAGGCGGCGAACCCGGGTTCGAGCCCGGCTGCGACCGGTCAAGCGATACCACGCGCTGATTGTAGGTAAGCCCGGTTAGAATGCTGTCGATGGCCTGCTGGCTAACCCCCTGCCCCCGCGCCTTGGCCGCCACCAGTTGAAGATAGGACTGGAACCCATCGGCCTGATTATCCGCGCCGGGCAAGGGCTGCACCACGGCCCCAGCGGCCTGCTGCGCCCCCAGCGGCCCCTGCGGGACCGAGAAAACCACAGCGGCGAGGCCAAGCGGGGCAACAAGACGTAATTTCCGCAGCAGCTCCATAGCCTATGCTTCGCACAGTCATGCCGATTCGGGAAACCCAATGGGCGTGACAATGCCGCTGTCTGCCGCTAACGGCCCACAGTCTGGCAAGGACAGGTGGCCGAGTGGTTTAAGGCAGCGGTCTTGAAAACCGCCGTGGGTGCAAGCTCACCGTGGGTTCGAATCCCACCCTGTCCGCCAGTTGGCTTTGACGGTCCCGTGTATTGGGGCACTTGTCACTCGGAAGCTACTTGGTGCGGGGGCAACGCCGCTTATCTCCCGATCCAACCTTGCATACGGATTTTGCTGCAAGTACCAGGAATAAATCCTTTCCTAGCAAGCATTTCAATCCCATTACGTCGACACAGAATCGGAGTCGAAGTTATGGGTTCAAGCGTCAGTCTACTGTGGTCTCGTCTCCGGATAGGCGGCTGGAACAGTAAACCAGCGCACTTCGTCCGCGACTATGAGCGTCTGGTCAGGATTAAGCTCAAAGAGCACCCGAATGATCGGGCACTGGCCCTTGCGCAATCCATTGGCTCACCAACGATGGAGCTGTTCCGGGACTGGGGTGAGCGGCAGGTTCAGGTCTTGCGGTATCACGGGCTGATCGACGGGATGTCCGTCTATGATCTCGGTTGCGGTTGCGGCCGGACTGCTCAAGAGCTGCAGCGCAGTGGCTGGCAGGGGCGCTATTTTGGTGTCGATATAATCGCAGCATTGGTAGACGAGATTAGACGCACCTGCCCGGACTATGATGTTGCAGTCCATCGTGAGTTCTCAATCATCGCAGCAGATGATTCTCTCGACATCTTATTTAATTGGTCAGTCTTTACCCATCTTTATCCGGAAGAGACTTTCGTCTATATGCAAGACATATTCAGGTCACTTAAACCTGAAGGAAAGCTGATATTCTCATTTCTTGAAATAGGAAATGACGTTCACGAACAGATTTTCTATAAAAACGTCGATAATTTCAGACGGAAGAAGCGACCAACCCATCTAGATCAGTTCCTGCATCGTGATTGGATTTGTCGATTTGCGGAGCGGATCGGCTTTTCAGAACCGCAGTTCACAGACGGCCAGGATGACCAGAATCATCGTCCATTTGGGCAAACAATCGCCGTAATGTCCAAACCTGCACGTTAGTTTGTCCGGGCCGAGCTTGCGGTTGATGCATGGCGCGAACCGCAGAACTGCGCCGTTTTCGTTCGGGAAACCCAGGGTCAGCACCTCGGACATGAATTTGCCGATCTGGCGCGGCGAGAAGTTGACCACGGCGGCTACCAATTGCCCCGGTACGTCTTGGAGCGCGTAACGCTCTGTAATTGGGCGATGATTTACGCCGACCGATTGTTGGCCCGAAATCGATAAGCAGACGCAAGGCTGTTTTCTACGCTTCGGAAAAAGGCTCGGCAGTTACAATCTGGCCAACACGACTGTCGACCTTCACCTTCAGGAACTCATCGAATGCGATCGGATCGGCAGCCGGTGTGTCCTGACCGTGATAGCAGTGCATAACCGGCTAGATATGTAAGGCCCGCCCATAAGCGCCGAGCACGCTTTCGTGCATCATTTCGCTCAGCGTGGGATGCGGAAAGACTGTCTGCATGAAGTCCTGCTCGACCAGTTCGGCCTGCTTGCCGATGGTATAGCCGTGGATCAGTTCGGTCACTTCCGCACCGATCATGTGGGCGCCCAGGAGCTCGCCAGTCTTGGCGTCGAACACGGTCTTGATGAAGCCCTCCGCCTCACCAAGGGCAATCGCCTTGCCGTTACCGATAAACGGGAATGTGCCGGTCTTGACCGTGTAGCCAGCTTCCTTGGCCTTGGCTTCGGTCAGGCCGACCGAGGCGACCTGCGGATGGCAATAGGTGCAGCCCGGGATATTGCGCTTGTCCATGGCGTGCGGGTGGACGTCCTTGTTGCCCAGTTCCTGAGCGATCGCCTCGGCCGCGGTCACGCCCTCATGGCTGGCCTTGTGCGCCAGCCAAGGCCCGGGCGCGCAGTCGCCGATGGCCCAGAGACCCGGCACATTGGTGCGGCCCATCGGATCGATCTGGATAAACCCGCGGTCCGCTGCGACGCCCAGCGCCTCCAGCCCGATGTTCTCCGTGTTGGGGACGATCCCGACAGCAACGATCACATGGCTGAAATCGCTGGTGACAACCTTGCCGTCCTTGCCCTTGATCGCAGCTGTCACGCCCGAGGCCGTGACGTCGATCTTTTCGACCCCAGCCCCGGTCAGGATCGTCATGCCCTGCTTGATCAGCGCCTTTTCAAGGAAGGCCGAAACGTCCGCATCCTCGACTGGGACGATCCGATCCATCATCTCGACAACGGTAACTTCGCTACCCATATCATTGTAGAAGCTAGCGAACTCGATCCCGATCGCGCCCGATCCAATGACCAGCAACTTCTTGGGCAGTTCGCCCGGCGTCATCGCATGGCGATAGGTCCAGACCCGCTTGCCATCCGCCTTGGCAAAGGGCAGCTCGCGCGCCCGCGCCCCGGTGGCAACAATGATGTGCTTGGCGGTGAGGGTCTCAGTCCCCTTATCTCCGGTGACTTCGAGCTTGCCCGCGCCCTTTAGGACCCCGGTGCCCATGTGCACCGCGATCTTGTTCTTCTTCATCAGGTGCGTGACGCCCTGGTTGAGCTGCTTGGCCACACCGCGGCTGCGCTTGACCACGGCATCCAGATCGGCGCGGATATTGTCTGCCGCCAGGCCATAGGCAGCGGCGTGCTTCATGTTGTGCAGTACCTCGGCCGAGCGCAGCAGTGCCTTGGTTGGGATGCAGCCCCAGTTGAGGCAGATCCCGCCAAGGTTCTCCCGCTCGACAATGGCGGTCTTCAGGCCGAGCTGGGCCCCGCGGATCGCCGCGACATAACCGCCGGGGCCGGAACCGAGAACGATGAGGTCATAGGAACTGTCAGCCATTGCCGATCCTGCTTTGGTAAGAGGCCTGTGGACCACATGGACCACTGTTCAGAGACGGAAAAAGTCGCGCACATGCGGACGAGATTGAACGGCTGCCGATGTTGAAAATGTCATGCGTCATCCATGTCTGATCGCACGCAAATGGAAGTGTAGGAAAGCGCATCAGCAATTCCTCCGCCCCACCCCGTGAGAGGAGAGGGACAAATCGCATTCCCTCAGGCCAACAGTCCCAGCGGGTTTTCGATCAGGTGCTTGAACGCCTGCATCAGCGCCGCGCCATCCGCGCCGTCGATTGCGCGGTGATCGAACGAGCCTGTCGCGCTCATCACCGTAGCCACGGCCAGGGCACCATCGACCACGAAGGGCCGCTTCTCGCCCGCGCCGACCGCCATGATCATGGCTTGTGGCGGGTTGATCACCGCATCGAACTGCTTTATCCCGAACATGCCCAGATTGGAGAGGCTGGCCGTGCCGCCCTGGTATTCATGCGGCTGCAGCTTGCCTTCGCGCGCCTTGCCGGCAAGAACGGTCATCTCCTTCGATATCTGCGATACGGTTTTGCTGCCCGCATCAACGATGATCGGGGTAATCAGGCCGGAAGGTGCAGCAACGGCAACCGAAATGTCCGAACGGCTGTACTTGCGCAGTTCGTCGCCGGCGAAGCTGACGTTGCACTTCGGCACAATCTCCAGCGCCTTGGCCAGGGCCTTGATCATCAGGTCATTGACCGAGAGTTTCACGCCCTGCGCCTCAAGCGCGGCATTGAGCTCGCCCCGCAGCTTGAGCAGCGCGTCGAGCCGAACATCTAAGGTGAGGTAGATGTGCGGGATCGTCTGCTTCGCCTCGGTCAGGCGGCGGGCAATGGTCTTGCGCACATTGTTAAGTTTCTCGGCATCGTAGGGGATGCCAAAGTCTGGTGTTGGCGCGGCGGCAACCGCCACTGGTGGCGTTGCGGCAGCGGAGGCTGCTGGCGCTGTTTGGGCCGATCCGGCGGCCGCTTCGACGTCGGCTTTAACGATGCGGCCATTCGGGCCGCTGCCGCCCAGCCCGGCAAGATCGACACCAAGCTGCCCGGCCATCCGCTTGGCCAACGGTGAAGCGATCACCCGATCTCCGGTATCCTTCGGCAGCGGCGGCGCTGCCGACGCAGGTGCGGGAACCGAAGTGGGCGCGGGTGCGGGTGCGGGTGCTGCTACCTGAGGTGCTGGCGCGGCGGCCTTGGGAGCGGGTGCATCGGCGCTCTCATCCTCGCCGGCCAGGGTGGCGATCACGGTACCCACCTTCACGCCTTCGCTGCCCTCCGCTACGGCGATGGCAACGATGGTCCCTTCGTCAACCGCCTCGAACTCCATCGTCGCCTTATCGGTTTCAATCTCGGCCATGATGTCGCCAGAGGAAACCTTGTCCCCAACCTTGACCAGCCACTTGGCCAACGTGCCTTCCTCCATGGTCGGTGAAAGGGCGGGCATCTTGATCTCGATCGGCATTGCGCGCGTGATTCCTGCTGGGGTGGATTTACCCTACGTCTCTGGCCAAATTGCGTGCCAAGGGCAAGGTTCTTGCGCGGAATACGATTTCAACCGATACTTTGCCCGTAGAAGGGGCAGATTGATGCGCGTCTATCTGGTGATCATGGACGAAACGGAGGAGGCCACTGTGGCCCTGCGTTTCGCCGCCCGGCGCGCAGCGCGGACGGGTGGTTCGGTTCATTTGCTCGCGCTGGTCCCGCGTCAGCAGTTCGTTGCGTTCGGCGCGGTACAGGCCACAATTGAGGAGGAAGCGCGGGTCCGGGCCGAAGCGCTGGTGACCAGTGCAGCGGGCGAAGTCATGGGCGACAGCCCTACCCCTCCAGTCATCTCGGTGCGTCAGGGCGACGGGGTCGAAGTGATCCGTACCTACCTGACGGATCATCCCGAAGTCTCGGCACTGGTGCTGGGTGCTGCCGCCAACGGCGGCCCAGGGCCATTGGTCAGCCACTTTGTCGGCATGGCGGGGCAATTGCCCTGCCCGGTCTATGTCATCCCCGGCAGCATCAGCGACGCCGATCTGGAGCGGCTGAACTAACGCCGCTTGCCCCGGCCCTGATGGCGGATATTGGCCGGCCGTCCGCGCTTGCCGGCCAGGTGCTTTCCGCGCGGTTTCAAGGGCAGTGGTCGGCCACGCGGTTCGATCCGACCGCCGGTGTGTCCCTCGGGCTCGAACTTCAATGCACCCGTCAACGGGTTTGCCTCGGCCAAGCGCAACCGCAGGCGGTCACCCATGGCGAAACGGGTGTGACCACTGTCACCTACCAGTACCTGCGATCGTTCGTCGTAATGGAACCGTTCGTCGCCCAGCGTCGAAACCGGCACCAGGCCATCGCCACCCAGCCCAACGATGGTGGCGAAAAGGCCGAACTTCTGCACCCCGGTCACCCGGCAATCGAACACTTCGCCAACGCGGGCTGAAAGCCAGGCGGCAACATAACGGTCAATCGTTTCGCGCTCGGCTTCCATTGCGCGACGTTCGGCCATGCTGATGGCATCACTGATCCGCGAGAGGTCGCTGCGGTCGCGGTCCGACAGGCCGGAGCGCGGCGGGATGTCGCCCTTCGGTTCGGGCTGCTCCAAGCCAAAACCATCGACCAGCGCGCGGTGAACTAAGAGGTCAGCATAGCGGCGGATCGGCGAGGTGAAGTGCGCGTAAGATCCCAGCGCCAGACCGAAGTGCCCGGCGTTGCGCGGTCCGTAATAGGCCTGGGTCTGGCTGCGCAGCACGGCCTCCATGATCAAGGCCTTTTCGCTCTCATCCGCAACGTCCTTGAGCAGGCGGTTGAACAGAGCCGGGGTGATCACCTGCCCCAGCGACAGTTTGCGATCGAAGGTGGCGAGATAGTCCTTCAGTGCCACCAACTTCTCGCGATTGGGCGGCTCGTGAATGCGGTAGACGATCGGAGCGACCTTGCTCTCCAGCGCCTTGGCTGCCGCGACATTGGCCGCGATCATGAAATCCTCGACCACGCGGTGGGCATCGAGCCGTTCGCGCAGGGCGATTTCGGTGATCCGTCCCGCCTCGTCCAATTTCACCCGGCGTTCGGGCAGATCGAGATCGAGAGGATCGCGGTCGGTGCGCGCCCGTTCCAGCGCGCGCCAGGCTTCCCACAGATTGGCCAGGTGCGGCGGCGGCGCACCTGCATCGATCCGCCGCTGCGCTTCCTCGTAAGCGATGACTTCATCGATCCGAACAATGGCGCGGGTGAAGCGCCAGTCGGTGACCTTGCCATTGGCGGCAATCGTCAGATGACAGGCCATGGCCGCCCGGTCCTCACCCGCCCGCAGCGAGCAGACATCGGCGCTGAGTACCTCGGGCAGCATCGGTACGACCCGGTCAGGGAAATAGACCGAGTTGCCGCGCTCGCGCGCCGACCGATCCAGCGCGCCGCCCGGGCGAACATAGAAGCTGACATCGGCAATCGCGACGAGGGCGCGAAAGCCTCCTGCCTCATCCGGTTCGGCCCAGATCGCGTCATCGTGATCACGTGCGTCGCTGGGATCGATGGCAACAATCGGCAGGTGGCGCAGGTCTTCGCGGTGGTCGGCGCTGAGCGGCAGCTTTGCCGCCCGCTGCGCTTCCTCAACCGCTTCGGGCGCAAAAGCAAAGGGAATGCCGTGCTTGTGAATGGCAATCAGGCTGAACGCCTTTGGCGCCAGTGGATCGCCCAACACGTCGGTTACCTTGACGCCTGAACGCGGGCTTCGACCGGCCGGCTCGGCCAGCACCAGTTGCCCGGCCTCGGCTCCGCCCAGATCGGCAATCGGTTGCGAATGGCGTTCGCGCTTATCGACCGGGGCGAGCCAGCCTTTACCGGCTCCATCAATCTCCACCACACCCATCACCTGATCGCTACGGGCAGGCAGCTTCTTCATCGGGTGGGCGATCCAGCCAGTGGCAGTTTCCTCGGTCCGGGCGAGCACCCGGTCACCTACGCGCAGCGCAGGCTGGGCAGGCCGCTTGCCCGCGCCCCGTTCGATCAGGCGAAGCCGTGGCGGCGGCGATGCGTCATCCGGTTGCCAGGTATCTGGTACGGCCAGCGCCTCGCCATCTTCGGTGCCCACCACACGCAGCACGGTAACCTTGGGCACCCCGCCCATGCGGTGAAAGGCAGTGCGGTTGCCGTCAATAAGCCCTTCGTCCGCCATGTCGCGCAGCAAAGCCTTGAGCTGGATCTTCTCCTGCCCCTTGAGGCCGAAGGCGCGCGCAATTTCCCGCTTTCCGGCGGGTTCGGCACTGTTGGCAATGAAGTCGAGGATCTGCTTGCGGGTCGGCAGACCGGGCTGAAAGGACTGACGGGGCGACTGTTTCTTCACCAAGTCAATAAGCCCGGGCGACGAAGATGCGTTCCACCGCCGCCTCTCCCGTGAACAGGCAGGTACCGGAAACCGGTTCCCCCTCCATCGGCGTGTTGCGAATAGTCAGTTTCAGCGCCTTGAGCTTGGCCACAACGGCTTCAAGCGCAGCGCCGGTTGGCCGTGACCAGACCACTTCCACCCAACCCGGATAGCGCTTGTCGGCGCTGAAGAAGGCTTCAAGGCCCGCAAGGTCTGTAACGCCGCGGTGAATCTGCCCATCGCGGCGCGCGGTGGCCTCTGCATGGAGCGCGTGTTGGATATCTTCCAGCTCTGCAGCGGCCGCGCCGACGAAATCGTCACGCGATTGGCCGACAAAGTTGACCTTGCCATCCTCGCGGTAAAGCCGGTCACGCCGCACGGCGGAAACCTGCCCGCCCACAGCATCGCGCCCGCCGATTTCGAGGATCAGCGGCACGCCCTTCTTGACCCAGCCCCAGCGCTTGGCCGTGGCCTTACCAGCGCGCTTGTCCAGCAGGACCCGGATCGGTTCGCCTAGCGCCCACTGGCTGGCGAGCGCAGCGCGCAGTTCCTCGCAATAGGCAAGCAGGGCTTCATCACCATCGTCCTCGCGCAGCATCGGGAGGATTACGATCTGATGCGGCGCGATCCGTGGCGGCACCCGCAAACCATCGTCATCGCCGTGCGTCATGATCACACCGCCGATCAGGCGGGTCGAAACGCCCCAGGACGTGGTGTGACACAGCTGCTGCCCGCCTTCCTTGTCCTGATACTTGATGCTCGCCGCTTCAGCGAAGCCGGTGCCCAGATAGTGCGAGGTGCCAGCCTGCAGCGCCTTGCCATCCTGCATCATGGCTTCGATCGAATAGGTCGCAACTGCGCCGGGAAAGCGCTCGTTTTCGGGCTTCTCGCCAGCGATTACCGGCATGGCAAGATCGTCTTCGGCATGGGCGCGGTACATTTCCAGCGCGCGCAGCGTCTCGGCCATGGCGTCGGCGCGGTCGGCATGGGCGGTATGGCCTTCCTGCCAGAGGAACTCGCTGGTACGCAGGAACATACGAGTGCGCATTTCCCAGCGCACGACGTTGGCCCACTGGTTGGTCAGCAGCGGCAGGTCGCGCCAACTCTGCACCCAGCGGCTCATCGCCTGGCCGATCACCGTTTCCGAAGTCGGTCGGACGATCAGCGGTTCTTCCAGCTTGGCTTCGGGATCAGGCACCAGCCCGCCCTTGCCATCCTGGATCAGGCGGTGGTGCGTGACGACTGCCATTTCCTTGGCGAAGCCGTCAACGTGTTCGGCTTCCTTCGCGAAATAGGACAGCGGGATGAACAGAGGGAAATAACAGTTCTGCACGCCCGCCGCCTTGATCCGGGCGTCCATCAGATGCTGGATACGCTCCCAGATGCCATAGCCCCACGGCTTGATCACCATGCAGCCGCGCACGCCGCTTTCCTCGGCCATCTCTGCTTCGGAGATGACTTCCTGATACCATTGGGCGAAATCGTCGGCGCGGGTGACGGAAAGAGCGTGCTTCAT
Source organism: Novosphingobium sp. (assembly GCA_044238415.1). Classification (GTDB taxonomy): domain Bacteria; phylum Pseudomonadota; class Alphaproteobacteria; order Sphingomonadales; family Sphingomonadaceae; genus Novosphingobium. The sequence goes on from JBIIDJ010000003.1 coordinate 75,676, forward strand.
GGGGCGGCGCGATAGCGGAGCGCCCGCCCCCCGGCAAGCCGCGCGCTACTTGCTGAGTTCGTCCAGCTTCTTCTGCATGGCCGCCATCTGCGCACGGAGCTGGGCGATCTCGTCGTCCTTGCTCTCGCTGCTGGCAGGCTTGCTATCGTTAAGGCCGGGAACAAAGGCCGAAGCGGCGGCTTTGAACATTTCAAGGTTGCGCTGCGCGAGCTTGGCCAGCGGGTTATTGCCAAGGCTGGCTTCGAAGGCTTCCCGCAGCTTGGCCTGGTTCGACCGGAAGTTCTCCATCGAGGCTTCCAGATAATGCGGTACCAGGCTTTGCATCGAATTGCCGTACATGCCGATCAGTTGGCGCAGGAAATTGACCGGGAGCATCTGCTCACCGCTGGCGCTTTCCTCTTCCATGATGATTTGCGTCAGGATCTGATGGGTGATGTCAGCCCCCGTCTTGGCATCCAGCACTTTGAAGTCGACGCCCTCCCGGGTCATCTTGGCGAGGTGCTCAAGCGTGATGTAGCTCGATGACTGGGTGTTGTAGAGACGCCGGTTAGCGTACTTCTTGATGATTACGGTGTCACCCTTTGCCTGCGCCATGCCATGCCCCTTCGCCTTAGCAAGTGCAGCACTGTTAGCACCCGCAACAACGGCATTGCAACATGGCATTTGCTGCGCAGCATGGCTTCGTTACCGGGCGAAACGCAGGCCCAGCAAGGTCAGGAGTTCGTACTGCGAAAGGGCAGTCGCGGCGGCCGCGGCAGGTAGTGCATAGTCGACGTCCAGCCAGTCTCCTTCAGCCAGATCGGGTGCGGCATCCAGATCGACAATCGTCATGTCCATCGACACGCGGCCAATCACCGGCAGGGGCCGGCCCATGCTGCGCAGCATCCCCTGCCCGGACCACGCGCGCAGGAACCCGTCCGCATAGCCCAGACTGACTACGCCGATCCGCATTGGTCGGGGTGCGACGAAGGTGGCGTTGTAACCCACGCCTTCACCCGCCGCGACGGTGCGAACCTGCAACAAGGCGGCCTGCGGGGTAACGACTTGCCTGATGTGCTGCGCCAGCGCGGCGCAAGGAACCCCACCATACAGCGCCAGGCCGGGACGGGTCAGATCGCCATGATAGGCCTCACCCAGCATGATGCCAGCACTGTTGGCCAGGCTGGCGCGGCGATGCTGCAAGGTCTGCCGAGCAGCATTCCAGCGTTCTACTTGGACAGGATTGAGTGGTGATGCCTCTTCCGCCGAAGCAAGATGCGAATGCAGCACATCGATATCCAAGGCGGCAACTGCCGGGTCGCCCAGGGCATCGAGCGGCAGGCCGATGCGGTTGATCCCGGTATCGACCATCACATCGCAGATACCCCCCCCCGCAGCCGACCATAACGCAGCCTGGCGCTGTGTGTTGATCACCGGCCGCACCCCGCTCGCTTTGGCAAAGGCTGCTTCGTCAGGTGTATTTGGCCCGTGGAGGACGACGATGGCAGCCGGATCGACCTGCCCGAGCAAAGCCGCCGCTTCTTGCCAGTGAGCGACATAGAACCGGCTGCAGCCAGCGGCAGCCAGCACCTGACTGACCATTGCTGCCCCCAAGCCATAGCCATCAGCCTTCACGGCTGCACCGGCCTGTGCGGCGCCGGACAGCTGGTCAAGCACACGCCAGTTCCCGGCCAGCGCCGCCTGATCGATCTTCAGGCGGAGGCTGGCCGGTGGCAGTTCAGGCAGGGTCATCGGCAAAGTCGCGCGGCTTTCCGTCCGGCAGGCCCCACCAGGCAACGATCATCGCCATCAATACTACGACCCAGGTGTACCACAGGCCCGAATAGGGATCCCCGGTACGGGCCACGATGTAGCCGGCAATGAATGGCAGGAACCCCCCAAAATAGCCGGTACCAATGTGATAGGGGATCGACATCGAACTGTAGCGCACCTTGGGCGGGAACATTTCCGCCAGCAGTGCCGCAACCGGACCATAGGTTGCAGCTGAAAGCGCCATCAGCACCAGCAGCGCGGCAATGATCATCGCCGACTGCGCGAGGCCCGGCTTGTGCTTTTCAAAGTTGAAGACGGTCTTGCCAGCGCGCGCCTCGATGTCGGCCTTGCGGGCCTTGGCATCGTCCCAGTTGACGCCGTCGAGCTTGATCACCTGGGTGCCACCCATGACAAGTTCCAGCTTATCACCAGTCTCGAGCGTATAGGCCACGCCCGCCCCGGCGAAATCGCCCATCAGCTTACCGCACTGGGTTTCCTGCTTGGTGGCGAAGGGGTCATACTCGCAATCGTTGCCGCGGATGGTCCATTCGATCGCGGCATGCTGTGCCGGGTTCTTGGCGACCGAGCCCATGAACCAGAAGGTCGGGAACAGCAGCAGCAAGGTCAGTGCATAACCGATCACGATAGGCTTCTTGCGCCCGATCCGGTCGGACAGCTTGCCGAAGTAAATGTAGAAACCCATGCCAATCAGCGCGGAGAGGCCGACAATGATTTCAGCCGTTGTATCTTCCACGTGCATCGACTTCTGCAGGAAGCTCAAGCCCGAGAACATTGCGGTGTACCAGATCACCGTCAGCCCTGCGGCGATGCCAAACAGGGCGATCAGGATGCGCTTCTTGTTGCCGGGATAGGTGAAGCTTTCGACGAAGGGATTGCCCGAAATTTCCCCCTCTTCCTTCATCGCCTTGAACACCGGGCTTTCCGACAGCTTCACCCGCATCCAAAGCGAAATGGCCAGCAGGATAATGCTGAGCAGGAACGGCACACGCCAGCCCCATTCGTTCCAGGTTTCAGTGCTCATCGCGGCCTTGCAACCCAGCACGACCACCAGACTCAACACGAATCCACCGACTACGCTGGCCTGGATATAGCTGGTGTAATAGCCGCGTTTCTCGAAGTCCGAATGCTCGGCTACATAGATCGCCGCACCGCCGTATTCACCGCCAAGCGCCAGGCCTTGCAGGATGCGCAGCACGATCACGATGGCTGGTGCCCACAGCCCGATTTCCGCTGCGGAAGGGATCAGTCCCACTCCCGCTGTGGCAACCCCCATCAGCGTTACCGTGACAAGGAAGGTGTACTTGCGGCCAAGCTTGTCACCCAAATAGCCGAACAGGATCGCGCCCAGTGGACGAAACCCGAAGCCGACGGCGAAGACCAGCCAGAACAGCAGCATTTCCAGCGTGGCGTTGCCGGTCGGGAAGAAGGTCTTGGACAGGATTGCGCCAAGCGCCCCGTAAATGAAGAAATCATACCATTCGAAGACGGTACCAGCAGACGAGGCTCCGATAACCAGCCGCATTTCAGATGCGGTTGGCTCGTGATGAACGGGCTTGGTGGCCATGGCTTCCCCTGTTCTTATTGACTTACTGGTGCTGCTCTAGCCAAGCTTTGCCGCAGAGGAAAGCGCATCGAGCGCCGCCTGCCAGGGCAAGAGGATCGCACCGTGACGGGCTGGATAGTCGCGGGCGGCGGCAATCGTGGCCAGGCCTGGCCAGTCCGGCATGTCGGCCTGACCCGCAAGCCAACCCTGCAGCTGTCGGGCCGTCGAGGAGATTTCCTCGAGCGAGCGGCCCTGCGCCGCCGCGGCGAAGATCGCTGCACTGGCTTGGCCGATGGCGCAGGCCTGGGCCTGGAGCCCAATTTCAGCGATCCGCCCTTCATCGGTGGCAGTCAGAGTCAGCTGCATCGTACTGCCGCAGGCAGCGGACCGCGCCGATCCGTGCCTCGCCATGGCGGCTTCAAGTGGCCACTGGCCCAACGCAGTCGCAAGAGCCAGCACTTCGCGGGAATAGAGAGCGGCAGTGCCGGCCAATGTCAGGCTTTCGCAGGCGAGAGGCGTTCCGCTTCTGCATCGACAGCTGCCTTGCGGCGCTCCGCGATCATCTCAACCAGCGCCTCGCTACTGGCGTTGATGAAGGGATAGGTCCGGGCCTGCGTGATCCAGTCAGGCCGCCCACCTGCGCCCCACACGGTGTCGTAGCCCAGCACCAGCAGCGAAAAGGCTATTACGGTAATCACCAGGCCCTTCACAGCGCCAAACCCGAGGCCCAGCAACCGGTCAATCGGGCCCAGTACCGAATCCCGGCTCGCTTCGCCCATCCGCTTTGCTGCCAGCTTGACGATGGCATAGGGCACCAGCAGCAGCAGGGCGAAAGCCAGCACGCTGGCACCAGACTGGTTGCCCATTGTGGGCAGCAGCCATTCGGTCAACGGGGTGTGCAGCTGGTGAATGGCGAACAGGGCGATGACCCAGGCGGCCAGCGCCAAAATCTCCTGCACGAAGCCGCGCAGGACACCAGTGATAGCGCCCAGACCGACCAGCACGAGAACTGCGATGTCGAAACCCGTCATGAGATCAAATCTAGGATTCACCCATAATCCGGTCAACGAGATTCCTAAGCAATCCCACTTCGCGATAGTCTTTTCCGCCACCGCTGGCGTCAGCGGGGCCGAACGCGCGCCCGAACCCCAGTTTAGCCGCCTCGCGCAAGCGTAGGCCGCAATGGGCAACCGGGCGAACCTCACCCGCCAGCGAAACCTCACCAAACCACACCGCATCGCCTGGCAAGGGCTTGTCGGAAAGTGCCGAAATCAGCGCTGCCGCGACCGCCAGATCGGCGGCAGGATCAGACAGGCGATAACCGCCCGCGACGTTCAGGTAGACTTCGCACGATGAAAAATTGAGTCCGCAGCGCGCCTCAAGCACGGCCAGCAGCATGGCCATCCGGCCATTGTCCCATCCCACCACGGCCCGGCGCGGGGTGGCCCCGCTGGCCAGGCGCACGATCAGCGCCTGAATCTCGACCAGCACCGGACGCGTCCCTTCCATCGCCGGAAAGACTGCGCTGCCGGGCACCGGATTATCCCGGCCGGAGAGGAACAGCATCGAAGGGTTACCCACTTCTTCCAGTCCCTGGCCCGCCATGGCAAAAACGCCTATCTCATCCACCGGCCCAAACCGGTTCTTGAGGTTGCGCAGGATGCGGTACTGGTGGCTGCGCTCCCCCTCGAAACTCATCACCACGTCGACCATGTGCTCCAGCACGCGCGGACCGGCGATCGAGCCATCCTTGGTGACATGGCCCACCAGAACCAGCGCCGCGCCGCAATCCTTGGCATAGCGGATCAGCTCAAATGCTGAGGCGCGAACCTGGCTGACCGTGCCGGGCGCGCCCTCGATCTGGTCCGAATGCATGGTCTGGATTGAATCGATCACCAGCAATGCAGGTGGAGGCATTGTGCCAAGCGTGGTCAGAATATCGCGAACGGAGGTTGCAGAAGCGAGGCGAATCGGAGCCTGGGCCAGCCCCATGCGGTCCGCTCTCAGGCGAACCTGGCCGGCGGCTTCTTCCCCGCTGATGTAGACCACTTCGCCGCCGGCCTGGGCCATGCGCGCCGCCGCCTGAAGCAATAGGGTGGACTTGCCGATGCCCGGATCGCCACCCATCAGTACGGCCGATCCCGGCACGAGCCCGCCGCCCAGCGCCCGGTCAAATTCGGCAATCCCGGTGCTGCGCCGTTGCAGCGCCTGACCCGGCGTATCGAGCGGCTCGAACGCAATCGTCCGCCCACCGCCAGACAGGTTGTGCTTGGCAGAGAAAACGGTTTCCGGCGCCTCTTCGCTCAGCGTATTCCATTCGCCGCAATCAGCGCATTGGCCCTGCCAGCGGAAGGTAACACTGCCACAGGCCTGGCAGACATAGCGGCGTTTGGGTTTGGCCATGACGTCACTTAATGGGAACGAAGAGGGAACGCAAGACTGGCTGCAACTGGCACGACAAGTTATCGCCAAGCGATAAATTGTGCCTATATGTGCAGCATGCGCCAGAAAGAACTCCGGATTGCCCTGGTCTGTTACGGCGGAGTCAGCCTGGCGGTTTACATGCATGGCGTTACCAAGGAGCTGTGGAAGCTCGCCCGTGCCAGTCGCGCCCGGTTTGCCGATGAGCCTAGCAAAGGCGGCACCGAAGCCGTCTATCAGCGGATGCTGCGCCGGATCGAAAGCGATCATGGCCTGCGGCTGCGGATGCTGCCGGATATTGTCGCCGGCGCCAGTGCGGGCGGGATCAACGGCGTATTTCTGGCACAGGCCATTTATTCGGGACAAAGCCTGGAACCGTTGACCGATCTCTGGCTCGAACGGGCCGATGTCGATGTACTGACCGATCCCGATGCCCGGCCAATGTGGCGCTTTGCCAAATTCTGGGCGATGCCAATTGTCTGGTGGCTGCTGAAGCGCCCCGGAAATGCCGTGTCGGAAAGTGTGGCACCAGAAACGCGCACCGAAGTGCGGGCCAAGTTATCCCGGCTGATCCGTTCGCGCTGGTTTGAACCGCCGTTCTCTGGCCTTGGCTTTTCGCGCCTGCTGGCCGAAGCGCTGGACACAATGGCCGCTGGCGAAACTGGCCCGCCACTTTTGCCGCCCGGTCATCCACTGGATCTGTTTGTCACAGCGACCGATTTCAAAGGCCATCCTCAGGTGCTCCGGCTGAACAGCCCGCCTGAGGCGCTGGAAAGCGAACACCGGCTGTCAATCGGCTTTCGCGCCAAGGCTCCCGGTGCTGGTGGGCACAGTCTGGCACCAATCCCCGAACTGGTCTTTGCAGCGCGGGCCACGGCAAGTTTTCCGGGCGCTTTCCCAGCTCTGCAAATGGCTGAGAGCATGGCCTTCGCAGCCGAACGGGGTGACGCCTGGCCGAGCCGAACCGCCTTCCTGGAGCGCATCATGCCGCACCACAGCCAACGCGGCGTGGTCGACCATGTCGCGCTGATCGACGGGTCCGTGCTCGTCAATGCGCCCTTTGCAGAAGCGATGGGTGTACTGCGCGACCGACCGGCCCATCGCGAGGTCGATCGACGGTTCGTCTACATCGATCCGCATCCTGATCGGGTCGGCGGCTTACGGCGCGACGACCCCCGACCACCTGGGTTCTTCTCGGTCATCTTCGGCTCGCTCTCGTCGATTCCCCGCGAACAGCCGGTGCGCGATAACCTTGATGCCATTGCACGCCGCTCACGCGAGCTCGACGAATTGCGCCGTATGGTCGAGGCCTTGCGGCCCGACGTTGAGGCCGAAGTTGAGCGGCTGTTCGGTATGACGCTGATGTTCGACCGGCCCAGCCTGCGCCGCCTGACCGGCTGGCGCGAGAAGGCCCAACAAGCGGCGGCGGATCGGGCGGGCTATACCTATCACGGCTATGGTCAGGTGAAGTTCGGCGCAATTGTCGACCATCTGGCGGCCACGATCCATGCGGCGGCACCTGACCTATCTCCAACCGGACCAGACCCGATTGCCCGGCATCTGACGAGCTGCCTGGCCACTTGTGGGCTCGATCATGTGGCAGCAGCACGAGGCGGCGCCTCGCGCGAGGCGATTGCCTTTTTCCGTGACCATGACCTGGGCTTCCGTATCCGCCGCTTGCGGCAGCTGGCCCGACGGCTGTCAGAAGATTGGGAGGACCTTGATCGCGAACACCCCACCGCGCGCGAGGCCGGGCGTGAAGCAGCCTATCAAGCCCTAGGGCATTACTTCGACCGCGAGAACGCGGCCTATTTCGGTGCCGATTTTCCGGCAATTGCGCGGCAGGTTTTCCTAGACCCGCAGCGCGTATTAACAGAGATCGCCCGGCGACGCGGGCTGGTGTTACTCGATGCAACGGTCGATGCCTTGCTTGTCACCGCTATGAAGCCTCTGCCCCGCCAATTGCGGCGGCGGATGCTGCTCACTTACCTCGGCTTCCCGTTCTACGACACCGTAACCCTGCCGCTGCTGCGCGGGGAGAACATGAATGAGCT
>JBIIDJ010000096.1:0-9155 GCA_044238415.1 Novosphingobium sp.
GTGGTCGCCGCGCGCTTGGCACCGCGCTCCAGCTCCTTTTTCAGCGCGCGGACATAGTGATCGAAATCGAGCTGGATCGTGTGACGGCGGGCGGCATAGTACTGCCCGGTGTAGTAATCCTCGTCCTCTCTGATCACGCGTTCCATCTCGGCCGGATCGGGCGGCAGGTACTGGCCGGCGAGGTAAGCACCGACCAGCTTGGACTGCTGCTCGGCAAAGTTGACCAGCGTTGGCAGCGGCTGGGCCAGGCCCATGTAGAACAGGTCCGGCACCCCCGGCTTCATGATCCGCTTGTACAGCGGCGGCGGGCGATTGTCGGCATCGGCCACGAAGGCCGGGTCCTTGAAGAAGGGGAAGCTGATGTCATAGCCGGTAGCCCAGACGATCACATCGATCTCCTCGCGGCTGCCATCGGTGAAGACCACGCCGTTGCCGTCCAGCCGCTCGATCGCGCCCTTCATCGTGATGTCGCCCGATCCCGCCCGGACCAGGAATTCGCCCGACACGGTGCCGTGGCTTTCAAATGGGCCGATTTCGGGTTCGGGCAGGCCATAGTCGCTCATCCGGCCGACCAGCTTCTTCACCATCCGCGCGCCCAGCCACTGCTTCAGCCCCTTAGGCAGCCAGGCCGGAGCCGGGTTCTTGTCGAGCGGCTGGCCCCGGTAATACTTGGGGAAGATCCAGACGCCGCGGCGGGCGGAGACAAACAGCTTTTGCGCCATCGGCCGCTGCGACAGTTCGCTCGCCACGTCCATGGCCGAATTGCCCATGCCCACCACCAGCACCCGCTTGCCGATGCAGTTCACCGGCTCGAACGGGGTGCGGTACTGGTGCGAATGGATCTGCGCACCAGCGAAGCTGCCCGGATAGTCCGGAACCCGCGCTGCCCAGTGATGGCCATTGGCCACGCAAAGCGCATCGTAATGCATCACCTCTCCGGTCGAGAGCGTGATCCGCCAGCCCGCGCCTTCAAGCCGCTCGGCACTTTCGACCCGGGTGTTGAAGCGGATGTGGCGGCGCAGGTCGAAGTGATCGACATAATCGTGGAAGTATTTGAGCAGCAGCGAATGGTGCGGATAGTCGGGCCAGTCGGCCGGCACCGGATAGTCCTCGAAGGCCAGCCGCCACTTCGACGTGTCGATGTGCAGGCTCTGGTAGCAGGCGCTCATCCCGTTGGGATTGTTGTAATACCAGGTGCCACCGATATCGTCCGATGCCTCATAGACATCGAAGGGGATGCCATAGTCCTTGAGCCGCTTGGCTGTGGTAAAGCCGGAGCATCCTGCCCCGATAATGCAGACCCTCGGCAATGCGCGCGTCTCGGCCATCCGGCAATACTCTCCTTCTGGCCACTGGTGGGCCTTGGGCAGAGTATGTTTAAGCGGGCGATTAAAGTCCAGTCCTGACTCGGCGCGATCTCAGCGAATCACCCCGATCGCATCAGGGGCAGGAACACCGTTGGCGCTTTGCGAGAAATTCTCCGACACCCAGACGCTGAACATGGGGGAGCGCTTGTCGACACCGGGAGGCAGCTTGATCAGGATCCAACCCATCGGCCCGGCGTTCTTTGCGCCCGGGAAAAGCGCCTTGTATTCGGCGGCTGACAACGGCCCGGCACGGAATTTCCAGCCACTGCGCGGATCGGCATAGGTGCCGCCGCCCGTCACCGGATCATAGGGGCTGGCCAGAATATTGCTGAGATCGCTCGCCATCCACAGCGCGCTGTCGAACGGCTGGTTGTGGCCATCGGCATGGTGCGCCTCAAAAGCGATGATGTCCCATTTCGCCAGTTCGCCTGCGGGCAGTTTCAGCCCTTTTTCCAGCGCCGCGACAGGTATCCTGCCCGGCTGGAAATCGCGGACCCAGGTGGTATCGAACCAGGTTAGCGCAGAGGCCATGCCATCGGGTGGGCCGGTAACCGCCCCGGTGTTGTAGCGCGAATAGTCGTTGGCCGGTTTGGCCGACCAGTGGACCGACTGAGCCAGCACCGGCTGGCTGGCCGCCAGCAGCAGAAGAATTCCAAAGACGCGGCGCATCGGTCACTCCCGGGATCAGCTCGGATCAGTTCCGGGACCCTGCCCGCAAGATGCCGCGGCCGCGCTACCCGAATGGGTAGCCAAATTTGACCTGACGCAAGGTCTTTGCCCGCCCGTGGCACTATCGCAGCCTTGCAGGAGTCCCGGACGATGGACCGTGCGATGGAGAGGACGCATGAACAATACCTTCGATCCCACTGCCTGGTCCGGGCTGGTGCTGGGCTGCACCGCACTGTTTGCTGGCATCGGCGCGCTGCGCAAACCCGGTGCCTGGCGCACTATGCTGGATGAGGTCGAGAAGTCCCCCGCGCTGCAATTCCTGTGCGGGATGCTCGAACTGGTGATCGGCACGGTGGTCTACCTTGCCAATCCCTGGGTGCCGGCCGACGTGCTGTCTTGCATACTCAAGGCGATGGGCGGGGCGATGATGATCGAAGCCCTGATGATCCTGGGCTTTGTCGATATCTACAGTCAGTTCTGGCTGCGCACCCTGAGCCACATGCACCGCGGCTGGGCCATGACGACCAGCCTGTTCGGGCTGGTGCTGGCCGTGTTGTCAGCGCTGCGTTTTGACTAACGCACGAAGACCAGCTTTGGCCCGGCCTCGGTCATCGCCTCGGCCGCTTCGGCAAAGGTGGCGATACGGTGCGTGACCGGCTGGGGGTGCAGCTTGCCGCAGGCGACACAGCCCAGCACATCGCCCAGCAAGGCGCTCGATTGCACGCGTCCGGTGTGGACAGTGATGCCCTTGTAATAGGCATGGGTCAGCGGCACCGGGGTGGCGGCATCGAAATACATCGAAACCACCGTCAGCACGCCGTTAGCGGCGGTTGACTGGATCGCGAAGGCCAGCGCACGCGGATCACCCGCCGCTTCAACCACGATCTCGTACTGGGCAGCTGGCTTGCGGCCTTGCTCAAGGTCCAGCGGCTCACACCGTGCACCCAGTGCGGCAGCGGCTTCCCGCCGGCCGGCATCGTCATCAAGGTAAACCACCTGCCCGGCTCCCAGCGCCACTGCCGCCGCCACGGTATAGAGCCCGACGCTTTGTGCCTTGCCGCCAACCACCAGCACGTTCGCACCCGGGCGCTCGGCCAGCGGAGCGGCCACGCCGCGCCAGCCATCGGCAATGTTGTCGGACAGGTTGCAGGCCACTTCGCTGGCGACGCTATCGGGCACCGGTACCAGCATGTGATCGGCAAAAGGCACGCGCACCAAATCGCCAAACCCGCCGCCGAAATCGGCCTTGCCGCCGGCCGCCAGGCCATAGGCGGCAAAGGGCGGAAAAGCGCTGCACGAATTAGTCCAGCCACGCCGGCAATGGTCACACCGGCCGCACGATAACTGGAACGGCACGATCACCCGGGTGCCGGGGGCGTGCGGAACCTTGTCGCCGACGGCAACGACTTCGCCCACCATCTCGTGTCCGAAAGCAAAGGGGCCGGGGAAGGGCACGAAGCCGGTGGCGATGTGCAGATCCAGGTCGCAGCGCGCGACAGCCAGCGGGCGGACCAGGGCATCGGTATCGGCCAGTAGCGCCGGGGCCGGCACTTCGCGCCATTCGAACTGGCCGGGCTTGAGGAACATCATCTGCTGCATCGTGCTCATGCCGGGTTCTCCAATTCTGCCGCCAGGCTAGCATCGGACAGGGCTTGACCGTATTTGCGCTTTCGCAAAGCAGCATTGCGATTTCGCACGAAACACCTATGCTCCGGCCATGGCCCGCCAGCCCGACCCGCTCGATCTTGCCGCGCTGGTGGCGCTGGCCGCGCAAGGTTCGCTCAGCGCGGCGGCGCGGCGCACCGGGGTCGCGGTCTCAACCATTTCGCGGCGGATCGCGGCGCTGGAGGCCGCCACCGGCCTCGCCCTGATCGACCGCCGCAATCGCGGCGCGCTGCTGACCGAGGCAGGTGTCAGGCTGGCCGCCAGCGCGCGCCCCCTGGCGCGCCAGCTCGACGCGGTTGAGGCCGAAGTGGCAGCCCTGCGCGGCGGCGGTGCGCAGCGTCCGGTGCGGCTCTCCGCCACGGAATTCGTGATCGCCGAAGTGCTCTCACCCCGGCTTGGCCAATTGCCGTCCGGCGGGCCCGGGCTGGTCCTGCAAAGCGAGGCGGAAGTGGTGAGCCTCGCCGCGCGGGAGGCCGATGTCGCGGTGCGGATGGTCCGGCCCGAAGGGGCGAGCCTGATCATCCGCAAGCTGCCGGCCATTGCCCTCTCGCTCCATGCCGCCCGGTCCTATCTCGGGGATCGGCCGGGGGTCGACGATCTCTCGTCAGAGCGGCTGATCGCTTATGACGACAGCTATGGCCCGCTGCCCGAAACCGCCTGGATCGAGCGGCAGGGGCTGGGCCAGGCGGTGGTGCTGCGCAGCGGCTCGACCCGGGCCCTGCTCAACGCCGCGATTGGCGGGGCGGGGATTGCGCTGCTGCCCGATGCCGTGGCGGCGCGCTATCCTGAACTGATGCGGATCGAGGGCGGCCCACGACTGCCGCCGCGCCAGCCCTGGCTGACCGTCCACCGCGACCTGCAGCACGACCGCGCCGTGCGCCGCGTCGCCAACTGGACGATGGAATGCTTCCGCGCGCTGGTCGCCGCTCAATCAAGCCGCGTCAGGCCCGAGGCATAGGGAGCGATCAGCGCTGCCGCCCGGTCCCACCCGCCCATCAGCCACAGCCGCGCGGCGGCCGGATCGGCCGGCAGGATCACCGGCATCCGCTCCACGCCCAATTCGCGCAGCGCGGCATTGGCGGGGCAGGTGAGCAGGGCGAAGCTCGCCACCTCGCTGTCCTTCCACACCCCGGCCAGGGCAAAGAGCGGCTGGTCAGCGCAAGACAGCCACAGCTGCCGCCGCTTGCCCGTGGTCGGATCAGTCCCGCCCCACAGCATCACCGCCGATGCCGGAACCAGGCAGCGGAATTCGCTGTTCCTGAGGTTGCCGATCCAGAACGGCGAATCCGGGTTGCGCACGGTCAGCACCGCACGGCCCGTGTCCCCGACCGAAGGGGGAGGCGGCACGCCCCACAGCCGCGGCACCAGCCGCCGCTCAGGCTCTCCCGGCGGGCGCGGACCGGCCACAAACTCGCGCCCTGCGGTGACGACCGGAGCAAAGCTGCCGGGAGCAATCGTCCCGCCAGCCCAAGGGTCATCCGCCGCTGCCCGCGCGCCAAAACGGCGGGCGATTTCGGCGGAAGTGGCACTCAGGCGGTACAGCACGGTCATCGCTGGACCTTCGCGGCGCAGCGTATTATTGTCCACCCATCCCCGGGGAGCCGCTTGGCTGAGAGGGAGGGTTCGCATCCTCCGACCCGTTGAACCTGAACCCGTTAGCACGGGCGGAGGGAGTGGTTGGACTTCGTGCCACTGTTCCCGTTCCGCCTTTGAAGGAGCGCACATGGCCGACATTAACAGCAAGCTCGAAATCGGTGTCACCACCGGCCCCATTCGCGGCTCGTCCAAGATCCACGTCGGCCCGCTGAATGTCGCCATGCGCGAGATCCGGCTCGAACCGTCCAGCGGGGAACCGCCGGTGCGGGTCTATGACACCTCCGGCCCCTATACCGATCCCGCTGCGACGATCGACATCGCCGCCGGCCTGCCCGAACTGCGCGCTGCCTGGATCCGCGGCCGCGGCGATGTGGAGGAAGTGACCCAGCGCGAGGTCAAGCCCGAGGATAACGGCCAGCTCGGCCCGGATCGCTCCGGCGGCGTCCCGCCCTTCCCGCGCGTGCGGCACAAGGTGCTGCGCGCAAAGCCCGGCATGAACGTCAGCCAGATGCACTATGCCCGGCGCGGCATCATCACGCCCGAGATGGAATATGTCGCCACCCGCGAAAACCTGGGGCGCGAGCTGCTGCGCGCACATGTGCGCGACGGGCAGGATTTCGGCGCCGCCATCCCGGACTATGTCACCCCCGAATTCGTCCGCGATGAAGTGGCGCGCGGCCGGGCGATCATCCCCAACAACATCAACCACCCGGAGAGCGAGCCGATGGCGATCGGCCGCAACTTCCTGGTCAAGATCAACGCCAATATCGGCAACTCGGCCGTGGCCTCCGATGTCGCCAGCGAGGTCGACAAGATGGTCTGGTCGATCCGCTGGGGCGCGGACACCGTGATGGACCTGTCCACGGGCCGCAACATCCATGACACCCGCGAATGGATCATCCGCAACAGCCCCGTGCCGATCGGCACCGTGCCGATCTATCAGGCGCTGGAAAAGGTTGGCGGCATTGCCGAGGAACTGACCTGGGAAATTTTCCGCGATACCCTGATCGAACAGGCCGAACAGGGCGTGGACTATTTCACGATCCACGCCGGGGTGCGCCTGCCCTATGTGCCGCTGGCGGCCAAGCGCGTTACCGGCATTGTCAGCCGCGGCGGCTCGATCATGGCCAAGTGGTGCCTGGCCCATCACAAGGAATCGTTCCTCTATGAACGGTTTGACGAGATTACCGAGATCATGAAGGCCTATGACATCGCCTATTCGCTGGGCGATGGCCTGCGCCCCGGATCGATCGCCGATGCCAATGACGAGGCCCAGTTTGCCGAGCTCTATACCCTGGGCGAACTGACTCACCGCGCCTGGAAGGAAGACGTCCAGGTGATGATCGAAGGCCCCGGCCACGTGCCGATGCACAAGATCAAGGAGAACATGGACAAGCAGCTGGAGGTTTGCGGCGAAGCCCCGTTCTACACCCTCGGGCCGCTCGTCACCGATATTGCGCCGGGCTATGACCACATCACCAGCGGCATCGGCGCGGCGATGATCGGGTGGTATGGCACGGCCATGCTTTGCTACGTCACGCCCAAGGAACACCTGGGCCTGCCGGACCGCGACGACGTGAAGGTCGGCGTGGTCACTTACAAGCTCGCCGCCCACGCGGCCGATCTTGCCAAGGGCCACCCGGCGGCCAAGGTCCGCGACGATGCCCTGTCAAAAGCCCGCTTCGAATTCCGCTGGCGCGACCAGTTCAACCTGTCGCTCGATCCCGACACGGCCGAGCAATACCACGACCAGACCCTCCCCGCCGAAGGCGCCAAGACCGCGCACTTCTGCTCAATGTGCGGGCCCAAGTTCTGTTCGATGAAGATCAGCCAGGAAGTGCGCGAGTTTGCCAAGCTCCAGAACCAGGACAGCGCCGGCTTCGTCGCCGCCGAAGAGGCCGAGGCCGGCATGGCCGAGATGAGCAAGGTCTATGACGAGACTGGGCGGGAGCTTTACATGGGTGCTGGGGGTAGGGAGCACGATTGACATAAGCAAAAGTGCGTGATTGTTTCCCTAAGACTCACAAAGGGTTAGACGATGAACAACCGCCCCCTAGTCACAACATGAAGAAGCTAATCATTACGGGAGCGGGCGCAAGCGCCGAGTTCGGCATGCCAATTGGGTCAGGCCTGGTCGAAGCGATAAGGTCCCGACTTTATCAGGAGATCGGGCAAGCACCTACCAACGCTTCCTTGCTAGGCATTTGCATGAAGTCGGGAATTCCCGGTGATTATGGAAGAGCGGCGCGAGAAATTGCGGGAGGCCTGCTCGCCTCCCGCTCGATTGATAGGTTTCTGCAGAGCCGGTTGGATAACGATCTTATCCCAACCATAGGCAAGATTGCGATTGCTTATTGCCTGCTAGATGCCGAAGCGAAGAGTCACCTTTCCGATAAATACCAAGTCAATTGGCACGAATCCCATAATGCGATGGTCGGAGTTCGCAACACGTGGATAGGCGAGATGTTTTCCATACTCCAAGAAGGAATTTCGCCGCGCAATATTGAAAAAATATTTGAAGACTTTACATTCATAACATTCAATTATGATAGATGTATTGAAAGGTCTCTCCATTTTCTTTTCAGGCACATAATGGGTCTGGATGACGATGATGCAAAATCTATTGCAAGAGGCATACCGATATTTCATGTTTACGGTCATCTTGGGGACATATGGGACGACGCGTCACAAATCGGATTTGGGTCTAATCCCGAGCAATGCCTAAGTTCTTTCAAAAAGATTAGAACGTTTACAGAAGGATCGGAAGATGGAATTATTTCCAATCTAAGAAGAATCGTTTCTTCTTCCGATGAAATTATTATCACCGGATTTTCGTTTGATCAGATGAATGTGGATGCGCTGTTCGAACATCAATTGGGTCCGAATGTAACTATACTGGCGTCTCATTTCGGCGTGGATTCGGACGTTTTGCCCGCAATCCAGCAAAGAATAGGGGGGCAGTGGATCACTGTGAACGACAAATCACTGGGCCTTATGCAATCAGCTCCGGTCCGATTACGCCTAGGGTTACGATAGTATAGTAGCATACTTCCCATCGTCCCCCATCCCACCATCGCCACCCCCTACCCCTACCCCCAATCTTGCGAACCTGCGGCCCAGTCCTCTGACCCCGCAGCCGCCATATCCCCCCTGATCCCGGCCCCCGCGCACGGCCCGGTCCTCACCCCGTCGGAGCGGCCCTATCCGTTCTCCAGCGCGGTGCAGGTGGGGGATGGGTCGTATCGTTCGGGCCAGCGGGGCGCGCGGGTGGGGAGGGAGTGCCGGGCGCACAAGCTGCAGCGGCGCTGAAGCCCGGCTTGGCGCAGGCCGAGCGCCGGCGAGGCCGAAACCATTTTCCTACTTCGCCGACTTGTGCCTTATCCTGGGCGATGGATCGCCCTGCCGCACCCCCGCCCGCCCGGCTGCTGCCGCCCAGCCATGCCAGCCACTGGTCGCGCGCCAAGATGGCGCGGTTCCTGACCGAGCTGGCGGCAACTCACTCCGTCTCGGCCGCGGCGCGGGTGGTGGGGATGAGCCGGCAATCGGCCTATCGCCTGAAGGCGCGGCTGCGCGACCAGCCGTTTGACCTGGCCTGGGAGGCGGCGCTGCAATCGGGCTATGACGCGCTGCACCAGGCCGCGCTGGACCGGGCCTTGAACGGGGTGGAAGTGCCGGTGCACCACCGCGGCGAGCTGGTCGGCACAAGGCGGGTGTTTGACGAGCGGCTGACGATCTTCCTGCTTTCGGCGCGCAACCGCCATTACCAGCCGGTTGACCGGAACAGCGCCGCCCTGCGCCGCGATTGGGCGGGCTATTTCGCCGTGCTGGTGGCCAAGGTGCGCAGCGGCAGCGACGCGC
>JBIIDJ010000024.1:0-29241 GCA_044238415.1 Novosphingobium sp.
CGAGGAAATCCGCTTGCCGCTGGTTCCTTGCAGCGCCGAGGCGCGCCGCGCGGTTGATGCCGCGCTGGCGCACGCCGGGCTGGCCTAAGCGCGACTAACCCGCCTTGCGCCACGGCTCCGCAGGCTGTTTGAAATAGCGGACCCAGAAGTAGCGCCAGGGCACGATGAAATAGGCCACGACAATGCCGATGCATTCCCAGAACAGGATCTGCATATCGGGCGGCACCGCGCCGGCCAGCCAGGCCGGGACGAAGAACAGCAGGATGAAGGTGGTCTTCCAGATGATCTCGAAAACCATCAGCGGCAGCAGCTGCAAGGGATAGCGGACGGCCAGCAGGCTCATCACGGCCAGGGCGCCCAGCATCGTCTTGGCGATGATGCGGCTGGACGGCCAGGGTTCGGGCTGGAACAGCATCTGGCCCCACACCCCCGTGCCCATGACCACGGCCATTAGCAGGAACAGGAACCGCAGCGCATGAATGCGCCACATGGCAACCGGGGGCAGGGCGGAATCGGTCTGGGTCATTCTGGTCCTCTGACTTGGTTTCCGGTCAGTCCTGCCGGGGGTGTGTTGTCTGCGCAAGACACATGCGATGACATTTGCCGCCAATTCATTGACCGTCTTCGTCACAGCGCGCCGCGCCAGCTCGCTTCGCGACGGTTCGTGATCCGCCCGCCGCAGTCTTCGCCGAGCGGCTTTCCTTTTTCGCCCACCCCCCCTACATGGCCCCCATCATGGCCCGCCCGACCCACGCCCAGTTCGACAAGAAGAAAGTCGTCGCCGAAAATCGGCGGGCGCGGTTTGATTATTTTATCGAGGATACGACCGAGGCGGGTATCGCCCTGACCGGGACCGAAGTGAAGAGCCTGCGGTTTGGTGAAGGCTCGATCGCCGAGGCCTATGCCGAGGTCAAAAATGGCGAAGTCTGGCTGATCAATTCCAACGTGCCCGAATTCAGCCATGGCAACCGCTTCAACCACGTGCCCAAGCGCCCGCGGAAGCTGCTGCTGCATGAGCGCGAGATTGCCCGCTTCACCGGGGCGGTTGAACGCAAGGGCATGACTCTGGTGCCGCTTTCGATCTATTTCAACGGCCGCGGCCGGGCCAAGGTCGAGCTGGCGCTGGCCAAGGGCAAGAACGTGGCGGACAAACGCTCCACGATCAAGGAACGCGACTGGAAGCGGGACCAAGCGCGGATTATGCGGGAACACAAATGAGCGATCTTTCGACCCGCATTGTCCGCTGGGCCAAGCGCAACATGCCGCGCCGCGAGGAACTGGAGCACAACCGCTGGGTGAGGCCCTTCGCGCGTCGGCCAGAGTTGTGGCGCTTTACCCGCCGGTCGGTCCCGCGCGGGGTGGCGGTAGGGCTGCTGGTCGGCATCTTCGCCCTGATTCCGGGAATTCAGATCGTTGGCGCTGCGCTGCTCTGCGTGCCCTGCCGCGGAAATATTCCGCTGGCCGCACTGATGACCTTCCTGTCCAACCCGGCAACCACACCGCTGATCCTGGCGGGATCGATCTGGCTCGGGAACAAGCTCGGCTTCCATGCTGATGTGGACACGTTCTATGCACTTTATGAAAGCGGTGCGGGGATGCGCCAGTGGGGCGGCTGGCTGCTTTCCGACGCGGCCCCGGCGATGCTGCTGGGGCTGTTCATCGTGTCGACCATCTCGGCCTCAATCGGTTACCTGGTGGCTGCCTTTGCCTGGAATGCGCGGATCCGGCGCCGGCGCCGGGCTGCCCAGCAGCGGTTGCTGCGTGACCGCCAGGGGCAGGGGCAACGGCAGCCGTGAGTGCTCCCGGCCTCCGCCAGGCCGGCAGCCTGGGTGAGCGGCTGGCAGTGGGGCTTGCTCTGGCGATCAGCCTCGTGCTGGTCTGGTTTGCTTCTGGCGATGTGCTGGTCCTTGCGGTTTTTGTCGGTGGCCTGATTGCGCTGGGCGGGATTGCCTGGCTGCTGAACCGTTCGGCGCCGACCGAACGCCCGGTGGAATATGCCTTACCCGATTGGTCGGTGACGGTCGCCGCGATCGAGCGACCGGATTGCGCCTTGGCGATCACCGATCGGGCCGGACGGCTGGTTTGCGCCAACCGGGCCTATGAAAGCTGGTTCACTGCCGGACATGCTCCGCCGCGGCTGCCGGTCGACAATGCCTCGCTCGAACGGCTGGCCAAGGCCGGCCGGTCGGGTTGGCGCGACGGAGCCGGTCGGGCTGATCTGATCGAGAATGCCTCCGGGCAGTGGAGCGCCAGCGTCCAGCGGGCGGGTCGTGGCGACGATTATCTGGTTTGGACCATCGCGCCGCTGGCCAATCCCGATCCGGTTGCCGCGTTGGTCCCGCACCTTGACGGCAAGCTGGGCAAGGCGCTGGCCGTAGCCGGGATCGCCGCCGCGATTGTCGATCCTGACGGACTGATCCGCGCTGCCAGCCCCGGCTTTGCGATGCGTGCCACCGGCGATCCCTCGGCGTTGCTGACCGGGCAGGAGTTCACCAGCTTCCTGCGCCAGGACGAACACGATCAGGTCAGCTGGGCTCGTGAGGGCCGGCGCGGTTCGCCGCTCACCATGTATTATCTGCCGGTCCGCGATCCCGATGCGCCGGGCGAAGTGGACTATGCCAACACGCCTTCGCTGATGTTGCTGGTCGAGGCCGGCGTTGGTATTGGCGGCGGCGCGGTAGAGGGCGGGGCGGCCGTGCCCCATCTTGAGGCGCTGCTTGGCAGCCTGCCGCTCGGCCTCGCCATGGCCGATCGCGATGGGCGGCTGCTATTCGCCAACCCCGCCTTCATGCGCGCCGCCGGTCGTCAGGGCGATGTGCCGCCGACCTATCCGACCGACCTGGTGGTGCAGGAAGACAAGGGGGCTGTTTCTGACGCCATCCGCCGCTTTGCCAAGGGGCCGGCAGCAGCGGGCGATATCGCGGTGCGGCTCAAGACCCAGCCGGAAGATCCGGTGACGCTGAGCCTCGCCGGAGTGCGCGGGCTGGGCGAGGCAGCTGTGTTGCTGGGCCTGACCGACAGCAGCGAAGAGACCCGGCTTAAACGTCAGGTCGCCCAGGCCACCAAGATGCAGGCCGTGGGGCAGCTGGCTGGCGGCGTCGCGCACGATTTCAACAATGTGCTGACCGCGATCCTGGGCACCTGCGATTTGATGCTGCTGCGCCATACCCCGGGTGACAGCGATTATGACGATATCCAGCAGATCCGGGCCAATTCCAACCGCGCCGCCAGCCTGACGCGCCAGTTGCTCGCCTTCTCTCGCCAGCAGACGTTGCGCCCTGAAGTTCTTCAGCTGCCGGACGTGGTGCAGGACGTTTCGGCGCTGCTCAAACGGCTGATCGGGGAAAAGGTCAAGCTCAGCGTCACCCATGATCGCGATCTGGGGGCGGTCCGCGCCGATCCCAGCCAGCTGGAGCAAGTGATCGTCAACCTGGTGGTCAATGCCCGCGATGCCGTGCTGGCCAAGGGGGAAATTGGCGGTGGGCGGATCACGCTGGCCACGCGCAAGGTTAGTGCCGCCGACGTGCGCGGGATGCGCAGCGCAATCATGCCGCAGGCTGACTATACCGCGCTGGAAGTGACCGATACCGGCACTGGCATTGCCCCGGACCATCTGGGCAAGATCTTCGAGCCGTTCTTCACCACCAAGGAACAGGGCCGGGGCGGTTCGCTTGGCGGGACCGGCCTGGGGCTGTCGACCGTTTACGGGATCGTCAAGCAATCAGGCGGCTTCATCTTCGCCGACAGCGATGTGGGGAGGGGCACAACCTTCACCGTTTATCTCCCGGTCCACAATGGCCCCCTGCCGAGCGGTGGGAGCACCGACGCGCCGGTTCGCGCGCCGACCGAATGGTCGGGCGGTGGGCGCATTTTGCTGGTCGAGGACGAGGACATGGTCCGTGCCGTGGCCGAGCGCGCGCTGACCCGCGCCGGCTACACGGTAACCACCGCCGCCAACGGCGACGAGGGATTGGAACGCGTGGAAGCGGGCGAAGGCTTTGACCTGATCGTATCCGACGTTGTCATGCCCGGGCTTGATGGCCCGGCCATGGTCCGCGCTATCCGCCAGCGCCACCCCGGACTGCCGGTGCTGTTCATGTCCGGCTATGCCGAGGAGCAGCTCCGCAAGGAGATCGACATCGACGGGGTCGAATTCCTGCCAAAGCCGTTCACTGTCCAGCAGATCACCGACAAGGTGGGGGCGGTGCTAAATGCCGCCGTCAAGCAGGACATTAAGTAGGGCCAGGTGCCCGAGCCAGCTGCGTCTCGCTGACGAGGGCGGCTGGGTCCGTTCATCCTTCGGCCGGACCCAGCAGCAGGTCGATCAGCGCGAAATGGCGGGGGCGGGGCATGGACTCGTCGCTGGCCGGGCGAAAATTGCGGTCGATCCGCATTGAGACATAACCATGGATCGCCGAGCAGATGGCGATCACCAGCGTCTCGCGGGTGGTGCCAGGCGGCGGCTCGATACTGCTGACCAGCGTTTCGATCTGCCCGAACAGCCGATTGGTTTGGTGCTGCAGGGCGGGGTCCTGCGAATCGAGCAGGTCGGTGCGCCACATCAGCCGGTAACGCTGCGGGTGGACGAGGGCATAACCGACCGTGGCATCGGCAATCGCGCCCAGCCCGGCGCGGGGGCTGGCGTGATTTTCGCCCAGACGGTTGGCAACATCCTCGGCCAGGTCAGCCATGCAGCGTTCGGCCAGCCGCGTCAGCAGGCTGCGGCGATCCGGGAAATGCTTGGCCGGGGCCGCATGGGAAACTTCGGCCCGCCGGGCACAAGCGCGGATCGTAACGCCTTCGATTCCCTCACTGTCGAGCAGGAACTGCGCTGCGCCAAGCAGTCGCTCGGCCAGGTGTGCGTCGCGATGAACCCGTACCATGGCATTAGTTGACACCGTCAACCAGGAAAATCAATTCCTCGTGGGCGGCTTCGCCGGATTTCGCTCATGGAGATGTGCCAATGCGTCTGCTGCTCCTTGCCCTGTGCCTGGCGCCAATTGCGATCCTGGTCCCAATTCTGGAGATCGGGCCAACCCACGTGTTCAATCCGGACTGGCCCGGTCACGCCCGCTTGCACGAGGTCTGGCAACTCATCGGCAACAGTGCGCTCTGCGCAATCAGCTTCGTGCTGGCGTGGCGCGGCGGGCAGTGGTTGCTGGCTTGCGTGCTCGGATTGGTGCCATGCGTCAGCTTCCTGGCGGCCTTCGCCCTGGCCCCCGTCTATGGGGGCACGATGCGGCACAGCGACGGGACGGAACTGGCCCTGGGCGGAATCAACGTCGCGGTGATCGTCATTATGATCGCGACTGTGGGCCTCGTTGCCTTGTTGGCATTGGTGCATCGCCGCAACGCTTAGGGCAATCGTCTGAAAATCAACAAAAACTGGTAGGGAATAGCCTGTTCTAAATTTGTTCGTGTTCCCCCCTTGTTCTATTGGAACAAACGCGATACAAAGACTCGCAGTTGACCTCCTCGGTCGGCGGGTTAGGCAAGGGGACGAACAATGGGTGCACAGCTCAAGCTGATTCAGGAAGGCAAGGATACCATGGACCGTCAGAAGGCGCTCGAAGCGGCGCTGGCGCAGATTGATCGCGCGTTCGGCAAGGGCAGCGCGATGAAGCTCGGCTCAAAGGAAACGATGGAGGTGGAAGCCATCTCCACCGGATCGCTCGGTTTGGATATCGCCCTCGGCATTGGCGGCCTGCCGCGCGGCCGCGTGATCGAGGTCTATGGTCCGGAAAGCTCGGGCAAGACCACGCTGGCGCTGCATGTGATCGCCGAAGCGCAGAAGAACGGGGGCACGGCGGCTTTCGTCGATGCCGAACACGCGCTTGATCCCGTTTATGCCAAGAAGCTCGGGGTCGACATTGACGAGCTGATCGTCTCGCAGCCCGATACCGGCGAACAGGCGCTGGAAATCGTCGACACGCTGGTGCGTTCGAACGCGATCGACGTGCTGGTGGTTGATTCGGTCGCGGCGCTGGTCCCGCGGGCTGAAATCGAAGGCGAGATGGGCGATAGTCACGTTGGCCTTCAAGCCCGCCTGATGAGCCAGTCGCTACGCAAGCTGACCGGTTCGATCAGCCGTTCGCGCTGCATGGTGATCTTCATCAACCAGCTGCGCATGAAGATCGGGGTGATGTACGGTAATCCGGAAACCACCACCGGTGGCAACGCGCTCAAGTTCTATGCCTCGGTCCGCCTCGACATCCGCCGCACCGGCCAGATCAAGGACCGGGATGATATTGTTGGCAACACCACCCGCGTAAAGGTGGTCAAGAACAAGGTGGCCCCCCCGTTCAAGCAGGTCGAATTCGACATCATGTATGGCGAGGGCATTTCGAAGATCGGTGAAATTCTCGACCTCGGCGTCAAGGCCGGCATGGTTGAGAAGTCGGGCGCCTGGTTCTCCTACGATTCGATCCGGATCGGCCAGGGGCGTGAAAATGCCAAAACCTACCTCAAGGAAAATCCTGAAGTTTGCGACCGGCTGGAGGCTGCGATCCGCGGCCAGACCGAAGGTCTTGCCGGGGAGATGATGTCGGGTCCGGACGCAGACGACGACATCTGATCACCGTGTACTTGGCTGCTAAGCAGCCAGGGGGAGGGTGCCCGCGTCCCCCGACACCCCTCGGGCGCCCTCCACGAAACAGGACCGGCGCGGCGTGCCTGCCCAGGCCCCGCGCCGGTCTTTTCGTTGCTCGACAGCCGCCGACGTTGGTGGAACAAGGCGCGCTATGACCAAACCCAAGTTCCACCTGATCGGCCTGCCGACCGACTGCAATTCCTCTTTTGCGCGCGGCCCAGCTGCTGCGCCCGAGGCGATCCGTCGAGCGCTGTGGTCAGATCGTGGTAATCTTGCTTGCGAGGACGGACAGGAGATCGGCCAGGACTTTCTCCTTGAAGATCGGGGCGACTTGCCGCTGACTGAAACGCCCACCGACGATGCCCTGATCCGTGAAGCAGTCACCGCAACGCTAGGTGCTGGTGCTAAGCCGCTCCTGCTGGGGGGCGATCACGCCGTGACCTTTCCTGTCGTGGAAGCCATTACCGCCCGTCACGGTCCAGTCTCGATCCTGCACTTCGATGCTCACCCCGATCTCTATGACCTCTTCGAAGGCAATCCGCGTAGTCATGCTTCGCCCTTTGCCCGGATCATGGAGGCCGGGCTGTGCCGCCGCTTGGTCCAGGTTGGCATCCGCACGCTCAATCGCCACTGCCGTGAGCAGGCTGCGCGTTTCGGGGTGGAGATCGTGCCGATGACTGATTTTGCGCCGGGCAAGGTGCCAGTGCTGGATGGCCCGCTCTACGTCTCGCTTGATCTCGACGGGATCGATCCGTCCGAAGCCCCCGGCGTCTCGCACCCCGAACCCGGCGGGCTGCGCATGCGCGAGGTCCTTGCGGTGCTCCACGCCCAGACTGCCCGGATCGTTGGGGCCGACGTGGTCGAGCTTAACCCGCGCTTTGACAGCAACGATCGCACGGCAATTCTCGCCGCCAAGCTGGTACGCGAGCTTGCCGCAACGGCCGCGCGCAACCTGCGCTAGCCGGGTCTTGCACCCAGCGCGGCGCAGTCCTAGCCTGCCACAATGACCACCGAAATGGATTGGCGCGCTCAAGTCGGGCGCAGCTGGGCGCAGAACTATGCGCTGACTGACCGCTCCTTTGCCGGGCTGACCGAGCTGTTGCTGGGCCGCGCCGCGCCGCTGATCGGGAAGAACGTGCTCGATATCGGCTGCGGGGCGGGGGAGCTGTCGCTGGCGCTGGCGCGTCAGCATCCCGATGCGCAGGTTCTGGGGGTCGATATCTCCCAGGACCTGATCGAAGTCGCCAAGGGGCGCGGCGCAGATCTGGCCAACGCCAGCTTTGTTGAGGCCGATGCCGGCACCTGGCGTAACCCTGAATTTGCGGCAGATCTGATCGTGTCGCGCCACGGGGTTATGTTCTTCGCCGATCCGGTTGCTGCATTTGCCAATCTGCGGGCGCAAGGCACGGAGCAGGTCAAACTGCTGTTTTCGTGCTTCCGCACACCGGCTGAGAACGCCTGGGCTGCCGGTCTGGCACAGACGCTTGACCTGCCACCACCGGCCAATCCGCGTGGCCCGGGGCCTTTTGCCTTTGCCGATCCCGGTCATGTTGAGGCGATCCTGTCCGGGGCCGGGTGGCACGAGATCGAGCTGGAACCGGCCGATTTTGCCTATGTTGCGGGCATGGGCGAGGATCCAGTCGAGGATGCGCTTGGCCTGTTTCGCCGGATCGGTCCTGCGGCACCCTATCTGCGTAGCCTGGATGGGGAAGCACTGGAAACGGCTGAAGCAAAGGTCCGCACGTGGCTGGAGCAGTACCGCAGTGATAATCTGGTGGCCATGCCGGCTGCCGCTTGGCTGGTCAGCGCTTCGGCTGATCGGCGCCACCGCATACGCTGATCGTGCCTTCCTGCTTGCCGGAAAAACGCGGCTGTCCTAGGGGCGAGGCGCTATGACCTCGACGAACGATATCCGCCGCTCTTTCCTCGAATACTTCGGCTCGCATGGGCACGAGGTGGTGCAGTCAGCGCCGCTGGTTCCGTACAACGATCCCACCCTGATGTTCACCAACGCGGGGATGGTGCCGTTCAAGAACGTGTTCACCGGCCTTGAGACCCGCGCCGTGCCGCGCGCGACCTCCAGCCAGAAGTGCGTACGCGCCGGGGGCAAGCACAACGACCTCGACAATGTTGGCTATACCGCGCGGCATCATACCTTCTTCGAAATGCTGGGGAATTTCAGCTTCGGCGACTATTTCAAGGAACAGGCGATCATCCACGCCTGGACCCTGCTGACGAAGGAATGGGGCCTCAACCCGGACCGGTTGACGGCCACCGTCTATCACACCGATGATGAGGCGTTCGGCCTGTGGCGCAAGATTGCCGGCCTGCCCGAAGAGCGGATCATCCGTATCCCGACCAAGGACAACTTCTGGGCGATGGGCTCCGATGGTCCCTGCGGACCGTGCAGCGAGATCTTCTACGATCACGGTGATCATATCTTTGGCGGCCCCCCGGGCAGCCCGGACGAGGACGGCGACCGCTTCGTCGAGGTATGGAACCTGGTCTTCATGCAGTTCGAGCAGGCAGCGGACGAGATTGTCGGTGAACTGCCCAAGCCCAGCATCGACACCGGCATGGGGCTGGAACGCATCGCCGCCGTGATGCAGGGCGTGCCCGACAATTACGATACCGATACCTTCAAGGCGCTGATCGCCGCCTCGGTCGGCCTGACCGGGGTAAAGGCCGAGGGCGACCAGCGCGCCAGCCATCGCGTGATTGCCGATCACCTGCGCTCGACCAGTTTCCTGCTGGCTGATGGCGTGCTGCCCAGCAACGAAGGGCGCGGCTATGTGCTCCGCCGGATCATGCGCCGCGCCATGCGTCATGCGCACCTGCTGGGCGCGAAGGAACCGCTGATGCATCGCCTGGTCCCGGCGCTGGTGCAGGAAATGGGCGCTGCCTATCCTGAACTGGGCCGCGCCCAGCCGCTGATCGAGGAAACCCTTCAGCGCGAGGAAGTGCAGTTCCGCCGCACGCTGGCCAACGGGCTCAAGCTGCTGGACGAAGCCACAGCCGGGCTTGGCAAGGGCGGCGAGCTGCCGGGTGAAACCGCCTTCAAGCTCTATGACACCTTCGGTTTCCCCTATGACCTGACCGAGGACGCGCTGCGTTCACGCGGGATTGGGATCGACCGCGCGGGTTATGACACCGCGATGGCGCAGCAGAAGGCTGCCGCCCGCGCCGCGTGGAAGGGTTCGGGCCAGGCCGCCGATGCCGAAGTGTGGTTCGACATCGCCGAACGCGTCGGCGCGACCGAGTTCACCGGCTATACCGCCACCACGGGCGAGGCGCAGGTCGTCGCGCTGGTCAAGGACGGGTCCGAGGTTCAGTCCGCCAGCACGGGCGACATGGTGACGGTGATCACCAACCAGACGCCGTTCTATGGCGAAAGCGGCGGCCAGACCGGTGACAGCGGCACGATTGCCGGGGCCGATGGACTGCGGATTGCCGTAGCCGATACGGCCAAGCCGCTTGGCCGCCTGCACGCGCATAATGGCACGGTTGAGGCTGGTACCATCAAGGTGGGCGACGTGGTGAAGCTCGATATCGATGTGGCTCGCCGCGACGCGATCCGCGCCAATCATTCGGCCACGCACCTGGTCCATGCCGCGCTGCGGGGCCGCCTGGGTGACCACGTGACTCAGAAGGGCTCACTGGTTGCGGCCGACCGCCTGCGCTTCGACTTCTCCCACCCCACCGCGCTGACGGCCGAGGACATCGCCGTGATCGAGGCCGAGGTGAATGCCGAAGTCCGCGCTAACGAGCCGGTCGTTACCCGGCTGATGTCGCCCGAAGACGCGATCGCCGCCGGGGCCATGGCGCTGTTCGGCGAAAAGTATGGCGAGGAAGTGCGCGTGCTGTCGATGGGCCGGGTCAAGGAAGCCCATGCCTACTCGGTTGAACTGTGCGGCGGCACCCACGTGCGTGCCACGGGCGATATCGGCCTGTTCCGCATCGTCAGCGAGAGCGCGGTCAGCTCGGGCGTGCGCCGGATCGAGGCGATGACCGGTGAGGGCGCCTTCAGTTACCTTGCAGGCCGCGAGGACGCGCTGAAGGGCGCGGCCGCCGTGCTGCGGACCACGCCGGACGAGGTCGAGGCCCGCGTGGCCGCGCTGCTCGACGAACGTCGCAAGCTGGAACGCGAGCTGGCCGAAGCAAAAAAGGCGCTGGCGTTGGGTGGTGGCAATGCCGCCGCGACCAGCGCCGAGGAGGACGTGGGCGGGGTGAAGTTCTCCGGCCAGATCCTCGATGGGCTCGATCCCAAGGAACTGCGGGGGCTACTCGATCAGGCCAAGGCCCGGCTTGGATCAGGCGTGGCTGTGATCGTTGCGGTCAACGACGGCAAGGCCAGCATCGCCGCGGCCGTGACCGACGACCTGACCAGCAAGGTCAGCGCGGTTGATCTGGTTCGCGCTGGGGTTGAGGCGCTGGGCGGCAAGGGCGGCGGCGGCCGGGCGGACATGGCCCAGGGCGGCGGCCCGGATGGCAGCAAGGCAGCGGAAGCGATCGCGGCGGTGAAGGGCGTGCTGGCGGACTGACCCGTCAGCGCCGACGCTGCTGTGCTGTTTTCGGCATCACGAACAGGCTGTTCAGCAGCGTTTCGAGGTGCGCTCGGCCCAGGTTGCTCCAGACGTTGTACGGGCAGTTCTGCCCGTCGACACAGACATAGGCCAGGGTTGATTCGTTGGCTCCTTCCAGGTTGTCGGCCGGAAAGGGCTTGCCGCCCTCAAGGCCGTAGCCAGCAACCGCCGGCAGCCGTCCGAACTGCAATTGCTTGACCAGCGGCCATTGCAGGCTCAGCCGCCGGGTCCGCTCCGCATGGGACCACTTGCCCGCATCGTTCACTCCGGTCCCCGCAATGCCAAAGGCGCTGCGCAGGCCGGGCCGGTCAAAGGCCACGCCCCAGCCGCCGCCGAAATAGGCCGCGCGGGGCTTGCCCCCGCCGGCAATCGCCGCCCAGCGCGGCAAGGGTAAGCGCCAGGCGGAAGTGGCTGGTCATGAAGGGGTCAGTCCTTGGCGGATTCCCCACCACGGTATTCGCGCAGGGTCCCGGTGCGCAAGCTGGGTGCCTGTTCCAGTTCACCTTCGTCCATGATCTGCTGGCGGAACTCGTCGCGCTTTTCATGGATCGAGGCGATCACCGGGCCCATCGGCACACCAAGGTCTACCAGCACGGCCTCGGACAGCTGGAGCGATGCTTCGAGGGTTTCCGGCACGGCATGGCTGACCCCGGCGCGATAGAGCAGGGCGGCGTGGCCGACATCGCGGGCCCGGGCGATGATCGTCAACTGCGGGTGTAGTCCGCGTAGCTTGCGCACCAGGCGCTGGACCGCGACCGGTTCGTCCATGGTCAGGATGATCGCCGGTGCCTGTTCGATGCCCAGGCGGTGCAGGGTCTGGTCCCAGCCAGCATCGCCGAACAGCACCGGATAGCCATCGGCGCTGGCCGCGCTGACGATATCGGGGTCCCCGTCGATGGCGACATAGGGCTTATCATGGCGGGCAAGCATATCCGCGACCAGCCGTCCAACGCGGCCCATGCCGACCACGATGGCGCGCGGGGTTTCGTCTGAAGTCAGATCGATCACTGGCCGGCTTGCATCGACCCGGCGGCCCAACCGCTTGCCCAGCCATGCGAGCGCAGGGGTGATGGTAAGCCCGATCGCGGTGACCGTCTGCCAGAATTGCGCAGCCTCGGCGTTGATCAGTTGCACCGCGCTGGCCGTGGCGAGCACGATCAGGGTTGTTTCCGACGGGCTGGACATCAGTATGCCGGTTTCGGTGGCCGTGCCGGGGCGCGCGCCCATGGCCCGCAGCAGCACTGCGGTAACCGCTGCCTTGATCGCCAGCACCGATACCACAGCGATGGCGATCGTCGCCCATTGCTGGCCGATCATGGCGAGGTCCAGGCTCATGCCGATGGTGATCAGGAACACCCCCAGGGCCAGACCCTTAAACGGATCGGTGATCCGCTCGACCTCGGCGTGGTAATCGGTTTCGGCAATCAGCAAACCGGCGATCAGCGCGCCGACGATCGGCGACAGTCCGACCGCCGCCGTCGCCAGCGCTGATCCGATCACCACCAGCAGGGTCGCGGCCAGGAACAGCTCCGGGCTCTTGGTGCGGGCGGCCTGGGCAAACAGGCGCGGCAGCAGCAGGCGACCCAACACCAGCAGCGCAGCTACCACCAGCGCGCCCTGCCACAACGTGGTGACCAGCGCCGCGCTGTCCTGGGCCGCACCGCCCCGGCCCAGCGCGCCTAGCAGGAAGATGATCGGAATGAGGGCGATATCCTCGAACAGCAGCATGGCCAGCGCCGCCCTGCCCACCGGGGTGCGGCTATCGGTGATGCGCAGCACCAGTGCGGTTGAGGACAGCGCGAGGGCCAGGCCCAGCGCCAGCGCGGTCGGCCCCGAATTACCTAGCAGGACCAGCGCGCTGCCGACCAGCAGCGCGCTGATCACCAGCTCCAGCCCGCCCAAACCAAAAACCAGCCGCCGCATGGCCCACAGTCGGTTGAACGACAGCTCAAGCCCGATCGAAAATAGCAGCAGGATAATCCCTATCTCGGCGAAGGGGGTCAGCACTGCGGGATCAGAGATCGTGAGGTAATCCAGCCAGGGTGCATACTGCGCCAGGTGGCCCAGTCCGAAGGGCCCGAGCATCAACCCGACCAGGATGAAACCGATGATCGGTGTAATCCTAAAACGCGCAAAGACCGGGATCACCAGCCCGGCCGCACCCAGGATTACCAGGGCATCGGCAACTGCGGGCGAAGTGAGTTCGGTCGGTCCGGCCATGCCCCACCCTTAGCGGCAGGCGGTGCGCAAAAGAAAGCCCCCTGACCTTGCGGGCAGGGGGCCGTTCTTCCGGTCACTAGGCGAAGGGGATCAGGCCCAGGCCTTCATTTCCTTTTCGAGGTTCTCGACGATCGCCTCGAAGAACCCTTCGGTGGTCAGCCAGGGCTGATCCGGACCGATCAGGATCGCGAGGTCCTTGGTCATCTTGCCGCTTTCGACGGTTTCGATGCAGACCCGCTCCAGCGTTTCGGCGAACTTCACGACATCGGGCGTGTTGTCGAACTTGCCGCGGTGCATCAGGCCCCGGGTCCAGGCAAAGATGCTGGCGATCGGGTTGGTGCTGGTCGCCTTGCCCTGCTGGTGCTGGCGATAGTGGCGGGTGACGGTGCCGTGGGCGGCTTCGGCCTCGACGCACGAACCATCCGGGGTCATCAGCACCGAGGTCATCAGGCCAAGCGAGCCGAAGCCCTGGGCCACCTGATCGGACTGGACGTCACCGTCATAGTTCTTGCAGGCCCAGACGAACTTGCCCGACCACTTGAGCGCAGAAGCGACCATGTCGTCGATCAGGCGGTGTTCGTAAACGATCCCGGCTTCCTTGAACTTCTCGGCAAAGCCTTCGTTCTCGAAGACTTCCTGGAACAGGTCCTTGAAGCGGCCGTCATAGGCCTTGAGGATCGTATTCTTAGTCGAAAGGTATACCGGCCAGCCAAGCGACAGGCCATAGTTCAGGCTGGCGCGGGCGAAGTCGCGGATCGAATCGTCCAGATTGTACATTGCCATGGCAACGCCCGAGCTGGGGAACTTGAACACTTCGAGGTCAATGGTTTCGCCGTTGTCGCCATCGAAGACCAGGCGCAGGGTGCCGGGGCCGGGGATCAGCGTGTCGGTGGCGCGGTACTGGTCACCAAAAGCGTGACGGCCTACAACGATCGGGTCGGTCCAGCCTGGGATCAGCCGCGGCACGTTCTGGATCACGATTGGCTCGCGGAACACCACGCCGCCCAGGATGTTGCGGATCGTGCCGTTGGGGCTCTTCCACATCTTCTTGAGCTTGAACTCTTCGACGCGGGCTTCATCCGGCGTGATGGTCGCGCACTTCACAGCCACACCATACTGCTTGGTGGCATTGGCAGCATCGACGGTGATCTGGTCGTTGGTTTCGTCACGCTTCTCGACCGAGAGATCGTAATACTTCAGATCGATATCGAGGTACGGCAGGATCAGCCGTTCGCGGATCCACTGCCAGATGATGCGGGTCATCTCATCGCCGTCCATTTCGACGACGGGGTTCGTTACCTTGATCTTGGCCATCGCGTGCGTGTCTTTCACTGGGGAGTTAGCGGAAAATCAGGCGCTCCCTTAGCAGAGGCGGCGCGTGGTGCAAGTAAGGGCTGGACCTTGCGGCATTGGCGCTTTAATCGTCCGGTTAAACACCTGCCGAGAGGACCAGAATCATGAGCGAAGCCCCCGAAGTCCTTACCGAAGTGCGCGATGGCGTGCTGATTGTCACGATGAACCGGCCCGAAGCCAAGAATGCCATGAACAAGGCCCAGGCCGAAGGCATCAGCGCGGCAATGGACCGGCTTGAGGCCGAGGATGATCTGCGCTGCGCCGTGCTGACCGGCGCGGGCGGGACCTTCTGCTCAGGAATGGACCTCAAGGGCTTCCTGCGGGGCGAACGGCCGAGCATCGAAGGTCGCGGCTTTGGTGGCCTGACCGAATGGACGCCGAAGAAGCCGGTGATCGCCGCGGTGGACGGCTTTGCCCTGGCTGGCGGAATGGAGCTGGCGCTGTCGTGCGATCTGATCGTGGCCAGCTCGGCCTCAAAGTTCGGCATTCCCGAAGCCAAGCGCGGTCTTGCTGCTGCTGCCGGCGGTCTGATCAAACTGCCACGCCAGATTCCGCCGCGGATCGCCATGGAACTGGCTCTGACGGGCGACTTCATCGATGCTGCCCGGGCTTACGAACTGGGCTTCGTCAATCGGGTGGTCGAAGGCCCGGCCCTGCCCGCCGCGCTCGAACTGGCTGCGGCGGTGGCTGCCAACGGCCCGCTGGCGCTGATCGCCTCCAAGGCAATCATCCGCGATTCGCATTCGTGGAGTGATGAAGAGATGTGGCAGAAGCAGGCCAGCTACATCGCCCCGATCTTCGTCAGCGAAGACGCCCGCGAAGGCGCGGCTGCCTTTGCCGAAAAGCGCAAGCCGAACTGGAAGGGCAAGTAAGCCCCATCATCAGCCACAAAACGCAAAAGGCCCCGGGAAACCGGGGCCTTTTTAGCGAATGGTGGGCGTAGCAAGGATTGAACTTGCGACCCCTACGATGTCAACATAGTGCTCTACCACTGAGCTATACGCCCGGCACCATTCGGTTCCACCCAGGGCCGTCGCCCCGGGCAGGGAAGCGCCATTAGCCGGGGACTTGCCGCGATGCAAGCCGCCAATGGCGCGAAAATTCAGATTTGCGCGAAGCTCGGATTGTCGAACATCCGTTCAACCTCAAGCACCAGGTCGCGCAGGTGGAACGGCTTGGACAGCATCTTGGCCTGCGGCGCCTCGCGGCTGGCCTTCAGCGTAACAGCGGCAAAGCCGGTGATGAACATCACTTTGGTGGCCGGGCTGATTTCGGCGCAGCGCTGGGCCAACTCGATCCCGTCCATTTCCGGCATGACGATGTCCGACAGCAGCAGGTCGAAATGCTCGGTCTCGAGCAATGGCAGGGCCGCCGTGCCACGATCGACCGCGATGACCTCGTAGCCGGCGTTCTCCAGCGCGCGCGCCAGGTAGGTGCGCATCGCGTCTTCGTCTTCGGCCAGGAGTATACGGATCATCGGTGTTTCCGGACAGGGGGGCGGGTGACAAGGTGGTATAGCGCGACAGCGGTTAAAATTCTCGTCACATTTGCAGCGTGACCGGCTTTGACACGCCTGCAATTGCGCGCCAGCGTCGCACCATGACCTCTGCCTCATCCGCCGCCAGCGATTCGTCCATCCGGTCGGGTGGCGCGATTCCCGGGGCTGAGGGGCAGCCGGCCTTTTCCCTGCGGGCACCGGAGCCCTCGCAACTGCCGGTGCTGATTGCGGTGCCCCATGCCGGGCGCACTTATCCCGACTGCCTGATCGAGCGGATGCGCCACCCCGGCCATGCTGCGCTCCGACTGGAAGACCGCTATGTTGACCGGTTGGGCGATGCGGTGGCCAGTGCCACTGGTGCGGCATTGCTGGTGGCCCACGCGCCGCGGGCGATGATCGACCTCAACCGCGCAACCGAGGATATCGATTGGGACATGTTCGCGCGGGGCAAGCCGGATGCGGTGGGTAGTTACACGCCGGGCCTGCGCGCCCGCAGTGGCCTGGGGTTGATCCCCCGCCGTTTGCCCGGGCTAGGGGAGTTGTGGAAGCGCCGGCACGACGAGGCCGACCTTACCGCGCGGATTGACCAGATCCATCAGCCCTACCACGCCTGCCTGGCCGATGCCCTGGCCGCGCTGCGCCGGCGCTGGGGGGCAGCCTTGCTGATCGACCTGCATTCGATGCCGCCGCTTAACTTGCGCGACGGCAACCAGCCAGCAGAGTTCGTGCTGGGGGACCGCTTCGGCACGGCCTGCCATGGTGCGATTGTTGGCAGTTGTTTCGGCTACTTCGGTGAGCGTCGGCGCCTTGCATCACATAACCGGCCCTATGCTGGCGGCTATGTGCTGGAACGCCATGCGCGGCCCGATGCAGGCCTCCACGCGCTCCAGTTGGAGATCGACCGTTCGCGCTATCTTGACGCACGCCTGGCCGAACCTGGCGCCGGGTTCGAATCGATGGTCGAGTTGTTGATCGGGCTGGTCCAGCGACTGGCGGGCGAGGTCGCGGCGTTGGGTCAGGGCGGCGGTGGTTGGGCCCAGGCGGCCGAATAGCCCAAGAAAAAAGCCACCTCGTGCATTGGCACGAGGTGGCCTAGGTTCAGGGAGGAGGTGCACAAGGTGCACCGCGCCCAAACGGACCATGAGGGCAGCCCGCCCGGACGATTAAGAGAATATGCCCTTGCCGGCGGTTTTACAACCCCCGGCTAAGTCGACCTGGGGTCGATCAGGCGGGTTGCAGCACGCTGGCGTCGACCGGCCCCTTGCCGGCAGCAACCTGACGGGCGAAAACGTTGCTGATCAGGTCCAGCGAGAACAGGTGGGCAAAGATCAGCGCCAGCATCCCGTTCTGGTTCATCGAACGCAGCACGTCACCGCGCAGATCGCGCAGCTTTTCCTGGTCGACCATCTTGAACCCGCGGTAAACGAAGGGCTGCTCAAACCCGGGCTGGTTGATCGCGACTTCACCATCCATCAGCAGGCCGTGCTTGTTCAGCTCGTCCACGAAGCCCTGGGTGCGCATGCCGGCTTCTTCGAAGTTGCGGCAGAATTCGAGCATGCCCTTGGTAACTTCGCTGGGCTCGCCGTTCTCGAACAGGACGTTGCCTTCATCCATTTCGCCAACGAGGTCGCTGGTCGGGTCAAAGCACAGCGACAGCTCGTCCGAGTCAGGCTGCAGCTTGGCCAGCATGAACGGATAGCGGCGGGCATAGGCCGGCACATAGACGCCGGCGTCGAGCAGCTTGCCGTCATCGTCGATGAACACGTTGACGCCCTCGTTCAGGCCCATCAGCGCCAGCGGCACTGGTTGGTCGGCGGCGGCGAAGATGATTGGATAGTGGCGGCTGGCGTGGATGAATTCCTCGGCGGTCAGCGGCACGGCGTGGCAGTTGACCAGCCAGGTGGCGGAATCGGTGCTGCGGGTCTTGTATTCCACGTGATCCCGGCTGTTGAGCGGCATCAGGTCCTTGTAGAACAGCGGCAGGTTGGTGGCGTTCGGCGCGCTGGCCATGCATTCTCTCCGATTGGCGACCCGGGACGGAATGTTTCCGGGCGGAAAGCCGCGCCTTTAGGCGCTCGGGCCGACATGCGCAAGCAGCTTGCCCGGGTTCATCAACCCCTTTGGATCGAGCGCCGCCTTGACCGTACGCAGCAGGCCAAGCGCGACCGGATCGCCCAGCCGTGCCAGTTCGTCGCGCTTCATTTGGCCAATCCCGTGTTCCGCGCTGATCGAGCCATGCTGCTGTGTGACCAAGTCATGGACCCGTGCGCTGATCGCCTTGCCCTGGCCGGCCTGCCATTCGGTCGGATCGACCCCTGCCGGGGCAAGGACATGGAAGTGAATATTGCCATCCCCCAGGTGCCCGAAGCCGAGCGCCTGGGTACCAGGAAACTCGGCCTCGATCGCCGGAGCAGCCGTCGCGATGAAATCGGGCATGGCAGCAACCGGAACCGATATGTCATGCTGCACCGCCGGACCCTTGGCCCGTTCCGCCGGCGCCACCCCGTCGCGCAGTGCCCAGAAGGCTTCGGCCTGGGCCTCACTGGCGGACAGCACAGCGTCTTCCGCCAGCTCCAGATCGAAGGCGGCGGCCAACAGGGCCTCGGCGCGATCCTGCAAGGTGTCCGCAGTTTCGGCATCGGCTGCCAGCTCGATTAGCGCGTGCCAGGTGTGCGTCCCTGCTAGTGGATTGCGGGCATCTGGCAGGTGATCAAGCACGGCGTCGAGGCACGCCCGCGGCATGACTTCGAACCCTTCCAGCAAATGGCCGGCGGTCGCCTCGCAATGGACCAGCAATTTGCGCGCGGCATGGATAGAAG
This sequence comes from Novosphingobium sp., assembly GCA_044238415.1. Lineage (GTDB taxonomy): Bacteria > Pseudomonadota > Alphaproteobacteria > Sphingomonadales > Sphingomonadaceae > Novosphingobium. The sequence goes on from JBIIDJ010000024.1 coordinate 19,063, forward strand.
GCAGGCCGACCCAAGCAACGATCCGGTCCGCCAGCGCCGGCACAAGCTTGAGCGTGGCGCCAGTGACGATCCCGAGCGTGCCTTCGCTGCCAATAAACAGTTGCTTCAGATCGAACCCGCGGTTGTCCTTCTTCAGCGGGGTGAGGGCGGAATAGATCGATCCATCCGGCAGCACGGCCTCGATCCCTAAAACCAGCGCGCGCATCACGCCGTGGCGCAACACCTGGGTGCCGCCGGCGTTGGTGGAAATGAGCCCGCCGACCGTGGCCGAACCCTTGCCGCCGAGGGTGAGGGGGAAGCGCAGTCCTTCGGCTTCGGCTGCGGCGTGCACGTTCTGCAGCACGGCCCCGGCCTGACAGGTCAGCTGCATGGCGGTCCGGTCCAACGGACCAATCGCGTTCATCCGTCGCAGTGACAACAGCAGGGCATCGCCGCTGGCATCGGGCGTGGCGCCGCCCGACATGCCTGAATTCCCGCCTTGGGGGACGATTGGCACGCCATGTTGCGCGCAAAGGCGGACTAGCGCCGCCACTTCTTCTGTACTGGCAGGGGAGGCCAGGGCCAGTGCTGCGCCGGTATAGCGGCCCCGCCAGTCGGTCAGCCAGGGCGTGATCAGGTCAGCATCGCGGGTGAGCCCGCGCGGTCCGAGTAACTCGGCTGCAGCAGCAAGAAAGGCGGTACGGTCGACTGTCATGGCGCTTGTTCTATCGCATGCCGTCATGCCGCTTTCCATCCCCCTCGGACCAGCCCCCTTGCGGGAGGCCGCATGCATGGGTTAAGCGCCCGTTCAAGCGTAGGGGCTATCTGTCCGGGGCATGCAACGTTCTTCCCTGTATCTCGCGCAGCTGGCGCTGGCTCTGATGGCCGGCGCAATCGGCGCGGGTGCAGCCTCCGCAGCCCAGGATGCGGACCGTGAAGAGGCGCCGGTCGGCGTGGATGACAGGGCGCCACTGGTCCGCATTCCGCCAACCCCTGCACAGCGGCTGAGCGACGGTGGGGAACCGATCCTGCCGGTGTTCCGGGACTATTTTCGCCTTCCCAACGCCGATCAGGTGCGGATCGAACAGCGCGTGACGGTGCGCATCAGCCCCCGCCCGGCGCCAATGCCACTCGCCGTCATGAGTACCAGCGAAGCGCGCGGCGGCGGGGAAATCCGCACAATCGAACGCAGGATGGGCAAGTGCGTACCGCTGAACTCGGTGCTTGGTGTCCAGTCCGGTGGCGGCAACAAGCTGGTGCTGTTCCTGCGCGGGCAGCGGCTGGTCAGTGCCACGCTGGAAAAGGCCTGCCAAGGGCGCGACTACTATTCCGGTTTCCTCGTTTCGCAGCACAGCGATGGCCAGCTCTGCGTCGATCGCGACGAACTGCTCGCGCGCAGCGGGGCCAAGTGCAAGGTGCAGGGCTACAAGGAAATCATGCTGGTCGAGGATTGAGGCGGGGAACCGACCAGCGCGTTTCCTTGACTTTCCGTACCATTTGCGCCTAGGGGCGCGGCAGCGGCGGCGCCCTTCGTAAAGACCGGCAGGCCGCCCTTTTCTTTTTCCGGAACCTGTCTGCCTATGTCCTTTGCCGATCTCGGCCTTTCTCCCGAACTTGTTGAGGCGGTAACCGCCAAGGGCTATGACACGCCGACGCCGATCCAGGCTCAGGCCATTCCCCAAGTCCTGATGATGCGCGACCTGATCGCCATTGCCCAGACCGGCACGGGCAAGACCGCCAGTTTCGTGCTGCCGATGATCGACATTCTGGCCCATGGCCGCCGCCGCGCTATGATGCCGCGCAGCCTGATCCTGGAGCCGACCCGCGAACTCGCCGCCCAGGTGGCCGAGAACTTCGAACAGTACGGTGCCAATCACGATCTCAAGATGGCGTTGTTGATCGGCGGCGTGCAGATGGGCGATCAGGTCAAGGCGCTGAACGAAGGCGTCGACGTGTTGATCGCCACCCCGGGCCGGCTGATGGACCTGTTCGAACGCGGCAAGATCCTGCTCACGGGCTGCGACCTTCTGGTCATCGACGAGGCCGACCGGATGCTCGACATGGGCTTCATTCCCGATATCGAGACAATCTGTTCCAAGTTGCCGACCACGCGCCAAACCTTGCTGTTCAGCGCGACCATGCCACCGCCGATCAAGAAGCTGGCAGACAAGTTCCTTTCAAACCCCAAGTCGATCGAGGTGGCGCGCCCCGCATCGACCAACATCAATATCGCTCAACACAAGGTGCTGATTGCTTCGTCGCGCAACAAGCGCGAGGTGCTGCGGACGCTGCTGCGGACCGACGACGTCAAGACAGCGATGATCTTCGCCAACCGCAAGACCACCGTGCGGGAGCTTAACAAGAGCCTGAAGAGCCATGGCTTTTCCTCTGGCGAGATTCATGGTGACATGGACCAATCAGCCCGCATCGCCGAGCTGGACCGGTTCAAGGACGGCACGATCAACATTCTGTGCTGTTCGGACGTTGCCGCGCGCGGGCTCGACGTGAAAGGCGTGAGCCACGTCTTCAACTTCGACACGCCCTGGCACCCGGACGATTATGTCCACCGCATCGGCCGCACCGGCCGCGCTGGTGCAACTGGCCGGGCCTTTACCCTGGTTGCGCCCGAAGACCTCGAAGCAATCGACAATGTCGAGAAGCTCACCGGCATGAAGATCCCGGTGTTCGCGGTTGAAACAGGCAAGGCGGCGGAAAAGCCCGAACGCGCCCCGCGCGAGCGCAAGGCGCGCGAAGGCAAGCCGCGTGAGGATAAGCCGCGCCGCGAGGAAGCGCCGCGTGAGGAGCATACACCCCGGGCGGAACGCGCACCCCGCGCCGAGAAGTCGCACCGCGAAGAACGTCCGCGTCGTGAAGAGCGCGAAGCGCCGAGCCAGCCCGGCGAATGGAACGGCCCGATCCCGGGCTTCCTGAACTTCGGCGTCAGCTGAGTTGGGGCGCTATCTGAGCGCCGCCAGCTGGTACATCATCTCGACATAGCCCATCGTTGCGTCGGTGATTCCGGCCACCTTGGGGTTGGTCGATTCCACCAGGTACCACTCGTTAGGCGCGTGTGCCCCACCGCCGCTGCCGATGCCGAAATGGCCTGCGGGTATGGAAACCGGCGGGGCGGTGAATACTGCGCCCGGCCATGATCCCGCCAGCCGCGGGTTGAGGTTGGCGGTGACGCCGAGTGCCCGATAGCTGGCGAGCTCGGCGCGGATCAGGCGGCTGTCTTCGGCGGTTTCAGTGGGATCATAGCCGCCGCTGACCTTCATTTCGATATCGCCGAAGCCGCGTGCATCAAGGTGCGCACGCAGCTTGCGTTCAGCTTCGGCGCGGGTTTGGTTGGGGACCAGCCGCAGGTCGAGCTTGGCGGTCGCCTTGCCGGGCAGGATCGTCTTGCCGCCCGGCCCAGTATAGCCCGCCACCAGCCCTTCGATGTTGACAGTCGGCTCTTGTGCCAGTCGCTCCAGCGCCTGGTTATAGGGCAGGTTGTCGATCCAGTGGGTGACGCCCAGCTGGGCCTTTTGCTGTGCTTCGTTGCTGTTGGCAGCAACCTGGGCGATCAGCTCGCGCTCGCGCGGGGTAAGCTTGCGGACATTCTCGAACCAGCCGTCGATCGCGGCGGTATTACCATCGGGTGTAACCAGCGTGTTGAGCGCTGCAACCAGCCTCCAGACCGGGCTGTCGACTGCCGCCTTGAGGCTGGAATGAATGTCGTCCTTTGGGCCGCGCCCCCACTTTTCGCCGCTGGCAATCAGTTCCAGCTCGATCACGCCCTTGGAGCCAAGGTTGACCTGAACTTCACCGTTCGGGCCTTGCCAACCGGCGGGAATGAAGATGCCCGCGCACTTGCGCAGCGCGGCCAGCACGTCGGGAGTTTCGACAATCTGGCGGAAGTTGGGCGATCCGATCTCTTCCTCACCCTCGGCCACCAGCACCAGGTTGACTGGCGGCTTGATCCCGGCGGCCTTCATTGCGTGCAGGGCTGCCAGCAGTGTTGCTTCCGGTCCTTTCTGATTGACCGCGCCGCGCCCCATAATTGCCTTGCCCCAGCCGGGCTTGTCGACAATGCGGGCTTCCAGCGGATGCGATTGCCATTCAGTAGGATCGTACTGCTTCACATCGTACATGAAGTAGATACCCAGCGTGGTCTTTGCGCCGTTGTCCATAACGCCAAACACGCCGGGAATGCCGGCACTGGTCGGGATCTGACGGACGCCGGTGAAGCCGGCGGCGCGGGCCAGCTCCTCCATATAGGCCGCGCCCTGGGCAATATTGAGGTTTTCGGCGGCAATGGTCGGCAGGCTGATCCAGTCCTGGATCCGTTTGATGTCGGCCGCCTTGTTTTTCACCGCGGCCGCGCGGATCGCGGCGCGGGCATCGGCCTTGCCCAAGGCGCTGTGCGGCAGCAATGCCGCCCCGGCACCCAGCAGCAGCGAATTGCGGATCAGCGTGCGGCGGTCATGCATCGAATGTTCTCCCATCTCGAAACCTCAGGATGACGGGAGCACAAGGACGAGGCAAGCTGGCTTTGCGGCTAAAGCTCAGGCTAGCTTCACGAAACTGTCGATGACCCGCTTGGGGCCGGCGGTTTCGAAGTCGATCTCCAGCTTGTTGCCTTCCTGGGCGGTGATCGTACCGTAACCGAACTTATCGTGGAACACGCGCGCGCCCACGCGGACATCGCTGCGCGGCTTGGCGGCGAAGCTGGCCGCGGAGCGGGTAGCTTCGGGCAAGCGGCGCGGCGTGGGGTCGTAGGTGGTAGCGGCCGCACGCTGCCAGCCGGGGCCACGGGTTGCACCTCGGGCGGCACTGTCACGCGCGACATGGGCAAAGGGATCCTCGCGCTCGCTCCACTGTGCGCGCCACAGCGAGGCGCCGCCCGAGAGGGTCGATTCCTGTTCGATATGGCCCGCTGGCAGTTCGGCAATGAAGCGGCTGGGGATCGAACTGGTCCACTGGCCATAGATCCGCCGGTTGGCGGCATGGAGGATCGTGCAGCGCCGCCGCGCGCGGGTGATCGCCACATAGGCGAGGCGGCGCTCCTCCTCGAGACTGGCAAGGCCGCCTTCATCGAGCGACCGCTGGCTGGGGAAGACGCCTTCTTCCCAGCCGGGCAGGAACACGTTATCGAATTCCAGGCCTTTGGCGCCGTGCATGGTCATGATGGTGACCTTTTCGGCATCGTCGGCGGCTTCGTTGTCCATCACCAGGCTAACGTGTTCTAGGAAATCGCCCAGCGTTTCATATTCCTCCATGGCGCGGGCCAGTTCGGCGAGGTTTTCGAGCCGGCCGGCACTCTCGGCGCTCTTTTCCGCCTGAAGCGCGGCGGTGTAGCCGCTTTCATCGAGCAGGGTGCGCGCAAGTTCTGCCGGGGAGGCGGTCTTGGCCAGGTCGCGCCAGCGCGCAATGTCGCGCATGAAGGCGAGCAAGGTATTGCGCGCCCGCGCCGGCAGTTCGTCCGTATCGGCGATCTCGATTGCCGCCAGACTTAGAGGCACGACCCGGGCACGGGCATGGCGGTGCAGCTTTTCGAGCGTCTTATCGCCCAGGCCGCGTTTGGGCGTGTTGTAGATCCGCTCAAAGGCCAGGTCATCGCTCGGCTGGGCGATCAGGCGCAGGTAAGCGAGCGCATCGCGAACTTCAGCGCGCTCATAGAAGCGGAAACCGCCAATGATCTTGTAATTGAGGCCGATCGCGATGAAGCGGTCCTCAAACTCGCGGGTCTGGAACTGGGCGCGGACGAGGATCGCCGCCTGATTGAGGCTGGCCCCTTCGCGTTCCAGCCGCTCGATCTCGTCACCCACGCGCCGGGCTTCCTCCGGCGCGTCCCAGACGCCAATCACGCGGACCTTGTCCCCGCCATTGCGCTCGGTCCACAGCGTCTTGCCCAGCCGCTGGCTGTTGGCGTCAATCAGTCCTGAGGCGGCGGCAAGAATGTCTGGTGTGGACCGATAGTTCTGCTCCAGCTTGATGATTTTGGCGCCAGGAAAATCCTTTTCGAACTTAAGGATATTAGCAACTTCTGCGCCGCGCCATGAATAGATCGACTGGTCGTCATCACCCACCACGCAGATATTGTGGCGCGGCTGGGCCAGCAGGCGCAGCCACAGGTACTGAACCTGGTTGGTGTCCTGGTATTCGTCGACCATGATGTATTTGAAGCGCTGGCGGTACTGTTCCAGCACGTCTGGGTGGCTGCGAAGAACGGTTAGCATGTGCAGCAGCAGGTCACCAAAATCGCAGGCGTTAAGCGCCTTCAGCCGGTCCTGATACAGCCGATAGAACTTCTGCCCCTGACCATTGGCGAAGCTTTCGTTTTCCAGTGCGTCGAGATCGTCCGGCCGTAGCCCCTTGTTCTTCCAGCGGTCGATGCACTGGGCCAGCTGGCGCGGCGGCCAGCGCTTGTCATCCAGACCTTCAGCCTGGATCAGCTGCTTGAGCACGCGCAGCTGATCGTCGGGATCGATGATCGTATAGTTCGATTGCAACCCGGCCAGTTCTGCGTGCCTTCGCAGCATCTTGGCGGCGATCGCATGGAATGTGCCGAGCCACGGCATCCCTTCCACCGCCGGGCCGACCAAGTGGCCGACCCGTTCCTTCATCTCGCGCGCGGCCTTGTTGGTGAAGGTGACGCAGAGGATCTCGCTTGGCCAGGCGAGGCGGCTGCGAATGATATGGGCGAGACGCGCAGTGAGCGCCGCAGTCTTGCCGGTACCGGCCCCGGCCAGCATAAGCACGGGACCCTCGGTAGCGAGCACGGCTTCGCGTTGGGGCGGGTTCAAGCCGTCCAGCAGGGGGTCAGGAGTTGAGTCGGGGAAAGCGGTCACGCGGAACGGCTAGGGAACATCGCCGCGTGGCGCAAGGGCATCGCGGTGGTTGACACCGGCGCCTTTGCCCCGCAGCACAAGCGCCCATGCACCCCATCCGCCAGCACGCCCGCATTCTCACCGCCAGCCTCGTAGGCACGGCAGTCGAATTCTATGATTTCTACATCTACGCCACGGCTGCGGCGCTGGTGTTCGGGCCGCTGTTTTTCCCCTCCAGTGATCCGACTACGCAGGTGATGCTAAGCTTCATGAGCTTTGGCATCGCCTTTTTCGCGCGGCCGGTGGGGGCAATCGCCTTTGGCCATTTCGGGGACCGGATCGGGCGCAAGTCCACGCTGGTCGCCTCGCTACTGCTGATGGGCGGATCGACGCTGCTGATCGCCTTCCTGCCAACTTATGCCATGATCGGCTGGGTCGCCCCGGCGCTGCTCTGCGTGCTGCGCTTTGGGCAGGGCTTTGGGCTGGGTGGCGAATGGGGCGGGGCGGCCTTGCTGGCGGTTGAGAACGCGCCGCCGGGCTGGACAGCGCGGTTCGGGGCCGCGCCCCAGCTGGGCGCGCCACTGGGCTTCCTGGCCGCCAACGGCCTGTTCCTGCTGCTAGGCCTATGGTTGGACGAGGCGGCCTTCAACGCCTGGGGCTGGCGTATTCCCTTCCTGTTTAGCGCCGTGCTGGTGATCATCGGCCTGTGGGTGCGCTTGCGGATCGGGGAAACGCCCGCGTTCCAGGAAGCGCTCGATAAGGCACCGCCCCATTCTGTGCCGCTGTGGGAACTGCGCCGGCATATGGGGCCACTGCTGGCCGGGAGCGCCGGAGTGATCGCTTGCTTCGCGATCTTCTACCTCGCCACGGCCTATGCCCTTTCCCAGGGAACGACGACATTCGGTTACAGCCGTGAGACCTTTCTGGCCGTGCAGCTTGGAGCCAATACTTTCCTCGCGCTGGGGATCGTGCTGGCGGCCTTCCACGCCGACAGTACTACCCCGGGCCGGACCTTGCTGCTGGGCGCTTTGGCAACCGTGGTGCTGGGGTTTGCCTTCGGCCCCGGTTTGGCTTCGGGCTCGCTGGTGACGATTTTCGCCACGCTCGCGGCCGCCCTGCTGGTGATGGGCTTTGTCTATGGCCCACTAGGCGGCTGGCTGCCGACACTGTTCCCGGTGGGGGTGCGCTACAGCGGGATTTCGGTGGCGTTCAATGCCGGTGGGATTGTTGGCGGCGCCCTGACGCCGCTGGTGGCGCAATGGCTCGCGGGGCAGGGCATGGGCGCGCAGGCCGGCTTGTTGCTGAGCGTGGCAGGGGTGGTGACGTTGGTGGGGGTTGCGCTTGCCAAGCCCCAAATTACCCAATCACACTAAAATCCGTTCGCATAGAGCCCAGTCGAGATGCCGCGCGCAGGTGTCTCGACTGCGCTCGACACGAACCGAACAGGGTTAGTCGGCTTTCCGGAATAGCGTCAGGCGGGCCTTGCCAACCTTGCGATCGGCGACCGCTTCCAGGCCCTTGACTTGCGGCACCTCGTCGTGAGCCGTTTCCAGGCTGATCCAGGTGGCCGGGCCGATCCAGCCGAGGCGGTTGAGCTTGTCGAGCGCCACCTGGCCCGCGCCAGTGCCATAGGGCGGATCGAGTAGCACAAGGTCAAGCGGGGCCTTGGCCGGACCCAGCGCGAGCACCGATCCGGCACGGACATCGGTCTGCGGCTGGGCGTGGAGGTTGGCGATATTGCTGCGCAGCGCCCGCAGCGCAGCGGCATCCTGCTCCACGAACAGGCAGGAAGCGGCCCCACGTGACAGCGCCTCAAGGCCGAGCGCGCCCGATCCGGCGAACAGGTCGGCGACAGTCAGGCTGTCGAAATCACCGATCCGGCTGACCAACATCGAGAACAGCGTTTCGCGGGTACGATCGGCTGTGGGACGGGTGGCATCGCCGGCCGGGGTGACCAGTTTCCGTCCCCGCCACTGCCCAGCAATGATCCGCAGGCTCATTTGCGCCCAGGCCCGGGCTTGCGGGGCGCAGGTTTGCGCGGTGCCGCCTTGCCTGTGGCGGCCCCTCGTGGACCATCGCGGCGGATGCGAAGCCGCGCCTGCTCGTGCGCCGGGCGCGATGCTGCAGCCGCGCCGGGCACCTTCAGTCCATTCACGAACCGCTCGACTTCGACCTGACGAATCTCCACCGCTTGCCCGCGCGGCAGATCAAGCAGTTCGAACGGACCGTAGGAGGTGCGGATCAGGCGACTGACTTCCAGGCCGAGATGCTCCAGCACGCGGCGCACTTCGCGGTTCTTGCCTTCGGTGATGGTCACTTCGATCCACTGATTGCGTCCGGTGCTGCGCTCCATGTTGGCGTTGATCGAGCCATAGCGGATTCCGTCGATCTCGATCCCCTCGATCAGCTCCTCAAGCTGTTCCTGCGTTATGTCGCCAAAGGTGCGGGCGCGGTATGTCCTGGGCAGGCCGGTGGCGGGCAGTTCCATGGTCCGCTTGAGGCCGCCATCGTTGGTCAGCAGCAGCAGCCCCTCGGTGTTGAAGTCCAGACGCCCGATCGGCATTACCCGTCCGGCATTGGCCGGCAGGGCATTGCGCAGCGCTGTGTAGATCGTTGGCCGACCAGCCGGATCGCGCTCTGCGGTCAGCAGCCCGGCGGGCTTGTGAAACAGAAAGAGCCGCGCTGGATCGGGAGCCTTGACGGCTTTGCCATCGACGGTGACGCCCTTGAGGCTCGTCAGCACGGTGTTCGGGGTGGTCACCACCTCGTCCCCGATCTTAACCCGGCCATCGGCAATCATCCGCTCCACCTCGCGGCGGCTGGCAATGCCGGCGCGGGCGAGGAGCTTGGCGATGCGATCGCCTGAACGGGGAGTATCGGAACCAGTCATGGCGCGGCCTTAGCGGCAGAACGCCAGCGCGTCACCCTTCGGCAAGCGCCAGCTGTTCTTCGCAGATCTCGTGCAGTCGGCGGATCCCGCCTTCGAGCGTGCCAAGCGTCAGCTGCGGCACCACGCCAGTGCTGAGCCCCTGCTGGCCCAGCGCTGCGGCGCGGAAGTCCTCGCTGCCGAAGACGCCGCCATCGAGCAGCTGCCAGCTCCGTTCCCAGTGGTCGCGCGCCTTGTCGCTCTGCGGTGCTTCCGGGATCAGCATGAAATCCTCTACCAGCGTGTGGTCATGCCCCTGTGGCCAGAGCGCCATGACGTTGATGTAGTCCGGGCTGATGACGAGTACCGTTGCCGGGAACAGTTGGTAGGCAAATGTGCCGATGCGGCGAAGCGCGGTCATATCTGTCAGATCGATCCCGTCGAGCTCCGCAGCACGGGCGACGAGGCTGCGCTGGTGCGGCCCGATCTGGTCACCGCTGGTCACCCCGTCCTTGAAGAACG
>JBIIDJ010000097.1:0-9010 GCA_044238415.1 Novosphingobium sp.
CCAGTATCGACCGCCTTTTCGATCCCGCCGATGCGGTGCATCAGGCCCGGCGTGCCGGGCTTGATCCACGGCCGCGCGCCCTTGGTATCACGCTTGTAGGGCAGCAGGGTATCGCCGGCGTTCTTTTCGGCCAGGAAGGAAACCGGGAATTCGGCATAGTCGGCCGGGTTCGGCACCTTCCACGGCTCGGCCGCGTTGGCGATGTAACCATCGGTCAGCAGGATCACCGGGGTCATGTACTGCACGGCGATGCGGCAGGCCTCGATCGCACATTCAAAAGCGTCGGACGGGCTGCGGGCCGAGACCACCGGGATCGGGGCATCGCCATTGCGGCCATAGACCGCCTGATAAAGGTCCGACTGCTCAGTCTTGGTCGGGAGACCCGTCGAAGGGCCGCCGCGCTGGGAATTGACGATCACCAGCGGCAGCTCGGTCATTACGGCCAGGCCCATCGCTTCACCCTTGAGCGCGATGCCCGGACCGGAGCTGGAGGTAACGCCCAGCTGGCCGGCATAGCTCGCGCCGATAGCGGCGCAGATCGCGGCGATCTCGTCTTCCGCCTGGAAGGTGGTGACCCCGAATTCCTTGAGCCGCACCAGCGCGTGCAGGATCGAGCTGGCGGGCGTGATCGGATAGCCGCCGAAGAACATCGGCAGGTGCGCCAGCTGCGCGCCTGCGACCAGACCCAGCGCCACGGCATCCGCGCCGGTGATCGTACGGTAAAGCCCCGCCGGGGTCGGCACCGGGCCAAGGTGCAGTTTCTTGACGTGGCCGCCCAGCTCGGCCGTTTCGCCATAGGCATGGCCGGCGTTGAGCGCGGCGACGTTGGCATCGGCCAGCACCTTGTTCTTGGCAAACTTGGCATTGAGCCAATCGATCAGCGGTTGCCGGTCGCGGTCGAACATCCACAGCGCCAGGCCCAGCGTCCACATGTTCTTGCAGCGCAGGGCTTCCTTGTTGCCAAGGCCAAACGGCTTGACCGATTCCAGCGTGAGCGCCGAAATGTCGAAGGCCAGCACCTGCCACTTTGCCAGGCTGCCATCCTCCAGCGGATTGACCTCGTACTTGGCCTTTTCAAGGTTGCGCTTGGTGAACTCGCCCGTGTCGGCAATGATCAGGCCGCCCGGCTTCAAGGCGCCGACATTGGTCTTCAGCGCTGCCGGGTTCATCGCTACCAGCACGTCGGGGGCATCGCCCGCCGTATCGATGCTGGTCGAGCCGAAGTTGATCTGGAACGCCGAGACGCCAAAGAGCGTGCCTTGCGGTGCGCGGATTTCGGCCGGAAAATCCGGGAAAGTGGCGAAGTCGTTACCCGCCAGCGCGCTCGACAGGGTGAACTGACCGCCGGTCAGCTGCATCCCGTCGCCCGAGTCGCCCGCAAAGCGGACGACTACGGCCTCGGGTGCTGAGTTGGACTTTGCTTCGGGATCGGCCAGTTGCGTTGCCATGCGTATTCCTCATCAGGCGGACCGGTCCGCCTCGTCCTCGCGAAGCGCCCTAGTCCCCTCCCCGCGTGCCCGGCAATCAAGAAAAACTGCTTGCCTGGCAACCAGTACAACAAGACGGGTGCCAAGTCGGCTAGTCAAGTGACAAAACGCGTCTTAGCCTGTCGATTAAACCAGTCGATAACGAGAGGATTCCCGCCTGTGAGCGCAAATGCCCCCTATGTCCGTCCCGATGTGAAGGTCCTGCTGGACATGTTGGCCGCCATGGCCGGTCCGAAGATGAACGAGATCCCGCTAGCCGATGCGCGCGCGTCCTATGCGCAGATGGGAATGCTGGTCGAGGCCGATCCGGTGCCGCTGGCGACGATCAAAGACCTGTCCTGCCCCGGTCCACGCGGTGAGATCCCGTTGCGGCTCTATGATCCGCGCAGCGACCGCGGCCCGGGGCCGGTGGTGATGTTCTACCATGGCGGCGGGTTCGTGATCGGTGATCTGGAATCGCACCACGCGCTGTGCACCACGATCGCGGCCGAGCTCGATCTGCCGGTGGTGGCGGTTCACTATGCTCTGGCGCCGGAGCACCCCTTCCCCGCTTCGGACGAAGACTGCATTGCGGCCACCCGCTGGGTCGCTGACAACGGGCTGGAACTGGGCCGCGAGAGCACCGGGATCGTCACCATGGGCGACAGCGCCGGCGGACATCTGGCCATTGTCGTGGCGCAGGCCCTGGCCAAGGATCCGGCCAAGGTGCCGGTGATCATGCAGGTGCCGATCTATCCGGCCACAGATGAGTCGAGCGATGGCTCGATGGCCGAATTTGCCGAGGGCTACCTGCTGACCAAGGAAACCATGGACTGGTTCATGGATTGCTATGCCCCCGTGCCAGGCAATCCGATGGCCTACCCGATCCATGGCGACCAGGCCGGTTCGCCGCCGACCTTACTGGTTACCGCCAGCCTTGATCCGCTGCGCGACCAGGGCCGGCGCTATGCCGCCGCGCTGGCGGCAGCCGGGGTCGAATGCCATTTCATGGAAATGAAGGGTTCGATCCACGGCTTCGTCAACCTGCGCAAGGCAGTGCCCAGCGCCCAGGCCGACGTCCTGACAATTCTCGCCCAGGCGAAGTTGATGTTGGGGCGTGTTTCGGCCTAAGGGCCGGCGAATGAGCGACAATCCCTTTGCAGACCTGCCCTATCGCCCCTGCGTGGGGGTGATGCTGGTCAATTCCTCTGGCCTGGTTTTCGTGGGCAAGCGGATCGATACGCGCGGCCAGCCTGACGAGGGCGGCGTTTACTGGCAAATGCCGCAGGGCGGGATCGACGATGGCGAAGACCTGCGCGAAGCTGCGCTGCGCGAGCTGTGGGAGGAAACGGGCGTCGCCGAAGAGCATGTCTCGATCCTTGCCCAAACGCGCGAGGAGCTGCTTTACGATCTGCCCGACGAGCTGATGGGCAAGCTGTGGGGTGGGTGCTATCGCGGCCAGCGGCAGCACTGGGTACTGGCGCGCTTTTCAGGCGAGGACCACCACATCCGGCTCGACGCGCATGACCCGGCCGAGTTCTGCGCATGGCAGTGGCTCGATCCGGTCGATCTGCCAGAGGTGATAGTTCCCTTCAAGAAGCGCGTCTACCGCGCTGTTCTGGAAGAATTTCGTGAACTGATCTAGTGATCGGAAACCACCGGCTTGGGCTTCACCGCCTCAGCCGTGACGACCTGCTTGGCCGGGCCCTGCTGGATTGCTGTCGCCAGCTCGCGCGCTTGCGGGCAATTGCCGGGGCAGAGCTGTTCCAGCCGGACCAGGTTACGCCGCGCTTTGTCGATCGCGCCCTTCTCTACCAGGGCCAGCCCTTCGCCAGCCACAGCATAGATATTGCCCGGCTCGCGTTCCAGTGCTTCGCGGTAATAGCGCAGTGCCTTGCCTTGCAGCCCCTGCGCGCGCGTTGCTTCGGCGAGATTGAGCAGGATCGCGACATGGCCGGGCTGGATCACAAAGGCTGCCTCAAAGGCATCGATCGCCGCATTGGCATCGCCAGCGGCCAGCGCCTTGCGCCCTTCCGCTACCAGTACGGCAGCCCGTGGATCGAGCGGCGCGGCCGGTGCACCCACGCCGACACTGGCCGTCACCGCCAACAGCAGCGACATAGCAAGGGCGGCAGGGGTGTAACGCATCAGGTGCTCCCGCAGACTGGACATCGCCGACCCGGTTATCACGGCTTCTCGAAACAGGCGATGAAAAAGCCATCGGTCTGGTCATGCTGCGGGGTAAGCCGCAGCCCGGGCCCGCGCGGCTGGCCAGCGCCGAGCGCCAGCGGCAGCCCCCGCCAGTCCGCATGGCGCGCCAGAAAAGCCTCGGCCTGGCTGGCGCCTTCGGCATCGAGCAGCGAACAGGTGACGAAGCCCAGCCGGCCGCCGGAACGCAGCAGACCTGCCGCCAGATCGAGCAACCGGGCCTGCACGGCAACGTAACGATCCAGCTCTGCCGAAGTGAGCCGCCAGCGCGCTTCCGGATTGCGCCGCCAGGTACCAGTGCCCGAACATGGCGCATCGACCAGCACGGCATCGGCCTGTCCGCGGAGGTCATCGAGGGCCGCAGCTTCGCGGCCGGGATCGAGCAGACGGGTTTCGATCATCGTCACCCCGGACCGCACCGCGCGCGGCGCCAGCTGGGCCAGACGCGCCCGGTGCGTATCGCTGGCAATCAGCCGCCCGCGCCCTGCCATGTCCGCTGCAAGGGCCAGGGTCTTGCCGCCCGCCCCGGCGCAGAGATCGACCACCAGTTCGCCCGGCTGCACCGCCAGTGCGGCGCAGGCCAGTTGCGAGCCGGTATCCTGCACTTCGATCTGGCCCGATTGGTAAGCCGCCCACTGCTCGATCGGCGTGCCATGCGGCAGACGCAGGCCATTCGGTGCGAGCGTAGGCTCGGCCGCTTCGGGCAGTTCCAGCCGCGCCCGGTCGGCCTTGAGGGTGTTGACGCGAAGATCCAGCGGCGCGCGCGCCAGCAGGGCCTCCGCCGACTCTTCGGCGATGTCGCTTTGGGCCAGTGCCTCGGCCAGCCAGCCTGGCGCGACGCCACCTGCGGCAACCGGCTCACCGGGACGGATCGGCGCGGGACCATGGCCCTGCCCATCAAACAGGGCGGCAAGATTGGGATCGACCTGCGCCTGCCGGAGCATGGCCGCACGGCCGCTGTCCGGTACCGGACCACAGGCGCGGATCGCGGCATAGACCAACTCGCGCACGGCGCGGCGATCCTTGCTGCCGGCAAAGCGGCGGGTGCGAAACCAGTCGGCCACGATCCGGTCAGCCGGCGCGCCTTGTCCGCGCGCCGCTTCGATCACCAGATCGAGGATGTCGATCGCGGCCTGGACGCGGGCCTGCGGCGTCACAGCTTGTAGTTCGGCGCCTCGCGGGTGATCGTCACGTCGTGGACGTGGCTTTCCTTGAGGCCCGCGTTAGTGATCCGCACGAACTGCGCGCGTTCGCACAGGTCCGCGATCGTCGCGGCACCGGTATAGCCCATCGCCGCCTTGATCCCGCCGACCAGCTGGTGAACCACATCCTTGGCTTGGCCCTTGTAAGGCACCTGACCTTCGATCCCTTCGGGCACCAGCTTCATCTGGTCCTTGATATCGCCCTGGAAATAGCGGTCCGCACTGCCCCGGCCCATCGCCCCGACCGAACCCATGCCACGGTACGACTTGTAGGCGCGGCCCTGGTACAGGAAGGTTTCGCCTGGCGCTTCCTCGGTCCCGGCCAGCATCGAGCCGACCATGATAGTCGATGCACCCGCAGCCAGGGCCTTGGCCGCATCGCCCGAGGTGCGCAGCCCGCCATCGGCGATGATCGGCGTCTTGCTGCCCTTCGCCGCGCGCGCAGCTTCCATGATTGCGGTCAGCTGCGGCACACC
Organism: Novosphingobium sp.; assembly: GCA_044238415.1. Lineage (GTDB taxonomy): Bacteria > Pseudomonadota > Alphaproteobacteria > Sphingomonadales > Sphingomonadaceae > Novosphingobium. The sequence continues at coordinate 5,353 of JBIIDJ010000097.1, forward strand.
GACCCCGGCGACGACACGGGTGGTACAGATCGAACCCGGCCCGATCCCCACCTTCACGGCATCCGCCCCGGCATCGATCAGCGCCCGGGTCGCTTCATAGGTTGCAACATTGCCGGCGATCACCTGAGCCGAGTTGGAGAGCTTCTTCACCCGCTCAACCGCGCGGGCCACGTCCTTGTTGTGGCCGTGCGCGGTATCGATGATCACCACGTCGCATTCGGCCGCCAGCAGCGCCTCGGTCCGTTCAAAGCCCTTGTCGCCGACCGTGGTTGCGGCGGCGACGCGCAAGCGACCGGCACCGTCCTTGGTCGCATCCGGATAAGTCACGGCCTTTTCCATGTCTTTGACCGTGATCAGGCCGGTGCAGTGGAAATTCTCATCCACCACCAGCAGCTTTTCGATCCGGCGCTGGTGCAGCAGGCGGTGGGCCTCTTCCTGGCTCACCCCGGCACGGACCGTGGCCAGGTTTTCATGCGTCATCAGTTCGCGCACCGGCTGCAGCGGATTATCAGCGAAGCGCACGTCGCGGTTGGTCAGGATGCCAACCAGACGTCCGCCTTCCTCCACCACCGGGATCCCGGAAATGCGGTTGGCCTGCATCAGCGCCCGCGCCTCGCCAAGGGTGGCGTTCGGGCTGATAGTGATGGGGTTGACCACCATACCACTTTCGAACCGCTTGACCGTTCGCACCGCCGCGACTTGTTCCTCGATGGTCAGGTTGCGGTGGAGCACACCGATCCCGCCGAGCTGGGCCATGACGATTGCCATGTCGGCCTCGGTCACAGTGTCCATCGCCGAGGAAATCACCGGAATATTGAGCCCGATCTGGGCCGTCAGCCGGGTACGGGTATCCGCCATCGAAGGCAGGATTTCGGATTCGGCCGGACGCAGCAGCACGTCGTCGAAGGTAAGGCCGAGAGGAATGTCCATGAGTGCCACTTTGCGCCTGTTTGCGAAGATTCGTGGCGGCCCATGTAAACGCACTCCCCGCAGAGGGCTAGTGCCTCATTTCGAGCGCGAGGGAACCTTCCTGGGATCGGCAAAATGGCGCACCAGGACCACATGGAAAGCCACGTCCTCCGCCGTGCCGGACAGGTCGAGCGTGGCTTTCACCTGATCGCCGGGACGGTGGTAATCGGTTTCAAAGAAGCGCTCGACGCGGGCGACGTCCGACCAGCTGGATGAAACCATCACGGTCGGGATGTCGTGCTTGAGCAGAGCCCAGCCGTCCTGCCGCCGGACATAGGCATTGACGGCATCGCCATCGACGACCTTGCGCTTCTGCGCCTTGGCCACGGCCAGGATCTGGGGATCGAGCGGGGTCATCCCGCGGCCGACAATCCCCAGCGGCGTGCCGCGCGGGGCCAGAGCAAAGCTGTCAAGATTGAAGGCAGCCACGATCTGGCCAAGCGGCAGTGGCGGATTTTCAGCAAAGGCAGTCGCCCCCAGCAGGCCGATTTCCTCGGCCGTGGTGGCCAGGAAATAGACGTCGCGGTCCATCGCCGGCCCCTTGGCCAGGCGCCGGGCAATCTCGGTCAACGCAGCCAGGCCGCTGGCATTGTCGATCGCGCCATTGCAGACCAGGTCCTCGGCCGGCGGCTCGGCACACTCGCCAAAGTGATCCCAATGGGCCAGCAGCAGCACTGCCCCCGTCTCCGGCCGGCGGCCCGGCAGGCGGCCGATCACGTTATGCGTGTTGATCCGCGTTTCGCGCGTGGTGGCTTCCAGCGTGGCGCTGATATCGATCAGCCGCGGGGAGAAGCCCGGCTCGGCCGCCAGCGCCTCCAGCGAGGCCAGGCTCTGGCCGCTGCCGGCCAGTACCTTTTCGATCCCCTCGGCCGTGATAAAGCCTTCAAGATCCCCGCCCAGCTCTTCGGTCGACAGCGCATAGCCCGAGCGCCCGCGCCGGGCCTTGACCTGATCCAGCGTGCGATCCCCGTCGAGCACGGTCAGCACGGCGGCCGCGCCCGCCTTGAGCAGGGCGTTCTGACGATCCATATCGTCGCGCTCGCCATCGAGCAGCAGGGCCACGCGTCCGGCCAGCTCAGCCCGACCAGTATCGGTAACGTCTTTGCCGACGAACAGCACCGGCGCATTCTCTACCAGTGTGCGCTTGCCGGAGGTGAAGACCTCGATCGAACCGGGCGGCACGAATTGCGGGCGGCCGCGGCGGGTAAAGCGGGCGCTGCTCGCCGCCGGTTCGCGCGCCACCAGCCGGACCGGGGCAAACCAGGCATTGCGCGGATCATTGGTGCCGGAGTCCAGCCCGGCGTCGAACCATTGCCGGCCAAGATAGCGCAGCGTCTTCGCTTCCCCCTCAGTCCCCGGTTCGCGGCCTTCATAAGCATCGCTGGACAACTCGACCACATGAGCCATGAGTGCGGCCTCTAGCGCCTTGTCGCGGCGCTGGGCCAGAGCCGGGGTACAAAGCAGCGCCGCCGCAAGTAGCGGAAATAGCGCTCGATTCATCGCCCTTGAGCCACGGTTCATCGGCGCAAGTCCTACATCAGACTCGCCCCCCGACAAGCCGCTTTGCGGTGGATGGGTGCGGTTCGTTTGCAGTGGTGGCAGGAAAGTTACACTGCCGCGCAATCCGCCGCGCTATTCGGCAGTCCAGCCGCCATCCATCGAATAATTCGCACCGGTCATGTTGCCGGCTTCCTCGCGGCACAGAAACACCGCCAGCGCGGCCACTTCCGCCGGCTGGACGAATCGCTTGGTCGGCTGCTTGGCCAGCAGGACATCGTTGATCACCGCTTCGCGGCTAAGGCCGCGGGTTTTCATCGTATCAGGGATCTGGTTCTCGATCAGCGCGGTCCAGACATAACCAGGGCTGATGCAGTTGGCAGTCACACCGCTGGTCGCCAGTTCCAGCGCGAGCGACTTAGTGAAGCCCGCCACAGCGTGCTTGGTCGCGACGTAAGGCGCCTTGAACGGCGATGCGACCAGGCTGTGGGCCGAAGCGGTCGAAATGATCCTGCCCCAGCCGCGCGCCTTCATCCCCGGCACGGCGAGGCGGCAGGCGTGAAACACGGCCGAAAGGTTCAGCGCGACGATTGCATCCCACTTGTCGATCGGGAACTCATCCACCGGGGCAACATGCTGCATCCCGGCATTGTTGACGAGGATATCGATCTCTCCAGCTCCGGCGATCAGCGCCTCGCACCCGGCGGCGGTCATCAGATCGGCAGCGACATGGCGCGCGTTCAGTTCCCGGCACAGCGCCGCGATCTCTTCCTCGGAACCAAAGCCTGAAAGGATCACTTCCGCCCCTTCGGCGGCCATGGCGCGGGCGATGGCCAGACCAATGCCCGATGTGGAACCCGTTACCAGTGCGCGCTTGCCCTTGAGAAACATGCTCGACTCCAATTGCCCCGTAGTTATTCATCAATCCCATGCGGCGGCTGTCTGCGCCTGTCCAGCGCCAAGGAAGGGGAAAGATGCGGCTCGATGATTTCGATCCCAATGCCATCCGGGTTGAGGACCAGCGGGGCACCGGCGGGCAGCGCATGGCCTGGCTGCGCAAGGGGCTGGAGACCGGGAACGAGGATGCGTGCGACGCGTTTGCGGATTCGCGTGTGCGGCGCTAAGCCGGAACCAGTAAACGGGGGCGATTGGAGTAGCGACGCGATGCGCGCAGCCGTGGGTCTTGCCTGTT
>JBIIDJ010000025.1:0-29200 GCA_044238415.1 Novosphingobium sp.
CCAGACCGACATGGTGCCGGACTATTTCGTCCATCGGACCGAGGAGTGGCTGGTATTTCCGCATGAAATCTGCGGACTTACCGAGGAGGAGATTCGCCGGCACAAGCCCGGTGCCGCAATCATCCTGCGTGAAGGCGGTTAGATCGCGCGCGGACCCCTGATGCCCTTGGCCAGTCTTTCCCATTCCTGGCGCTTGGTGTGGTTGGTGATCCAGTTGCCAACCGCATCGGAACGGGGGCTCTTGGCAGGTTCCTGCTGCATGGTCCGGGCTCGGTTGATGCGATCGGGATCGACCGGATTGCGGAACTTGAACCCGACTTCCGCGCCTTCGAACCGGATGACCTGCGCCGCAACCGGCGTGAGGTTGCGGAAGGCGATCATCACTTCTTCGTTCAGCGCAAAATCGGCTACTTCGGGGCATTCAGCCTTCAAACCGGTGGCCGATAGATTGCGGACTTTGAGCGAAGCGCTGACGCCGTTCGCACGCTGGCAACTGACCACGAACAGAGTCGTCGCGCGCCGGGCGCGCTCGTGTGATGGTACAAGTTCCTGACCGGGCTGGATTTCGTTGCGACTCATTTTACACCCCTCGGGAGCGTCTGTCCCGCTGGACCCGAGCATTGCTCCAAAGGTATTTAGAGAGGGTAAACCGGCAGGAAAGGGATGCTACCGCCTGTCTACTTGTCTGCCTGCCAGACCGTCTTACCTTCCTTTACGGTTTCAAGGACCCGGATGGCACGGACTTGGGCGACTGGGGTGATCAGCGGGTTGCGATCCAGCACCACGAAGTCGGCGAGCAGCCCGGGCTTGATCCGGCCGCGGCGGTGCTCCTCGAACACTTGCCAGGCCGGCCCGGTGGTGAGAGCCTGGAGCGCGCGATAGGCGTCTTCGCGCTGGGCGGTGCCGCTGATCACGCCCGTGCGCGAAGTGCGGGTCATGGCGCTCCACATCTGCTCTCGGGTGTTGAGCGGAGTCACCGGATAGTCTGAATGGTTGGACGGGATCAGCCCAGCCGCCCGGCTCGCGGCAAAGGGACTGATGAAATCGACCACCTCGTTCGGGAAGTTCCGCCGGTGGGTGTCGGCAAAATAGTACGTGTGGTTGGAGAAATAGGCCGGGCCCACCCCGATCCGGGCATAGGCCGGGAGTTGATCAGGCCGCATGAATTGCGAATGGATCACCACGGGTCGGCGGTTGTCGGCGGCCTTGATCCTCAGCGCGTCGAAGCCGCGGATTGCCATGTCGATCGCGGCATCGCCATTGGCGTGGACAAAGATCTGCCAGCCAGCTTCGTGGACCTTGCGCGCCAGCGATTGGAACGCGGCATCAGTGGTGACTGGCTGACCGTGCCAGGGGTGCTTCCCTTCTGGCGAGCCCAGCGCATAGTCGCGGGTGAAATAGGCTGTGCGCGCCTGGGGTGAGCCATCGAGCGTGAACTTGATACCCTGAAGCTTGACCCGTCCAAACCGTTTGCCTGGCGTCATGGTCGGGCTGTCGAGCACAGCATCGATTCCGGTCATGGCGAACGGCAGCACGGCCAGGTCGATCTTGAGCTTCGCTTGCACCGCCGGAGAGGTGAGGAACGCCAGGTCTACCGGGTTTGTCGCACCGTCCTGTGCCCAGGTGAAGCCTTCGCGGACGTAACGCATCTGGACCCCATCCATGGCATTGAGCCGTTCCTCCACGGTGGGTCGCGGCATGGCTTCCATTACCGGTATCATGGCCTTTTCGAAGACCAAGCCGGTCAGTCTGCCGTTGGCGTCGCTTGGCATCACCCCGCCTTCCGGCGGCTTCATTCCATCCAACAGCCTGGCGGCTTGCAAGGCGACGCTGTTGGCGATCACGCCATGCACGGAAATGTGTATCAGAACGACCTTGCGATCAGGCAGAATGCCATCAAGCTCAGCCCGCGTCACATGTCGGCGTTCGGCCAGCTGGGCATCATCATAGCGCCAGACGACTACCCAGCCACCCGGCGGAACTTTCGTGCCATAGCGCTTGACCGCTTCCAGCAGCTTGGCAACGGAAGATGTGTCGCCTGTCTCCGGGTTGCCAAGGTCGAGGCCGCCGGCGGTTTGCAGTCCGACCGCGAAGTGCGAATGGGCATCGACGAACCCGGGTAGCAGTACGGCCCCCTTTAAGTCGCGGGTTGCGGAACCTTGCCCGGCAGCGCGCCGGGCCTCCTCCTCGGTGCCGACGAACACAATCTTGCCATCGCGTTCGACCACGGCTTCAACAGTCGTTGGCCTATCGCCATCCATGGTGATGATCGGGCCGCCGCGCCACAACGTTGCAGCGGATTCCTGCGCAGCAAGTGGCGCAGCCACAATCAGGCCCATGGCTGCCAAGCAGTCAACAAATCGCATTTTCGCCCCTACCATCCGCTCCGACCTGACTGTCAGGTGTTTGCCGCCCTTGCACAAGGGGCAATCGCACCTTGCAACGCCGACACTTTGGCGCGAAAGGGCCGCGCATGACTGACGAAGCCCTTCACGCCGCCGCACAGGTTTCCAAGGCTTGGCCCTTTGAGGAGGCGCGCAAGCTGTTGAAGCGGTATCCGGAAGGGAAGCCGGACGGCTCGCCAGTCCTGTTCGAAACCGGTTATGGCCCGTCGGGCTTGCCGCATATCGGTACCTTTCAGGAAGTGCTGCGCACCACGCTGGTCCGCCGCGCTTATGAAGTGCTGACCGGTGGCGCCAAGACCCGGCTGGTGGCGTTCAGCGACGATATGGATGGTCTGCGCAAGGTTCCAGACAATATTCCCAATGCCCAGGTTCTGTCCGAAAACCTGCACAAGCCGCTGACCCGCATTCCCGATCCGTTTGGGACGCACGAAAGCTTCGCGCATCACAATAACGCCATGCTCCGCCAGTTTCTTGACCGGTTTGGCTTCGATTACGAGTTCGTCTCTTCTTCCGACATGTACAATGGCGGGCAGTTCGACGAGGCGCTACGCGGCGTGCTGCGGGCTTATGACGCGATCCAGGCGATCATGCTGCCGACGCTGCGCGAAGAGCGCCGCCGCACCTATTCGCCCGTCCTGCCGATCAGTGCCAAGACCGGCCATGTCCTGCAGGTGCCGATCGACGTGGTCGACGCGGAAGCCGGCATTGTCCGGTTCGAGGATCAGGGCGAGGTGGTCGAGCAGTCGATCCTCGGCGGCAAGTCAAAGCTGCAGTGGAAGGTCGACTGGGCGATGCGCTGGGTGGCGCTGGGTGTCGATTACGAGATGTGCGGCAAGGATCTGACCGACAGCGTCACGCAGAGCGGCAGGATTGCGCGCGCGCTGGGTGGCCGTGCGCCCGAAGGCATGATCTATGAACTATTCCTCGACGAGAACGGCGAGAAGATATCCAAGTCCAAGGGCAACGGTCTGACCATCGATCAATGGCTGACTTATGGCAGCGAAGAATCGTTGGGCTTTTACCTGTTTCGCGAACCCAAGAGCGCCAAGAGCTTGCACATCGGGGTCATCCCCAAGGCCGTCGACGAATACTGGCAGTTTCGTGAGAAGATTCCGGCCCAGCCGGTCGAGCAGCAGCTCGGCAACCCGGTTTGGCACCTGCTGCGCGCCAATGGCTATGACGGCGGCGATGGCGAGCGGTTGCCGGTAACCTATGGCCTGCTGCTTAACCTGGTCGGCGTGCTGGGCGCTGGCGCCACGCGCGAGCAGGTTTGGTCCTACCTTGGCAATTATGTCGAGAATGCCGATCCGGCCGCGCATCCGGAGTTGGACAAGCTGGTTACCACAGCGTTGGCCTATAACCGCGATTTCATTGCTCCTACGCTCCAGCGCCGCAAGCCGGAGGGCAACGAGGTCCAGGCGCTCGCCGCGCTGGATGAGGAACTGGCGGCCACCAGCGACGATACTACGGCCGAGGAATTGCAGAACCTGGTCTACGAGATTGGCAAGGATCCCCATTATGGGTTCGAGGCTCTACGCGACTGGTTCAAGTGCCTCTATGAAACACTGTTGGGTTCGCCGCAGGGCCCGCGCATGGGCAGCTTCATCGCGCTGTACGGGATCGCCAATACCCGCAAGCTTATTGCCGAGGCGTTGTCCTAGCCCTGTCAATGAACCAGTGCAGTACGAGGTGCGGGGCGGCCAGGATCGAGAGTATCTGGAAGCCCCCTGCCAAAGCTCCGGTCGGCTGTTCTGCCATCAGGTTGTCCACCACCATAATTCCTCCCAGCAAAGCCGCGGCACAGATGGCGGCGCCATAACCAGCGAGTTTGCCAGGCGACCAGTCGGGCAGGATGCGGTGTACTTGGCGCATGTGCAGGGGTGAATGCAGGAATACAAAAAACAGTGTGAAGCCAAGTTGCGGGGGCAGTAGTGCCAGTCCGGCAAAGGCGGTCGACTGGGCTAAAGCCCACTGGCGATCGCCTTGCTGATAGGCCCTGGCGAGCGCTGTCAGCATGACCAGGATGGCGACCGGGGCGCAGCTGATCGCCACGCGCGTCACCAGTTCGCCATGTGGTCCCGCCATAAGGGTGAACAGGTCGCTGACCGCTTCGCGATGGAAGAGTGCGGGAATGCCAATCACCGATGCTCCGGCCGTCGCACGCAGCAAGCCGGTGTCGAGCATGGACCAGTCTTCGCCGAAATGCAGTGCGGCGCTGAGCAGGAATACGGCCAGAGCAATGGTTGGCGCGACCAGCCAGAGTGCGGCCATCGACACGGCTACACAGATATAAGCCACCAGTAGCAGTAAGGCCTTCCTGAGATTTAAGCTGAGCAACCGGCGGCCGATTGCCAGATCATATGCGCCATGTGGCAAACCGCCGAGCAGCATAATCAAGAGCGCGCCAACAGTGATGAGATCAGGATTGAGCCATGGTCCGGCCAATGCGATTGACGCGAAAAGGGCGGCGGCCGGCCAAAACAGCCGGGGCACCGGGGCACTCGTTTCGAGTACACCGGTGCCCCGCACCGTTTCGTGAGCAAGACGGGCGCTTGCCGTCATATTCACGACTGTTCCGTTAGGCCTTTTCAGCTTCCGCTTCGGACTTGCGGACAGCGATGACCCAAATCAGGATGCCTACCACGGCCTTGGCAACCAGGTCGGCAATCGTATAGCCGATCTGGATCGCAGTTTCCGCGTTTGCGCCAGAAATGTTCGCATAGGGTGCCATGTAGACGATCGGATAGAAACCCCACGAAGCGAAGGTCAGCAGGCGGGCCTTCTTGACCAGTTCACGCACGCTTTCGGGTTGACGTTCGATCGATGCACCAAGACCGCTGAACAGTTCCCAGACGATGTAAAGGAACGGAATAGCCGACAGCGTGCCCCACAGGGCGCGGGTCGGAATGTCGGTGGCGATTTCGCCTGGGTAACCCAGAATGATCATCAGGGCGGCGGCCGAACCAAGCTTGACCGACTTGCTGACTGTTTCCTCGCGGCTCAGGCGCATCACGAGAACGAGCTCGATCAGCAACAGAGGGACGGTCAGGAGCCAGTCGACATAGCGATAAGCATCGTTGAACGCGTAACCGCTTACCGCGACCACCCCGTCCTTAACCGTATAAGCAGCTTCCCAGCTCTCAAAGATCCGCCAATAGTGATAGGCGGCGATGGCGCAGACCAAGCCCGAGATCGTGACGGCTGTCTTGTAATTTGCAGAAACTTGTGATCTGCCGAGCCACAGGAAAAGAGTTGCAGCGGCCATTGTGGCAAAAGTAAAAGAAAATGCGTTGTAGATAAGCGAATATTGGAAAGGAGAGACCAGTTCCATGACATCCTCCATAACTATATGTAGTTGACATGCGCGTGGAGAATGCCCGGCGAGGCCGAACTGTTTTTGCCCCCCATTTTGCTTTATCAACGAGCTAACGATGCGCTCATGGCAGGGGGGCTGCCATATAGACTTTAGGTTATGAAAATAAGTGTAAGTACTTATTTAATTGGTAGGTTTGTGCCTTTTGACCGCCTATTTTCACGCATATTGCGTGTCAATCTGCAAGTAACCTGCTGCCCGTTTCCCCAAGGCAGCTATCGAATCTTGCTTTCAATCGCATCGAGTCGCGCCTCGATCCGGGCGATGCCTTCGAGAATGTGGACCTGCTCCTCGTGCGTAAAGGCGTCACGGTTGGCGTTGAGGCGATCAACCAACCGGACCACGATTAGTGGGGCCACCACAAAGATCGACAAATGCATCAGTGTTACGGCGACCAACCGACCCTCGGGCGATTTCGGGCTGATATCGCCGTACCCGGTAGAAGTGGCGGTGGTTGCGGCCCAGTACAGGGCAGTGCCAAAGTCGATGTCCTCGAATTGCATCAACAATCCGGCGCTGACGAGCAGCAACGTTGCATAAATCAGCGCCAGTTCGCGGAAGGTGTCGGTGGCGGCCTGGAGACGGGTCATGGCGTCAGTCCTCGATGATGTGGGGAATGAAACGGGCACGATTGCCAGTGATCAGGCCGTCCTCGCGGATGCCGAGGCCCGCAGCGCCGCCGGCCACGGTCCAGCTGCCCAGCACCGGATAGCCGTGCCCAAAATCGCGCAGCCGGTAGCGTTCCTGATAGACCAGCCGGTTGCGGCTGTATTCGCCCTCGCTGCGGGCGATAACCTGGCCGCAGGAAACGACTTCGATGTTAGCGCCCTCCCGCGCCAGAACAGGCTTGCTGACATAGTCGCCAGTCATTTTCGTCGGATCGAAACTGGCGGGAAGTAGGTTCGGGTGGCCGGGAAACAGATCCCACAGCACGGCCAGCACCGCCTTGTTGCTCCACATCATCTTCCATACCGGTTCAAGCCAGACGGTCTCGGTAAGGCGCGGCAGGATCTTTTCGCCAAAGTCTTCGCTGGCCAGCCATTCCCAGGGATAGAGCTTGAACAGAGCGGAAATCAGGTTGTCTTCCTGGTCGACGATCCGCCCGTCGGCATCGATCCCGATCTGGTCGATCAGCACGGCGCGCGTTTCCAGTCCGGCCTGGCCGGCCAGGTCCCGCATATATGTCGTGGTGATCGTGTCTTCGTGCGCGGCATCGCCAAAGTGCGTGAACCAGACCCGGCTACCGGGCAGGGCCGGGGCAATGGCCTCCCACCGTGCTATCAGTTGCTCATGCAGGCTGTTGAGTTGGTCAGCTGCTGGGAAGACGGCTTCTTTCCAGTACCACTGGACAATAGCCGTCTCGAGCATCGAGGTTGGCGTGTCACAGTTGAATTCGAGCAGCTTGGGATCACCTGATCCATCCCAGGCGAAGTCAAAGCGTCCATAGTCGAGCGCCGGGACCTGTTGTTGCCAGGCGCTGCGAACCGCTTCGTGGTAGGCGCGCGGAATGCCGCAGAGCGATAGTAGATTGCTGTCACCAGCGATCCTGTCACCGGCTGCCCGGTAAAGCTGGTGCACCTCCTCCGTCGCCGCCTCGATCCGCTCGATTTCGGCCATCGTGAAGACATAGCAGCCGCTCTCGTCCCAGTAAGGCCCATCCGCGTCGCTGTGCCAGATCAGCCCGTATTCCTCGACGGCTGCCTGCCAGTCAGCGCGCGGAGTCAGCGATCGGCGTTTCACCTGTTATGACCGGCCGCCACCGAACGAGCGTCCGCTCGATCCAAACCCCCCACGCGAAACAGCGGCTGATCGGGCCATGTTTGCCGCTGCCGGTGCTTTGGCATAGCTGACGCCCTTGTTGGGGAAATAGGACCCTTTAAGGCCCAGCCGTGGGTCGCGTACGGAATCGCCGTAATAGGGCAGGCGGCTGCCGCGTCCGACATAGTACCATAAGAACCCGGCGCCGCCGGTCCGGACATAGGTGGTTCGCTCGCAATCATCGTCGTCGACCCGGTATCCGTTCTGGTCCACGCAGACCCGCGTATCACGATCAGCGACCACATCGCTGCCCCAGTCGTCATCGCTGGTCGAGCAGCCGGACAATGTCGCTGCCATGGCCGTCGTCAGGAAAAGCTGCTTTTTCATGCGCTTTGCTCCTCAAGCCAGCTCAAGGCACCATGCACGCGGCTTGCAGGACGCCGATCCCAAGCCCCATGCCGCCGACGAACTGGCCAGAGGCGACACAGCCTTCGGTGATCTTGTCCGAAACGGCCTTAAACAAGAAACGGGCGATCACAACGAACACGGCGAGTTGAACGACGGCAGCGACTGCACCCCACAGCAGCATGTCGGGGATGCTGACCGAATTGCCGATCACCACGGCCATCGGCACGGCAAAGCCCAGGAAAGTGCCTGTGAGCTGCGTGGCAGCGGCGGCATTGCCTTCACGGATCAGCGCAAACTCGCGGTGCGGGGTGCAGAGCGAATAGACGAACAGGAACACCACCGCGAGCGCCACCGCTGAACCGAAATAGGCCAGGAAGTGTGGCAGCGCGGCCAGGAAATAGCTGAACATCGGTACTGTCTCCCCTGAATTATGGGCTTGTTACACCACGCTTATTGCTGTGTTGCAATCCATTGCCGCACCTTGTCCTCAAGCACGGGCAGCGGCAGCACGCCGCTGTCGAGCACCTGGCCATGAAACGCCCTGAGATCGAACCGGGGCCCAAGTGCCGTCTCGGCTTCGCGTCGCAAGCGTTGGATGGTCAATGCACCGATCTTGTAAGCCAGTGCCTGGCCGGGATTAGCGATATAGCGATCGACTTCAGCCTCGGCGTCGCTGCGGCCCATGCCTGAATTGCTCAACATGTAGGCGATTGCCTGATCGCGGCTCCAGCTCTTGGCGTGAATCCCGGTATCGACCACCAGCCGCATGGCCCGCAGCATCTCGTCGTCAAGCGTACCCCAGTGCTGCAGCGGATCATCATAGAGGCCCATTTCGAACCCCAGTGTCTCGGCATAGAGCGCCCAGCCCTCGACATAGGCGGTGATGTTGCCGAACCGCTGCAAGTCGGGAAGGGCGGTGTTCTCCTGAGCCAGCGCGGCCTGCAAGTGATGTCCCGGCATCCCTTCATGGAGGTAGAGTGTGGCCGTGCCGGAGGTGAAGCGGCTGGGCAGGTCGTAGGTATTGAACCAGAACACGCCGGGCCGGCGACCGTCCGGAGAGCCAAGCGCATAGGAGCCACCAGCCTCGAACCGCCCGCGGTATTCGGGATAGGGGGCAATCGCCAGCTCGGCCTTGGGCAACCGGTAGAAGTAGCGCGGAAGCAACGCATCGACGCGCCGCGCCACGGCGGCAAAGCCCTCGCCGAGTTCCTCTGCGCTGCTGGGATGAAACCGGGGGTCGGTACGGATGTGATCGAAAAAGGCAGGCAGGCTCCCACTGAAGCCCAGCTTGCCTTTGACCTGCTCCATCTCGCGCTGAATTCGCGCCACTTCGGCCAGGCCCAGCGTGTGGATTGCGGCGGGTTCGAGCGGCAGGGTGGTGTGGCGCCGGATGTATTTGCGATAGAGTCCGTCGCCTCCCTTCATCGCGGATAGGCCGATGCTCGGGCGGGCTGCCGGCAGATACTCCTCTGCCAGGAAGGTTCGCAGCCGCCGGTAAGCCGGGAAAATCTCTTGGTTGATGGCAGCAACCCATTCGCCTCGAATTGCTGTCTGACGGGCCAGCGGAATCCCGTCTGGCAGGCGCGATAGCGGAGCAGCGAAGGGGGTTCCCTGCGGACCGGAGGCGATGGCCGCATCTATCTGGGCAATCATGTTTGCTGTCGTCTGCCGCGTTTCAACGACTCCGCTGTCCATCCCCTGCCGGAACCGGCCAATCGCCCGGTCCATCATCACTGGAAAGCTGCGTAACAGGGACAGGGCGTGGCGGTAATCGGCCTCTGTTTCGTAGGACAGCGACCCGCCGGGTACGAGCATTGCCGGAAAATCGATATGCAACCCGCCGAAGTGATTGAACGGGCGTACCTGAGTGAGGGCAAGGATGTCCGGGGCGAGCCAGCCCAGTTCCTCGCGGGTCTGAAACAGAAAGGCATCATAGGACAGCTGCCGTTCTGGGCTCAGCCGGGATCGGTCGATCTGCGCCAGTATGCCGAGCTGGCGCCGCAGACCGGTGCGCCGCGCTGCGGCCAGATCGTCATCGAACAGCCGTTTCAGCCCATCCGCAGGCCGGTATTCGCTGCGATCAAGGTTGCCGAGCGGATCGAGGCTTGCCTGGGCACGCGCAGCCGATTGGAGCATGGCAAGCAACCGCCCATCTTCGGTCGAGCTCGCCACAGCACCCTGTGTCGTGGCGACTTCCTGGGCAGGGGCCGGCACTGGCCCCGCCACCAAGGCCAGTACTGCCAGAAACGCGCGGATCAGCCCCATCGGCGGGTGCGATACCACTTGGTGATGATGTATTTCGTGCCCCTGATGACCGGGGTGCCGGCGTGGAGCGTGTCCTGGTTCAGCGATCCGTCCAGTGTCGCATTGTTCCAGATGATCAGCGCCCCACGTTGCGGCGGGATCGATACGCCCACCTTTGGGAAGTCGGTGGTGCCGCCTTCCTCGACATCGTTGAGGTAGATCATCGCGGTAAACGACCGCTGCCCACCGCGCTTGCTCTCGGTCTTCCAGTAGGGAGCTTTGGTCCAGAACCAGTCCATGTGTTCCCTGAATTGTTGGCCCGGCTCATAACGCTGGCCCTGCATGGTTTCGCCGAATTCATGTGGCAGGCCAATCAGATCGTCGATTCGGCGCTCGATCATCTTCACGAAGGGATCTTCGCGGTCGACGTCGCCGGAATAGGACGTGCGCCAGGTGCCAGCGCCGTAGCCATGGTCAAGCACGTCGGAGGGACGGGCGGTCCGATCGACCATGGCCATTAGTTCCGCGCATTCGGCAGCGCTCACGAAGTCTGAAACGGCCCAGATTTCGGCTTTATCCACCGGCACCTGATGAACGGTGGGATCCTGGGCGAGGCGCTGGCGGACCTGCGCGCCGGTGCGCATCAGCGCGGCCTTGTCCGGGTTGGGGCAGGGCGGATAGTCCATCTTTTCATGCCTATCGTGCCTGCCGCCAAGGGCAAGCAAAAGCTGCTTGCAGTGAAGCGGACCTTGCGCCAGTCTCTTAGACCATGAGCACGACCGAAAGCGTGGGGCGCTATTCGCGAGGGGCGATCATCCTGCACTGGGTGATCGCGCTGATGATCATCGGCAATTTTGTGGGGGCCTGGGTCTCCGAGGATATGCCCCGCGATCAGCGGATCGTGATGATGGGCTATCACAAGGCCACGGGCATCTTGATCATGCTGCTGACCTTGGTGCGGATCGGCTGGCGGCTGACGCACCGTCCGCCGCCACTGTCCGAAAGGCTCAAGGCCTGGGAAGCCGCCCTGGCGCGGGTGACTCACAGTCTGTTCTATGTTCTGATGATTGCGGTGCCGGTGGCCGGTTGGGGGCTGCACTCGGCCTTCTCGCAAGGCAAGCCGGTCAGTATCTTCGGCCTGTTTGATTTTCCGGCTTTGCCAGTATCGGCCGACAAGGCGACCCAGGGCGTGTTCCACGACCTGCATGAACTGACCGCCACGGCCATGCTTGTATTGTTTGTGCTGCATGTTGCCGCGGCGCTGAAGCATCAATTCATGGACCGCGACGGTTCGATGGCCCGCATGGGTCTGTTCGGGCGCGGCTAAGGCAAGAGCCCCCGCCTGGTCCAGGCAGGGGCTCCTGTTCGGCCCGTCCACTCATGGGCCTTGCTAACTTGGCACTTTACCAGAAGAATCTGTAGATCACGTCCACCACTTCGCCGGTGTGGATGTTCACCAGCAGCGCATCGTCGTAGTACCGGATCCAGCGATAGGGGCCGTAGACATCCGGCAGGCGATACTGCCACGGGTTGTTGATCCAGTACCGGCTGCCGAAGAACAGCGAGTCGAGGTAGAACCCGATCGACAGGCGCCGGTAGCTGTAGTTGCGATATGGCGCATAATAGCTGTGCCGGTAGAGCTGCGGGTTGGAGCGCCGGTAGGACCACCAGTCATAGCGACGATTGTCGCGCCAGCGGTTGTCCCAGCGCCGATAATGCTTGCCGTAGCCATAGCGGTTGCCGTCGTGGCGCCAGCGGTTTTCGCCATGACCCCAGCTGTTGCGATCGCTGCGCCAGCGATCACCATCGCGCTTCCAGTCGCGGTTGTCCCGGTCGCGCCGCCAGCGATCACCATCGCGGCGGTCGTGGTCACCATTACGCAGATGTTCTCCGCGGGCCCAGGCGCGGCGTTCGTCGTTACGCCAGCCATCACGGCTGCGCTCTTCCCAGCTGCGGCCCTGTGTGACCGGGGTTTGCGGGAGGGGTTCGGCGGTGCGTGGCGGTGTCGTGGCCTGGTCCTGGCCGCTGCGGTGCCAGCCGCTCCAGCGGTTGCCATTGCCTCTACGATCACCCTCGATCCGTCGCTCGCCTTCAGCGCTGCGGTTCCAGTCACTCTGCCGACCGCGATCCCAGTCACCACGATTTCTAGCCGCTGCGGTCTCGCCTTGGGTATAGACGGGGGCTGCAGCGGGCGCCGGGGTCTCTGCAGGGCGCGACCAGTCGCCTTGCAGGCGGGGCGGCATTGGCGGGGCAGGCGGCTCAGCCCGAGGCGCCTGATCCGGCATATCAGCCTCAATCTGTCGGTCGGGTTCCTGCAATTGGGCTTGGGCCGCGATCGGGGTCATCAGGGTGGCCACAGCGAGCGTCATTGCACTGACGTGGACTGAAATAGACTTGAACTTCACGGCCATGGCCGCTCTCCATTTCCCGCGCCGTACCATCGACGGCGACCATGGGCGCTGGTTAAGCGATTCGCGCTGTCGCCAGGGTGAATGAACGTTAGGGGTATCCGTTCAGGAATCACGGGAGTACCGGAAGCAGATGATTGCAACCTTGCAGCGAGCTCTTGCCGATGCCGAGCACCGGCTGACCCAGGGCGCCAGGGATCGACGCTCGCCGATGCATATGCCGGTGGTGGGCACGGCGGATGGCGACCTGCGCATGATGGTTCTGCGGGACTGTAGTCCGGGTCTTTCCCTGCTGCGGTTCCACACCGATGCCCGCAGCCCGAAGGTCACGACCGTAGCGGCGGGCGGCCTGGTCAGCGTGTTGGGCTTCGATCCGCAGGACAAGGTCCAGGTGCGGGTGCGCGGGCCCGGCCGGATCGAGACGACTGGCCTGCTTGCCGAGGCAGCCTGGGGCGCGGCGACCGCTCTGGCGCGGCGCTGCTATCTTGCTGTCGATGCGCCAGGGACCCCGGTTGAGGAAGCCCAGTCGGGCCTCCCGCCCGAGGTTGAAGGGCTGCGCCCCACCGAGGTTCAGTTGATACCGGCGCGGGAGCATTTCGCCGTGCTGCTGATCGAGCCGACCTCGCTTGACTGGCTCCACCTGGCCCAGGCAGGGCACCGCCGCGCGCAATTTACGCGCGGCGCCCCCGGGCACGACTGGCAGGGGGGCTGGGTGATCCCCTGACCGGCCAGCGCGTCAGCTTCTTGCCTTAGCGCGTCAGCGGGTGAGTTTCTTGTATGCCAGCCGGGTCGGACGATCGGCCGCGTCGCCCAGGCGGCGGCGCTTGTCTTCCTCGTACATCGCGAAGTTGCCTTCGAACCATTCGACGTGGCTGTTGCCCTCGAAAGCGAGGATATGGGTGGCCAGGCGGTCGAGGAAGAAGCGGTCGTGCGAGATAACCACCGCGCAGCCGGCGAAATTCTCGATCGCATCTTCCAACGCGGCAAGCGTTTCGACGTCAAGGTCGTTGGTCGGTTCGTCCAGCAGCAGCACGTTACCGCCCTGCTTGAGCATCTTGGCCATGTGCACGCGGTTGCGTTCACCGCCGGAGAGCTTGCCGACGTTCTTCTGCTGGTCCTGGCCTTTGAAGTTGAACGCCCCGACATAGGCGCGGGTGCTCATCTCCTGCTTATTGACGGTCATGTAATCATGCCCGCCCGAGATTTCCTGCCACACGTTGTTGGCGGGGTTCAGGTCGTCGCGGCTCTGGTCGACATAGCCCAGGTGCACCGTGCTGCCGATCTCGATCGTGCCACTGTCGGGCTGTTCCTGGCCGGTGATGAGCTTGAACAGCGTGGACTTGCCCGCGCCGTTCGGCCCGATCACGCCGACGATCCCGCCCGGCGGCAACATGAAGCTGAGGTTTTCGAACAATAGCTTGTCGCCATAGGCCTTGGAGATGTTCTTGGCTTCGATCACCTTGCCGCCGAGGCGCTCGGGTACCTGGATGATGATCTGGGCCTTGCCGACTGTGCGGCTGTCCTGCGCGTTCTGCAGTTCCTCGAACTTGCGGATACGCGCCTTGGACTTGGTCTGGCGCGCGGCCGGGGTCTGCCGGATCCACTCCAGTTCGCGCTGGAGCGCCTTCTGCTTGCCGCTCTCTTCGCGATCTTCCTGCTCGAGGCGCTTGGCCTTCTTTTCGAGATAGGTCGAGTAATTGCCTTCGTACGGGAAGTACCGACCCCGATCGAGCTCGAGGATCCAACCGACCACGTTATCGAGGAAGTAGCGGTCGTGGGTGATCATCAGCACCGCGCCGGCATACTCCTTGAGGTGGTTTTCGAGCCACTCGACGCTTTCGGCATCAAGGTGGTTGGTCGGCTCGTCCAGCAGCAGGATGTCCGGCTTCTGGATCAGCAGGCGGGTCAGCGCGATGCGACGCTTTTCACCGCCCGAGAGGTTCTCCACCGACCAGTCGCCCGGTGGGCAGCGCAGGGCTTCCATTGCCACTTCAAGCTGGTTGTCGAGCGTCCAGCCATCGACCGCGTCGATCTTGTCCTGCAGCTCGGCCATTTCCGCGCCGAGTGCGTCGAAATCGGCATCTTCCTCAGCCATTTCCATGCCGATTTGATTGAATCTTTCAACCATGTCGGCAGTCGCCCGGGCACCGTCCTTGACGTTTTCCAGCACCGTCTTGGTACTGTCGAGCTGGGGCTCCTGCTCAAGATAGCCGACCGTGATGTTCTCGCCCGGCCAGGCCTCACCGGTGAAATCCTTGTCGATCCCGGCCATGATCTTGATCAGCGTTGACTTGCCCGCGCCGTTGGGACCAACGATGCCGATCTTGGCGCCCTGGTAGAATTGCAGGTTGATATTGCTGAGCACCGGCTTCTGCGCACCGGGGAAAGTCTTGGTCATGTCCTTCATGACGAAGGCGTATTGAGCGGCCATCGAAGCGGTCCTCTGGAAAATCGCGAAACTGGGGTTGGCCGCGCCTCTACAAGCGGGCGCGGCAGGGGGCAAGCGGATTGCCTTTGCTTGGGCCGTCGGTAAAGCACCTTGCCATGATCCAAACCTTGACCCGCGCTGCTGCGCTTTCCGCCCTGTTGCTCGCCACCGCTGTCAGCGCTGCTCCGCCGCGCGAAGGTTCGGGCGTGGCCTGGGATATTACCGAAGGGCTGACTACCGAGATTGGCCAGCGTCTGGCCGGGTCGGACCGTGAGGCAGCGGCGCGTGACTGGGCCGTGGTGCGCTTGAAAGCGCTGGGCTTTCAGAACGTGCGCAGCGAGCCGTTCAAGTTCGATGGCTGGGTGCGCGGCCCGGAAAGCGCCAGCCTGACTGCTCCCTATCCCCACAAGCTGGCGGTGACCGCATTGGGCTATTCCGCCCCAACCCCGGCAGGCGGCATTGCCGCGCCTCTGGTCTATTTCCCGACGCTTGATGCGCTAAAGGCGGCTCCGGCTGGTTCGCTTGCTGGCAAGATCGCCTTTATCGACCATGCCTTCCGCGCGGCGCAGGACGGGTCGGGCTATGGTCCCTTCGGCGCGGCCCGGCGGCAAGGACCAGCGATTGCCTCGAGCAAGGGGGCGGTCGGCGTGGTCATCCGCTCCATCGGGACCGATTGGCAGCGCAACCCCCATACCGGCGGCACAGGTTGGGCTAAGGGCGTAACACCAATTCCGGCCGGGGCCGTATCCAATCCGGACGCCGATCTGATCGCCCGGATTGCCAAACGCGGCAAGCCAATGACTTTGGCTTTGCAGCTTGAAGGCCGCGCGGTGCCGCAGATGCTTTCGGGCAATGTCATCGCCGAGCTGCCCGGCCGCGATCCTTCGCTGCCGCCGATCCTGGTGGCTTGCCACCTCGACAGCTGGGATCTTGGGACCGGCGCGTTCGACGATGCCGCCGGCTGCGGGATCGTGACCGAGGCGGCGCTTGCCGCGCAGAAAGGCGGCAAGCCCTTACGCACGATTCGTGTGCTGTGGGCCGGTGCTGAGGAAGTGGGCGTGTTTGGCGGCGCGGCCTATGCCGAAGCACACAAGGGCAGCCCTCACGGCCTGGCAATGGAAGCCGATTTTGGTGCCGACAAGGTCTGGCGCGTGCAGTTCGATTTTGGACCGGCCAATGCCGCTCTGGCTGACCGGATCGCGGCCGACCTGGCGCCGATGGGGATTATCCGCTCTGCGGGCAAGGCTACGGGTGGCGCAGACGTCAGCGCGATTATCGCTGCCCAGAAACTGGCTGTGGTTGATCTCGACCAGGACGGTACACGCTACTTTGATCTGCACCACACGCCCGATGATACGCTCGACAAGGTCGACCCAGACCAGCTGGCGCAGGCCGTTGAAGCCTGGCGGCGGGTGCTGGCGATTGTTGCCAACGAGGGCGGGCCCTTGGCTGGCGGCTAGACGCGGAGCAACCCTGGCTCGGACTTTGGTCCGTATTCTTGACCTCTAGCAGTGGACTATGAATACCGTCCTGCGGGGAGAGCTTGTGAAACCTGCCTACAGAGCTGAATTCGGAGCGCATTGGCGCGCCGTGCTGGCGACAGCCCTGGGGCTGGGCGCGGGCGTTGCGCTCAGTATTTACCTCAACAGCCTGTTCCTGCCGCATCTCTCCCGCGAGTTCGGGTGGACCGAACAGCAGTTCGCCCTGACTGGCGTTGCCGCGCTGGGAGCAACGATCGGTGTGCTGATCTCGGGCCGCATGGCGGATCGTTATGGGGTGCGCCGAGTGGCCCAGGTCGGCATAATCGGCATGCCGCTGGTCTGGATCGCCTTTTCGCAGCTGGGTGGGGACATTCGCGCCTATTATGCGCTGTTCACGCTCAAGATGCTGGTTGGCACAACGACAACCTCGGTGGTCTATGCGCGGATCACTGCCGAGCGGTTCATGACGGCACGTGGGATTGCCCTTGCACTGGCGATCGGCGGCGCGCCTGTGGTTGGCGGCCTGTCCGCACCGGTCATCAACGCTGTCATCCATGAGGAAGGCTGGCGCACCGGCTATCTCGCCGTCGCTGCGTTAAGCGCAGTGCTCGGCGCGGCGGCCTGGATGCTGCTGCCGCGCGAACGCGGACCTGGTTTTGCCGGCATCACGCCGGAATTGCTGTCGACCCGCGAGAGCTATCGCATTCTAGCCCGGGCACCGGTGCTGTGGGTGATTGTTGGCGCAATGCTGCTTTGCAACTTGCCCGCCCTGATGGTCAGCCTCCAGACCAAGCCGATGCTGATGAGCCTGGGGGTCGGCGCGGCCGAAGTGGGCTGGCTGGTGTCGGTCTATGCGGCGGGCGTGCTAGCAGGCCGCCTAGGCTGCGGTCTGGCGCTCGACTTCTTTCCGGCGCACCGGGTTGCGGCTATTGCCATGGGTCTGCCGGCGATCGGCCTGACCCTGCTTGGCACGCAGCCGGACGCGCTGTGGATCGTGATCATCGCCATGCTGCTGCTGGGGCTGAGCCAGGGTGCCGAGGGAGACATTGCCGCCTATCTTGTGGCGGGCCGCTTTACCTTTGCCCTGTTTGGTACGGTCAAGGGCATCATTACTGCAGCGATTGGCATCGCCGCTGCCTTTGGCGGGGTTATCCTCTCGACAATGCTCGGCGCCGGGATTGGCTACACCGGATTCCTATTCCTTTCGGCGGTCTCGGTTGCGATTGGCGCCGTGATGTTCGGCTTCCTCGGATCGGAGCGCATGCGCCGCCGTGTGGGTGAGAGCTAAAAGCCGCTAAACAGGGAGTTTGGTCGGGGAGACAGGATTCGAACCTGCGACATCTTGCTCCCAAAGCAAGCGCGCTACCGGGCTGCGCCACTCCCCGACCTTGAGGGGCCCTTAGGCTCAAGCGGTGCTGGTTGCAATCAGTCGCGTGAAAAAGCGGATCATGGTTGCAAGATTGTCGATCGAGATGTGCTCATTGGTGCCGTGGATCATGGCGGTTTCCTTGGTGGAGAGCCGCATTGCCTGGAACCGGTAGGTATCCTGGCTGACCTCCTTCATATAACGGCTATCTGTTCCGCCGACGACCATGAAGGGCGCCACCGGCACACCGGGGGCTTCTGCTTCGGCGGCGGCGCGGACCAGTTTCCAGCCTTGGGATTGGGTCGAGGAAACCGGCGAAGCCTCACGCGGGGGGCGTTCCCACGCGAAGGTTACCGGCAGCCGGGCAGTTGCCGCCTTGGCGTGGTTCAATACGTCCTCGGCGCTGTCCCACGGTGCCAGCCGGTAATTGATCAGGCCATAGGCATCCTGTGGCAGGACGTTTTCCTTGGGACTGCCCTGCAGCATGGTCGGCGCGATCGTGGTGTGGAGCTGGGCCGCCCCGGCCGGGGTCGAGGCCATCTGCTGCTTGATCAGTCCGCCAAACAGCCAGGGGTTGGCGGCGACGACCTTCATCAGGCCGCCTTTCTCTGCCGCCAGCGCCTGCATTGTGCCCAGGGGCGGCTGGCCCAGCCGGGTCGGGAACTGCCTGGCATGGATTGCGGTGATCGCCTTGGCGAGTGTGATCGTGCCGATCTCCTCTGGCGGCATGGAGGAGTGGCCACCTGGTGCGCGCGCAGTGACCCGCAGCGTGGCATAGCCTTTTTCGGCAACGGCAATCATGATCGCCGGACCATTGATAATCGGCGCGTTGGTGATGATTGCACTGCCTTCATCTAGCGTGAAAAGCGATTTTACCCCTGCTTCCTTGAGCTTCGCCGCAGCGGCTTGCGCGCCAGTTCCGCCAACCTCCTCGTCATGACCTGAAACGACGATCACCGTGCGGCGGGGCTTGAAGCCCTGGACTGCAAGCAGTTCCAGCCCTTCGAACAGGGCAATGAGCGATCCCTTGTCGTCGATCGCGCCGCGGCCCCAGATCGCCCCATCGGCGACCACGCCGGCAAAGGGCGGGTGGCGCCAGTCCTTCTCGGTCCCTGGGGTGACAGGCACGACGTCTTGGTGTGCCATCAGGATGATCGGCTGCAGCGCCGGGTCGCTGCCTTGCCAGGTATAGAGCAGTGAGCCGTTGCCCACGATTTCGCGCCGAGCAATCGCGTGGATTGCCGGGTAGCTGGTCTGTAGCCAGGCTTGGAACCGGGTCCATTCGGCAGTCTGGTTCTGGGCCGGGTCCTGGTTCGAAATGGTCTGGAAGCGGATTGCCTCACCCAGCCGCCGGGCAGCGGCGGCAGCATCGGGAGCCAGCGCCGGCGCGACCTTGATCTCGCTGGCATCGGCCAGGCCTTCAGGTGCGAAGGTAACCGTGTTGTAGGTAAGCGTGGTTGCAGTGGCCGCTACCAGGCCCAGCGCCGCGATGCCGATTGTCTTGCGCATACATTTCCCCCTCCCATGCCTGCGGCCAAGGTTGGAGGGGTGGTGGGCCCGGCAGGACTCGAACCCGCGACCTAGCCGTTATGAGCGGCCAGCTCTAACCAACTGAGCTACAGGCCCATCGAACCAGATGGAGTACGCCGGTTAGCCCGCGCTCCGGGCTTAGGCAAGGGTGACCGTTTCCATCAATCCCCGGACTGAAGTGGGGGCAACATTGCGGCGGCGCAGATAGTCGAACACGCCCCGCCACCAGTCGTACAGCGCATCAAGGTCATCCTCGGAGCGGACGTAGGGGGTGAAACCCGGCGCCAGCGAAGGGCTGTGGAAGGAAAAGACCAGCACGGGCAAGCCCTGGTCCAGGGCGATGTCGATGCCCTTGATGGCTTCGTCGAGCGTGACGCCTTCCGGTGTCAGCGGAATCCGCTCGAGCATGGCAAATTTCGCCAGCAGGCCGCGCAATTGCGGCACGCGCCACATCTTGGGGTAAAGCCAAGGCCCCAACTGGCGTAGCAGCCCCCAGTAGATCGTAGTCAGCGGCAGCTCCATCAGGCCAGCTGGCCGATCGATCCACCAGGGATGGACAGGATGGTCACGGTAGTTGGGCCCGCCTTCGCTGGTATAATCAAAGCACGAACGGACCGAACTATCGATGGCGATGCCGTGATCGATCAGAATGTCAGCTGTTGCTGGACCTAGTCCGTAGCGCCCGGCGCGGTAGATCAAGGGCGCTGCGCCAAAGCCTTCCTCGATGGCATCACGCAAAAGGCGGAATTTGGCGCGCTCGAGCTCCGGGGGCAGATTGCCGGCAAAGCTGTTGGCCTGACTAACCTCTTCTTCGTGCGGCGGACTGACCCAGGGGTGAAGCTGGACCCCGACCTCCGCTTTGCCTGCGGCCACTGCTGGCCCCAAAATTTCCCGCGCGCTGGGTGATGTGGCCACCGGATAGTCGAGCAGGTAGATCGGGACGACGCCATGTCCCTCGCAGAATTCCTGAAAGCGGGCCAGCCGGGCGACGGAATGCAAGGTATGGCCTTCACGCCGGATCGGGCGGGTCCAGTCGAACTCTTCCTCGGTATCGACTGTCAGAACAAACCGCTGGCCGAACGCACGGCCAAACCGCACGGTCTGTGACGCAACCGGCAAGTCAGTAATGCGAGCCTGCGCCAAGGTTCGTGTTGTCCCCATCTCCCGCCCGGATCGTAAGGCGATTTAGACCGATTGGCTATGGCCCTCTGCGACTGCGGTCAAGTCCGGTAACGTCATGATCAACCAGCCATCTTCGCGGATCAGTTGCCCACCGCAGGCCGCCGCTTCGGCACGGACCAGGCGCAGTGCAAAGCCGACGCCGAACACGCCGGCGGCAATGACTTGCGGGACGGCACCGGGTGCAGCCTCAAACAGATCCTTGTCGCTGCGGCTGGCCAGGCTGGCCAGGCTGGCAGGCAGGGCTACGGCAATGCGGCACTGGCCGGCGTCAGGTTCGATCACCAGCGCCAGCTGTTCGCCCGGCGCCGCCGTGCCGGCCAGCGTGGCAAGCAGGCGCCAGGCCAGGCGTTCAACTTCAATCCGCGCCAGCGCGACATGGCAATGCGCCGCCGGCGGGGCGAGGACAAAGCCGCTGCCCCGCTGTCCGGTGTGCGCGCTCAGCTGGGCCACGGTGCTGGCGAAGATCGCGGTCAGGTCGGTCTCGCCGCCTTCCAGTGTCATGGCTGCGCTTTCCAGCTTGGCCAGCCGCTCCAGCTCTTCAAATGCTGCCAGCATCCGGGCGGCATCCCCAGCGATGGTCGCGGCCAGGGCGCGGTAATCGTGTGGGGTGGGGCCAAACAGTTGCTGCTGGATCACCTCGGCAAAGCCCTGGATCGCGTTCACCGGGGTCCTCAGCTCATGCAGCAACTGGCGGATCCGGTCGGCTTCGCTGTCTCGCGTCGGCTGCGCATGGTTGGCAGGCATTGGCCAGCGCCGCATCCGGCCCTGATGGCCAAGAAAGCGTCCGGTCAGCGGATCGAACCGGGCGGCGGCATCGACCCGCCAGTCGCCGGCGATGGCTGCGGCCCCATCCAGCGTCAGCCGCTGTCCGGCAATGGGCTGGCGGCGCCGCAGCGCTTCAGCGACGGTGGCCGGTCCTTCGGGGCTGGCAAGCGCCCGTCCAAGCAACATCGGCGCGACGCCCGGATCGGCCCAGACAATCCGGCCCGATGGATCGGTGGCGAAATCGAAGGCGCGGGCCTCGCTCGGCACGAACAGCACGTGATCCTCGCCCAGCGGCAGGCGCGGGGCATCAGGCACCGCCGGACCACCGACTTCCCGGGACTTGCGATAGGCCTCGATTCGTTTGACGATGGCACCGATGCTGGCGCTGTCGGGCAGTGCGCCCGGAATCTCTGTCCCGGCGACCGGGACTTCGCTCGCGGCACGTTCCGCCGGCGGCAGACCGGGTCGGCTGAGCCCCTGCCAGGCCAAACGCTCGACCAGCGCCTGGTCAAGATCCGCGCGGCTCGCCAGCCGATTGCGGGCGGCGGGCGGCAGGGCTGGCAGCAGGTCTGACCATTCTGCCGGGTCCAGCCGTGCGGCATCGATCGCGGCATCGGCCACCGCCGCTTCGCCTCTGGCCAGTTCGGCAATCAGGCGCGGTGTGCGCAGACGCAGCGCCTTGTCGCGGATCACCGCAGCGCGTTCGACCGCCGGGATGGTTCGGCTTAGCTCGTCCAGCCGCTCATAGGCGGCGTCGAGCGTATCGCTGCGCGCTTCCGCAGGCTGGGTGCCGAGCAGGTCGACCAGTTGGCGGTACTGAATGCGGGCGAGCGCCGGCCCCGGCGCCTGAAGGCGCAAAACGGTGGCCAGACGATCGTCAAAATGCATGGTTACTGGCTCGGTTCCGGGCGCACGGGTGACGACTTGCCGTAGCAGAACCTTGGCTTTGCAAAAGCGTTCCGATTGGTGCGTTGCAAAGCGGGACGATTGCGATATGAAACAATAAAATTATCGCGTGAGTGCAGGTAGGGCTGTGAATATTGCCGCAGGGGGCATTGTCTTGTGGCCCAAGGCGCGAAAGGTGGGTGTCTATGGCGAATCTCGACGGGATTGACCGGCGGTTGCTGGCGGAATTGCAGGCCGAAGGCCGCGTGACCAACGTGGAACTGGCCCAACGCGTAGGACTGACTGCGCCGCCATGTCTGCGCCGCGTTCGCAGCCTAGAGGAAGCCGGTGTGATCCGTGGCTATCACGCTGATCTGGACGCCTCGAAACTGGGCTTTGCCATCACGGTTTTCGCCATGGTCAGCCTGAAGAGCCAGGCCGAGGATTCACTGCGAGAATTCGAAGCGGCAATGAAGGCCCTGCCCGAAGTGCGCGAGTGTCACATGCTCAACGGCGAGATCGACTTCATCCTGAAGATCGTCAGCAAGGACTTGCAAAGCTTCCAGGAATTCCTGACCAGCAAGCTGACACCGGCCCCCAACGTGGCGAGCGTGAAAACATCGCTGACGATCCGCACGGCGAAGCAGATGCCTGGGGTGCCGCTGGAGTAGCCAGTCGCCTATTGGCACTAAACTTGCCGCACTGTTGCCGAGTTTGATCGATAGATCGCTTGAATGACTATCCCTGACTTGAAAGCTGGCGGCTGCCGTTGCGGTGCCGTTCGATACGAAGTCCGGGGGAAGCCTGTTGGCGGTATCGCGTGCCACTGCCGGGATTGCCAGTATGTATCCGGAGGCGCGGCGAACCTGTCATGGATATTTGACCGCCCCGGGTTTCAAATCACTAAGGGGGCTCCAGCGGTTTTCAAAGCCAAGCCCACTAGCGGTGGGACATACTTTTGTGCCCAATGCGGTGTTCATTTGTTCTCCCAACCCGATACCAACCGCGATTTCGTGGCGATTAAGGTTGGAAGTCTAGATGATGCTTCCGGATTCAAGGTAGACGCCGATATGTGGACGATATCTGCACCGGATTGGCATAGCCTGCACGACGGAGCGGCTCATTATGAGTGCAACATTCCGTCGGCAGGGTAGTTGGTTATCGATCAAGCGTTTCGCCCCGCCAGCCACTCCTCCAGCCACTTGATCGTGTAATCGCCGTGGATGAAGTCTGGCTCGCTCATCAGCGCCTGATGCAGCGGGATTGAGGTCTTCACACCGCTGATCACCATTTCTTCCAGCGCGCGCTTCAGGCGCATGATGCAGCCTTCGCGGGTACGGCCCTTGACGATCAGCTTGGCGATCATCGAGTCGTAATAGGGCGGGATCTTGTACCCGGCGTAAAGTCCTGAATCGACGCGGACATTCATGCCGCCGGCGGCGTGATAATTGCTGACCAGGCCGGGCGAAGGGGCAAAGGTCCACGGGTCTTCGGCGTTGATCCGGCACTCGATCGCATGGCCGTTGAACTCGATGTCTTCCTGATGCACCGAAAGCGGCTTGCCATCGGCGATACGGATCTGTTCGCGTACCAGGTCCACCCCAGTGATCGCTTCGGTGACAGGGTGTTCCACCTGCAGGCGGGTGTTCATTTCGATGAAATAGAACTCGCCGTTTTCCCACAGGAACTCGATCGTCCCGGCCCCGCGATAGCCCATGTCGGCCATCGCCTTGGCAACGATGCCGCCCATCCGCTCACGCTCGTCAGGGCTGATAACCGGGGAGGGCGCTTCTTCCAGCACCTTCTGGTGGCGGCGCTGGAGCGAGCAATCGCGCTCACCCAAGTGGATCGCATTGCCGTTGCCATCGCCGAACACCTGGAACTCGATGTGGCGCGGGTTGCCGAGGTATTTTTCGATATAGACCGTGGCGTCGCCAAAGGCGGCCTTGGCCTCGCTGCCGGCCTGCTGGATCAGGGTTTCGAGCTCTTCCGGGCCGTTGCAGACCTTCATGCCGCGGCCGCCGCCGCCTGATGCGGCCTTGATGATTACCGGATAGCCGGCGTCTTCGGCAATCTTGCGGGCCTCGTCGATGTCGGACACAGCACCGTCCGATCCGGGGACCAGCGGCAAGCCAAGCGCACCAGCAGTCCGCTTGGCCTCGATCTTGTCGCCCATCGTCCGGATATGTTCGGGCTTGGGCCCGATCCAGGTGATGTCGTGGGCTTCGACAATCTCGGCGAACTTGGCGTTTTCCGAAAGGAAGCCATAACCGGGATGGATCGCATCGGCATGGGTGATCTCGGCTGCGGAGATAATCGCGGCGACGTTGAGATAGCTGTCCTTGGCGGCCGGCGGGCCGATGCAGACCGCGTGATCGGCCAGCCGCACGTGCATGGCGTCGGCATCGGCGGTGGAGTGCACCGCCACCGTCTCAATCCCCATTTCGTGGGCTGCGCGGTGAATGCGCAGGGCAATCTCGCCGCGGTTGGCGATCAGGATTCGGGAAATGCCCATGTTTGAAGCGGCCTCAGGCGATCACGACCAGCGGCTGGTCGAACTCGACCGGCTGGGCATTTTCGACTAGGATCGCCTTGACCGTACCGGCCTTGGGCGCGGCGATCGGGTTCATCACTTTCATTGCCTCGATGATCAGCAGGGTCTCACCCTCCTTGACCGTTTGCCCGACGCTGACAAATGGCGCGGCCCCGGGTTCTGCGGCAAGATAGCAAGTGCCGACCATTGGCGACTTCACTGCATTGGGATCTGCTGCGGCAGTTTCGGGCGTAGGGGCCGCGGCCAGCGGAACGGCGGGAGCGGCTGCTGCTGCCGGTGCGGGCGCGGCGACCTGATGCACGATGGGGGCAACACCGCCGCCGCGTGAAACCTTGATCTTGCGCTCGCCGTCTTCGACCTCGATCTCGGTTAGGCCGGTTTCGGCCAGCATTTCGGCCAGTTCGCGCACCAGCGCGGTGTCGATGTTCATACCTGTGGTGCGGCTGCCTGCCTTGCTTTCGGCCATGCGATCCTCGGACTGTTTGATCAGGCCAATGCCTATGCGCGGCCCGGCGGGCCTAGGCAAGACCTGAGATGGCCGAAGTCGGGGATCAGCCCGGTTCGTTGGTGGACGGTTCGGGCTCGGCCACCTGATTGAGCTCGTCATTGAAGGGCGGCTCGGGTTCCGGTTCGATCGGCATGCCCGCCAACGCGGCATCAGGCAGCGTCTTCGCGGCGGCTTCCGCGCGCTTCGCTGCATCTTCGGCCCGATTGGCGGCCGCTTCTGCCTGGGCCAGCTTCTCTGCCATTTCGGCCTCGCGGCCCGAGCAGCCGCCCAGGATCAGGGCGAAGGCGAGGGCACAAAGCAGGGTCGGTTTGGCATTCAGCAGGGACACGCAGCGCAACTCCTTATCCGTCGAGACCGCAGGCTCGAGGCACCTGCATAGCGAATAAAGCTTACCTGAAAATAACCGTCACATGCCGCATTTACCGGTCGGTTCCTGCAATCTTGCCCCACTGGCGGGCAGCCGTATAGCCAAGGTAGCCAGTGCCAAACAGCGCATAGAGCGCTTCGGGCAGCGCGCTGAGGTAAGCGGTCATCCCGGCCGCAATCGCTTGGGCAGTGTCAGGCCGGAACGCTGCAACCAGCCCCATCGGCAGGGACCACAGCAGCAGAACGTACATAACGTAAAGGAAACTCGGTCGGGCGCGGCTGGTCCAAGGATCGTGCGAATTGGCCTCGGCGACGATGGCGGAGAGGCGCGCCTCGATCTCTGCGAGCCCTTGCGAGCCCTGGAGCTGAAGCAGTTCCAGCTTCGCCTTGTCGCGGGCACCCTTGTCAGGAATCACCTTGTCGATGAGTGCGGCGACCGGGCCGATCAGGGCTTCGAGGATAGGCATCGTACGGCTCCTTTGCAGAGAAAGAAGCCGGACCAGATAATCGATTTCGGTCGTGTAGGAAAATGGTGTCGCCGACTAGCGATCTGCCCGCCGCGCTTCAGAAGTCGCGCAGCGGGCAGCAGGACAAAAAGCGCCCGACGCTTAGAAGCGGTAGCTCAGGCCGCCGCTGACCACCCAGGGATCAAGCTTGTGCTTGGTCTGCAGTGCCAGAGTGTTGCCAGCAAAGAAGCTGGCCGTGGTGTTCACGAAATAGCGCTTGGCATCCAGGCTGAAGCCCAGGCCGCGGTCATTCAGCGGAATGTCCATCCCGGCCTGCAGTGCCAGTCCAAACTCGTTGGACAGGTCCACGCGGGTCGCACCCAGACCAGCCGCGCCGCTGCCGACGCCTTCGCTGAAGATGAAGAAGTGGGCCGGACCGGCGCCGATGTAGGGCTTTACCCCGCCGCCCAGGTCGAAGTGGTACTTCAGTGTGACGGTGGCTGGCAGGATGATCGCATCTTCGACCAGGCGGGCGCCGGCGATGCCGCCACGACCAGTTACGTCATGAGGGGTTACGCAGCAGATCGTCTCGACCGAGAAGTTGGGCGAGAAGAAGTATTCTATGGCGAGGGTCGGAACGACCGAATCGCTGGCCGCGGAATCGCTGGTGGCCGGGGCACCAACCCGGTTGGTGAGTACTTCGGTGATTTCACCATTGGGCAGAACGCCGGTGGCAAAGGCCTTGATCTGGAGCGAACCTTCGTTGTTGCCGGCATAGGCCGGAGCAGCGAGGGCGAGGGACGCGGCCAGGGCTGCCGCAGAAGCAGCATAACGCTTGATCATGGGAGGGGACCTTTCGGGGGATTGGGCCGGACCACGTGGCTCCGACCGGAAGGGGTTGCAGGCGGCCGCCGGGATGGGGGACGGCGACCGCCTACGCCGGCCAATTACTTGGCCGAATAGGGTAGCGATGAGTGGTGCAGCACGATCCGCAGGTTGCCATCGGCACCGCGGACATAACCCCAGGTCTTGTCGACCTTGGTCATGGCGCCCTTGGCATCCCACATCGAGACATTGCCCATCGAGATCGCCGAGTTGCCAGTGATCACGATGCCGGCATTGACCGGCTCGCACTTGCGCCAGTTTTTGAGGGCGAAGCCGGTGTCGGTCGGGTAAGTCTTGTCACCGCCGACGAAGTAGGCGAGCGCGCCGTCACGGGTGGTGCGGAAGGTCTGCGGGGCAACAGTCAGGGTGGGCTTGAACAGTACCGGACCCATGCCGTACCCATAGGCGCTGTCGAGCACGGTTTCGGCCAGCTTCTTGGCAGCGGCGTGACCCTTGGTGTCATGTTCGGTTGAAATGGCGACCAGCGCGCCGCACCAGGCCTTCTGTGCTGCTTCAACTTCAGTCTGGGTGATCGGGGCATAGGTGGCCTTGGCACCAGCGTGATCGTGGGCGAGCGCCGGAGTCGCGGCAGCTGCCAGCGGCAGCAGGGCAGCCAGGGCGGTGCGCTTGATTGCGTTGGTCATGGATCTTCTCCTGTTCGAATTGAGGCGAACGTAACATTGCCGGTCTGGCGTATGGCGCAGGTTGCACCTGCCCGACCGTTGTGGAGGAGGTATGCCTATGGGGTGCCAATATGAATCGGCCGACTGGCTGGCTGACCGGCCTAGGCCACCTGGCCTATGCAGCGGCGGCGGCGAGGGCTACATCGGGCGCTTATGAGTGCCGCCCCATCCATGCTGCCTGCCGAGATCGAGACGGTGGCCGAACTGCGCGAGCTGTATCGCGCGGCGGAATCGCGGGCGGCGCGCTTGCGGCTGTTATCTGCAGCGGGCCATGCGCTTGCCCTGGCCGAGACTGACACGATCTGGCCCGTGCTGCAGGACTGTGCGGAGCGGCTGGCGTTTTTCCTCGGCCATGGCCGCGCAGAGGTTAATCGCGACGGGATCGGCTTGCCTATTCCGCAGCCAGGTCAGGCCGACGCGGCCGTCGGTTCCATCGCGATTGGGCCGCTGACGTCGCTTGATCAGATCTCGGATGCGGAAGACCGCGAGGCAGTGCGCTTGCTGCTCGAGCTGATGGGCGTCGCGATGGACCGGATCAATCGCGAAGATGAGCGCACCCGCATCCTTGCTGCCCTGCGGGAACGGGAACAGCGGCTCGAATGGTTGGTAGGCACGATCTTTTCGGCCCAGGAAGATGAGCGCCGCCGGGTTTCGCAAGAACTTCACGATGGCGTTGCCCAGACCGCTGCGGCGCTGTTGCGCCTGCTGGAAGGTGCAAGCTTGACCACCGCAGCGGACCTGCCCGGCTCAGAGCGAGGTCGGCTGGCCGGAGTAGCGCGGGAACTGGTGCGGGAACTGCGCGCGATCATCGGCGGGCTGCGGCCGACCTTGCTTGACGACCTGGGACTGGAAGCGGCTCTGCGCTCGCTGGGCGAGGGGCTGGAGCAGGATGGCTTTGCCGTGGCCGTGACCCTTCCCGAGAGCCCCACGCAATGGAGCCCGCACCTTGAAAGCGCGCTGTTTCGGGTGGCGCAGGAGGCGGTCGCAAATATCCGCAAGCATGCCGGCGGACCCTGCCAGGTTGTCATCAAGCTGGATGCGGAAGATGAAGCAGGGATGCTCCGCCTCGTGGTGCAGGATCGCGGGAGTGGACCGGCTAATGCCACAGTAGCAAATGGGCCTGGCAGCCGGGTCGGTATCGACGTTATGCGCGAGCGGATGGCGGCGATCGGCGGCGAGCTCGAATGGCAGGGCGGCCCCGACGGCGTTTGCGTGGTTGCCATGCTGCCGCGAAAGGCGGTGGGATGAGCAGGCCGCGTATCCTGATCGTCGACGATCACGCGCTCGCCCGCGAAGGCTTGCGTGCCGTTCTTGCTGCAGGCGGAATGGATGTGGTTGGCGATGCTGCAGATGGGGAAGCCGCGCTGGCCATGGTGCAGGAACTGATGCCCGATGTAGTACTGATGGATGTGCGACTGGGCACGGGGATCGACGGGCTGGAGGCGACCCGGCGCATCGCCGCGCTGGGCCTGCCGACGCGGATCGTCATGCTGACCCTGCACGACATGACGGGCTATGTTCGCGA
>JBIIDJ010000098.1:0-8936 GCA_044238415.1 Novosphingobium sp.
GCAGCTGGATGGGGTTACCCTGGCGGTTGCTCCGCTGCGGGTACTGGCTGAACCAAACGGGGTGCTCGATCTGCTGGAGGCTCAGGGTCTCGTCATCAGCGGCCCTGAATGGCGTGTTGGACCGCCACCGTCGGCTTCTGCATCACAGGACCAGCCAGCTATCCCGTGATGTCCGGCACCGATTGCCTGCGCTGACTTGATCTGGCGGAGCAATTCGGCTTCGCTCTGCTGAGCAGCCCTGGGCGCCCGCTGTGACGGGAAGGACGGGGATGGGGAGAACATAACAATGCCACAGATCAACACCAACGGCGTTACCCTCGAATACGAAAGCTATGGCGATCCAGCCAATCCGGCGATGCTGCTGATCATGGGCCTGGGCGCACAGTTGACACTCTGGCCGATCGAACTTGTCGAGGCGCTGGTGGCGCGCGGCTATCATGTGATCCGCTATGACAACCGCGATATCGGCCTGTCGACCAAGTTCACTCAACACGGCGTGCCCAATGTCCGCAAGGTGGTGCTGATGCGGCTGTTTGGCCTGCGGCCCAAACTGCCTTACCGGTTGACCGACATGGCGGATGATGCCGTGGGCCTGCTGGACGGCTTGGGCATCGACAAGGCGCACATTGTCGGCGCCTCGATGGGCGGGATGATTGCCCAGCTGGTAGCCGCGACCTATCCGGACCGGACGCGCTCGCTGACCTCCATCATGTCGACCACCGGCAACCGCCGCGTGCCGCCAGCCAAGCCCGAGGCCTTCAAGGCGCTGACCACGCCGCCGCCGGCCAATGCCACGCTGGACCAGATGATTCCCCATGTCACGCGGATCGCCCGGGCGATCGGCAGCCCGGCCTATCCCGCACCGGAAGACCGGCTGGCCGAGCGGATCGCGCGCGATTTCCAGCGCAGCTTCCACCCGACCGGTTCGGCCCGCCAGCTGGCCGCGATCATTGACGATGGCTGCCGCCGGGCGCGGCTCAAGAATGTGACCGCCCCCAGCCTGGTGATCCACGGCGTGGACGATCCACTGGTCCGGGTTGAAGGCGGACGCGATACCGCAGCCCACATCCCGGGCGCGCGGCTGCACGAGGTTCCGGGGATGGGCCACGACCTCCCGCTGGAGCTGGTGGATGAGGTAGCCGACGCGATTGCCGGAGTGGCGCGTTAGACTGACAGCCACGGCCGGGCTGGGGCTGCCAGCCGGGCTCGCAGCGCCGCTGCAATGGGCCGGAACGGTGATTGATCTGGTGGTCGCCGCGGTGGTACTTTTGGACCGTTCCGGGCGCTGGGCCACCGGGCTGCAAGTGCTGGTCGTCACCGGCTATACGCTGGTGATTGGCTATACCACTCCGGCGGCCTAGCTGGAGCCGCTGGGGGGCCTGATCAAGAACCTGCCGATCCTCGCCCTGATCCTCGTTCACGGCGCCATGGCGGAGCGGCGGTGATGGCCCCCTAGCTCGTGATCAAATGGGTCCATGTGCTGTCGAGCACGATCCTGTTCGGATTCGGCGCGGGCACCGCCTGGTACCTGTGGAACGCCCACCGCAGCGGCGGCGCGCGAGGGCACGCCGCTAGGCGCTGATTATCACCGGATGATGCGCTGGTGGTTTGTGCTGGGTTGGCCGGCCTTCCTGGCCCTGCTCGGCACCTTCTGGCTGATGATCGCCAAGCCGCAATTGTGGTAGTTCCGCGACTTGCGGCAAGGCGCTTCGCGCAACATCGTTGCCGGGGCCGATTCTATCCTTAGTCAAGCCTCGGGGACCCCTCTCCCCGGACAAAAATTTTTTCACAGATTCACTTTGACTCTTGCGCACGGCACCAGTGCCCCTTTTCCCGCGCGTCGCTGCATTGCGAAAGCGGCGCAAGGCCCGCTTTGGACCTGACTATAAGATGAACGCCAGATTTACCCTCTTGCGCCCGAATCCGGTTCGGGCACTATAGATAGTGGTTCGGCGTTGGGGCGGGCCTCTAGACCTAGATTTCGTCGCAAACGCGTCACTGGCGCGAACGGGGGCGGATTCGACCGGTCGGGGGCAACGAACGGCGCAGATCTGGGGATGCAATGGGGATAAGTTTTTCACCCTTTGTTCGCCCCGGATGGTATGATCGGGGCTTGGCTGCCGATTCGAACGAATGTGGAACAAGGCGGGCCGTGGTCCGCTTGGGGTGGGCAAGCGGCGACGGTGCAACAGCCGGTACGTCATAACGATTGAGGGGCAGCACGTGGAATTCAGAACCGGGGACGAGCCGACCATGGCGGAACTCGATGCAATGACGACTGACGCGCCGGTGAAGGCAAAAAAGAAGGAGGCGGGCAAGGACCCGGCGGTAAGCATGGCAGACAAGGGTGATCTCGGTTCCGACGCACTGGTGGCTCAGGCTGCGGCCGAAGCCATGGTCAAGGCCGTGACCGCTCCCAAGATCGACGATTCCAAGTCGGTCCAGCCGCGCCGCTTCGCGATTGAGCTCGATCACGCCCGCGATGCCCTGCTGACCGATTTCGGCAAGGACACGCTGGATGACCGCTACCTGCTGCCGGGTGAGCGCTATCAGGACCTGTTCGCCCGCGTCGCCGATGCCTATGCCGACGACGAGGCTCACGCCCAGCGCCTTTATGACTACATCTCCAAGCTGTGGTTCATGCCCGCCACCCCCGTCCTGTCGAACGGCGGCACCGGGCGCGGCCTGCCGATCTCGTGCTACCTCAATTCGGTGTCGGACAGCCTGGAAGGCATTGTCGGCACCTGGAACGAGAACGTCTGGCTGGCCTCGCGCGGGGGCGGGATCGGCACCTATTGGGGCCAGGTCCGCGGCATTGGTGAGCCGGTCGGCCTCAACGGCAAGACCTCGGGCATCATCCCCTTCGTCCGGGTGATGGACAGCCTGACCCTGGCGATTTCGCAAGGTTCGCTGCGCCGCGGCTCGGCCGCCTGCTACCTCGATGTCAGCCACCCGGAGATCGAGGAGTTCCTCGAAATCCGTAAGCCTTCGGGCGATTTCAACCGCAAGGCGCTGAACCTGCACCACGGCGTGCTCCTGACCGACGAGTTCATGGAGGCCGTGCGCGACGGGGCCGAGTTCAACCTGCGCTCGCCGAAGGACGGCTCGGTGCGCGGCACGGTCGATGCCCGCAGCCTGTTCCAGAAGCTGGTTGAAACCCGCCTCGCCACGGGTGAGCCTTACATCGTCTTCTCCGACACGGTGAACCGGACGATGCCCAAGCATCACCGCGACCTGGGGCTGAAGGTGTCAACCTCGAACCTGTGCTCGGAAATCACCCTGCCGACCGGGATCGACCACCTCGGCAACGATCGCACGGCGGTTTGCTGCCTGTCCTCGCTCAACCTCGAAACCTGGGACGAGTGGAACAAGGACGAGCGTTTCGTCGAAGACGTGCTGCGCTTCCTCGACAACGTGCTGCAGGACTATATCGACCGCGCCCCGGACGAGATGGCCCGCGCCAAGTATTCGGCCATGCGCGAACGTTCGGTCGGCATGGGCGTGATGGGCTTCCACTCCTACCTGCAGCAGAAGGGCGTCGCCTTTGAAAGCGCGATGGCCAAGGCGCTCAACCTGAAGATGTTCAAACACGTCGCCGCCAAGGCGGACGAGGCGAGCCTGCTGCTGGCCCAGGAACGGGGCGCCTGCCCCGATGCGGCGGACATGGGCGTGATGCAGCGCTTCAGCTGCAAGATGGCGATCGCGCCGACCGCGTCGATCAGCATCATCTGCGGCGGCACCAGCGCCTGTATCGAGCCGATCCCGGCCAATATCTACACCCACAAGACCCTGTCGGGCTCCTTCGTGGTCAAGAACCCGTACCTCGAAAAGCTGCTGGCTTCGAAGAGCAAGGATTCGACCAACGTGTGGAATTCGATCCTGGAACGTGGCGGTTCGGTCCAGCACCTCGATTTCCTCAGCCCAGAGGAAAAGGCGACGTACAAGACCAGCTTCGAGATCGACCAGCGCTGGCTGCTCGAATTCGCGGCCGATCGCACCCCCTACATCGACCAGGCGCAGAGCCTGAACCTCTATATCCCGGCCGATGTCGACAAGTGGGACCTGATGATGCTGCACTTCCAGGCCTGGGAGAAGGGCATCAAGAGCCTCTATTACCTGCGCTCCAAGTCGGTCCAGCGCGCTGGCTTTGCCGGCGGGGTGGAGGCGGACAACACCGCCGATGCACCGGTGATGGAACTCGCCGCGGCCACCGATTACGAGGAATGCCTCGCGTGCCAGTAAGAGTCTGGCCAGTAAGGGCGGCCGAGTGATGGACGCCGGGCGCCTTGCGCTGGTCTCGGTCGGTGGGCTGTCCGCCGCGCTGGGGCTGGCCGTGCTGACCCGGCGCCAGCCCGGTGAAGTGGCCCGCTATGTCCGCCGCATCGCCGGCACCATGCTCGTGGCCTTCGGCTTTGCCGCCGTGCTGCTCACCCTGCTGCTGACCCGCGCGCAATCGCTGGAGCTGACGCCCTAGCCGCCGCGCCGCCATCCGTTTCGTGTTATAACCAGTTCGCTCATCCGGAGTCGTTTCGATGCCCCTTCTTGAAGCCCGCAAGACCTACAAGCCCTTCGAATATCCCTGGGCCTATGAATTCTGGAAGCGGCAGCAGCAGATCCACTGGATGCCCGAGGAAGTCCCCCTGGGGGAGGACTGCCGTGACTGGGCGCAGAAGATCTCTGAGTCAGAGCGTAACCTGCTGACGCAGATCTTTCGCTTCTTCACCCAGGCCGATGTCGAGGTGCAGGATTGCTACCACGAAAAGTACGCCCGGGTGTTCAAGCCGACCGAGGTGAAGATGATGCTGGCCGCCTTCTCCAACATGGAGACGGTCCACATCGCCGCCTATTCGCACCTGCTTGACACGATCGGCATGCCCGAGGCGGAATACGGCATGTTCCTCGAATATGAGGAGATGAAGGCCAAGCACGATTACCTGCACACCTTCGGGGTCGATACGGACGAGGATATCGCCCGCACGCTCGCCATGTTCGGCGGCTTCACCGAAGGGCTGCAGCTGTTCGCCAGCTTTGCCATGCTGATGAACTTCCCGCGCTTCAACAAGATGAAGGGCATGGGCCAGATCGTCAGCTGGTCGGTCCGCGATGAATCGCTGCACTGCGAAGGCATCGTCAAGCTGTTCCACGCCTTCACCAAGGAACGCGGCTGCCTGACCAAGGCGGTCAAGGAAGACATCATCGATTGCTGCCAGAAGACCGTGCGGCTGGAAGATGCCTTCATCGACCTGGCCTTCGAACAGGGCCCGGTCCCCGGCATGAGCCCCAAGGAGATCAAGCGCTACATCCGCTACATCGCCGACTGGCGCCTGGGCCAGCTGGGCCTGCCGGCGATCTACATGGTGGAAGACCACCCGCTGCCCTGGCTCGCCCCGCTGCTTAACGGGGTAGAACACGCCAACTTCTTCGAAACCCGCGCCACTGAATATTCAAAGGGCGCGACCAAGGGCAACTGGCAGGACGTCTGGTCCAACTTCGACAGCCGCCGGAACGCCAAGGCGATCAGCGAAGCCGCCAACGAAGGCGACGCGAGCGAGCCGGATATGTTCGGGGCTGCGGGCGTGGCTGCGGAGTGAGAATAAATGCTGCGCCTTCTCGCCGCGCTACCATTTGCTCATATTGCTGTTTGCTACCTGTACATTCTATCTAGGAACGCTGGTTTTCAGGGAAGCATTGGTGCCATCTCTGACGTCAGTGATGTGTTTTCGGTCAGCATAAGTGAAATAGTCTGGTTCTATATCAGCACAATTATAGCCATCGCGCTCACATATTGGCTGATGGAAAAGGAGCCGCAGAAACTGTTGGGTAAGGACGAATTTTCCTTGAACCCCGAGTTAAATGCGGGCTGGCTTAGGGTATTTATATGGGTATCTATTATTGTTATTCCTTTGATGCAATTCGTAATTGCATATTTTCAAGGAAAGATAGTACTAGTTACGACAATAATTATAATTGTGCCAATATATTATTATTTCAGCAATAAATTGATTGAAGCTAACGGCTTTAGGCAAATTTATAATATTCCTGGATGTTGGATTGTAACGTCTTTAGCATTAATATTCGTCCACGGATACACAGATGGATTTAATGCGAGAACGCTCGATTACGGTAGGATAAGTGATCGTCCTTTCGTTTGCTCAACTAAGTCCAAGCTTATGTTTAAAACTGGGCCTTATATGATAGTGGCCGCACCAAACGGATCGCGTCTAGGCTTGGCCTCTGATTGCAAAGAGGTGTTACGATTCAAGCAACGGATCGCTACTGTAGAGATCGTTTTATAGATTACGGTGCCTTGGAGTTCCGGGGACAGTATACTAATTACCACCCCACTCTCCCTCATCACGTGGTCTCACACGAAGACACGAAGATGCCGCGCCGGACGGAGCGGGTTGGTTTGTGGCTGGTGCGGCCGCTTTACGATCTTTGCGTGAACCGCCCTTGCACCGCCTACCCTGCTGCCGTCATTCCCGCGAAGGCGGGAACCCAGGGCCTGCTGGCACTGGACCCCCACTTTCGCGGAGTGACGGGGAAGGGAGGGCTACGGGATAGAGTGCGGCAGACGGTCAGGACGACACCTCTTCGTGCCTTCGTGTGAACCCAATCACCCACACCAATCCCGCCGATAGCCCTGCCATTCCTCCGCCAGCCCTTCGCTCACCAGTCGATCGCCCAGGCTCTCCCCCGCGCGGGTGATGACGTAGAGCTTGCGGCCGTACTTGTCCGTGGCGCGGTCGATCGGTTCGAGCGTGAAGGGGCCGGCGTTGAGCAGCTGGGTCAGCCGCCGGGTAACATCGGCGCCCAGTTCGGCTTCATAGGCGCAGTCCGGCTCGCTCACTTCCGACACGCAATTCCGGGGAGACTATACCAAACTGCATCCCGGACTCACGCCGAACGCTTGGAACCAGCACAACCAGTGCGTGGTCCATCGCGTAAAGCCTCCTGCCTGCGGCGCCCCGCCCCCATTTCCGCTGTCCTACACGGGGCGGTCCATGGTTAGGTCCGGCCATGCCCGGCCTGCCCGCCACCGCCCGGATTTCCCTGCTTTGCGCCGCTGCCAGCGCCCCCTCTGGACCGCCCGTTTTTGTTTGCCCTGAACAGTGGTCCATGTGGTCCACAACGGTCCATCCGGGGCCTCTTGCCTTGGCGCGGCGATCCGCCATGATCGCGGCCAGACCAACGGGGAAAGGATTACACCGGCATGAGCGCCTACATCGTCTTCATCAAGGAACGCGAGCACGATGCCGCCGCCATGGCGACCTATGGCCAGAAGGCCGGCGGATCGATGGCCGGCCATCCGGGCAAGCCGCTGGCCTTCTATGGCGCGACCGAGACGCTGGAAGGGGCCGAGGCCGCCGGCTGCGTGATCGTGGAGTTTCCGGACATGGACGCGGCCCGCGCCTGGTACCACTCCCCCGCTTACCAGGAAGCGCGCCAGCACCGCTTTCAGGGGGCGGATTACCGCGTGGTGCTGACCCAGGGGCTGTAACCGCCCGGCGGGCGCGTGACCGCGATCACGGCGCGCCCGCGCAGCACGGCCTAAGCCTGCGCTCCACAAGCGAGTGGAGGGCAATGCGATGGACAAGCTGTTCAACCCGGACGTTGAGACCTTTGGCCAGATCGGCGATGTCGATGTGGTCACCATTGGGCCGTACAACGTCCGGGTGCTGGTCGATGCCGAGGGCTATCACAGCGGCTATGACGGGGGCGATCATTCGACCGCCTTCCTTGAGCTCTATGTCGATGGCGTGCTCAGCAAGCGGGTCGAGGACTGGCGCTTCAACACTTACAACCTGCGGATCCGCAAGCGGCTGTGGCTGGAGCGGGGCAGCCAGATCGTGCTGCAGGTCAAGGGCGGCAACCGCGGGGCGACAACCGACTCGCTGGGCGTGCGCGGCCGGATCACTCCGCTGGGCTAGGCCGGCCGGCGCCAGGCCAGCGCCGGCATCAGGCCGAACAGCATCTGCCCGGCCAGCCCCAGTGCGCCGGGCAGGCGGGCCAGGCTGGCGAGCCATGCGGCCGCCGTCTCACCAAACAGCAGCAGGGCCAGCGCAAGCTCGGCCGCCAGCAGTAGGGCGAAGGCCAGCCCGCCCAGGGCCAGCGCCGCGCCGCGCCCCGGCAAGGCGGCGCGCGCCACGATCCGCCGCGCGCACCACCAGCTGGCTGCCAGCATTACCGGCAGTTCGGCCAGCACGGCCCCCGTCTCCCCCAACCGCGGCGCCAGCCACAACGTGCGCACCGTGCCGAGCACGAAGCCCAGCGCAAAGATCGCGGCGAAATAGGCCAGGGCGGAGCGGATGACAGGCTTGGTGCCAGGGATCATGCCGGACAGGATAGCAGCCCCGACTGCCCCTGTCGCGCGGGTCGCACCGGCGCTGGCCGATCCTGGCCGGGTCGATTCCGCCTTTCCTAACCCACCTGCTTGTGGCCTAACCGAAGGATGATTGAACCCGCCGCCTTGCCTTCCACCGCCTTCAAGGTCCTGACGGCCGCGCAATGGGCGCAGTGGCAGGCCGATGGCCTGTTCCGCGGCGCGCCCATTGACCTGGCCGATGGCTATATCCACCTTTCCGCAATCGAGCAGTTGCAGGGCACGCTGGACAAGTACTTTGCCGGGCAGGCCGGGCTGGTGATCGCCGAGGTCGACCTGGCGCTGCTGGGTGCGGCGGTGCGCTGGGAGGAATCGCGCGGGGGCGCACTGTTCCCCCATGTCTATGGTCTGCTGCCGCTGACGGCAGTCATCAATGTGGAGGAACGCCCATGACCTACGCCTTCTGGATCGCGCTGGCCGTGGTGTTCATCGCCATTGTGCCAGCCCTGCTGCGCCGCTCGCGCAGCCAGGGCAAGGACGGCAGCGGCGCGGCCGGCACGCCAGCCGTGAGCGACCAGCGCCGCGACGATTCACCGGACGATGGCAATGGCGG
>JBIIDJ010000099.1:0-8933 GCA_044238415.1 Novosphingobium sp.
TGCAGGTCGATCAGGCCGGGCAGCACGGT
Source organism: Novosphingobium sp. (assembly GCA_044238415.1). Taxonomy (GTDB): domain Bacteria; phylum Pseudomonadota; class Alphaproteobacteria; order Sphingomonadales; family Sphingomonadaceae; genus Novosphingobium. The sequence goes on from JBIIDJ010000099.1 coordinate 30, forward strand.
CTTGCCGGAAAGGTCAACCTCGCGCGCGCCGACCGGTGCCGGGGGCGAGCCGGGCGCGACGCTGACGATCCTGCCGTCGGTCACCGTAATGGTGGCTGGTCCGCTCGGCTCACTGGCGGCATCGGTCAGCACCGAGCCAGCCCGGATCACCACCGTTTCGGCCAGCGCCGGGCCGGTCAGCGCCAGCGTCATCGCCAGCGCGCTTGCAAACATCCGCATCATCCATCCTCCCGCAGGGTCCCGGTGGACGGTGTGCCGCTTGTGCTGGCCACTGGCAAGGCGCTGCGCAAAGTTTGCCGTCAGTGCTTGAAGACGGGGCGCGAAAAGGGCATTTAATCTATCGACAGATAACGCCGCTGTGGATGGGCAGCGCCAGCGACGGAGCATTCGATCATGACAGGGCAGAGCGGGGCACTTTGGCGCGCTGGTCGCGGCGCCACGGCGCTGGCACTCGCACTGGTTGCCGGGGCTGCTTTGGCACAGCAGACCGGTCGCACGCCGGAGAGCATTCTGCCCAGTCCGGCCCCGGTGCCAAGCGCTACGCCGTCCGCCGTGCCGCCAGCGCCGCCCGCTATGCCGGCGCCAGCCGCCACTCCCTCCATTGGGCCCGACCTGGCGGTGATCGAACCGGTCATGACCTGGCAGGTCGCCCAGGCCCAGGCGCTGGCCAAGGTGATCGAGGGGATCGGGGCCGAGGGCCTGATTCCCGCCGATTACCAGCTGACCGCCCTGCGCGCGGCGATCCTGGTCGGGCCGGGCGCCGCACTCGATGCCCAGGCCAGCCGGTCGCTCGCCTGGCTGATCGAGGACATGCGTGATGGCCGCACCCGGATGGCCTCGCGGATTCAATGGTTCGCGGTCGATACCGACGTTGACCAGCGCCCGACCGCGACGGTTATGGCCGAGGCGCTGGCCTCGGGCGATATTGCCCGCACCATCGCCGGCCTGGCTCCGACCCATCCCGACTATGCCAGGCTCAAGGCGGAGCTCGCCAAGCTGCCCGAGGCAGACAAGGCCGGGCGGCGGCTGATCCAGGCCAACCTTGATCGCTGGCGCTGGCTGCCGCGCGATCTTGGCAAGTTTTATCTGCTGACCAATGTGCCCGAATTCCAGCTGCGGCTGACCGTCGATAACGAGATCATCCGTTCCTACCGCACGATCGTTGGCAAGGTGGGCCGCACCGCCACCCCGCAGCTGGCCGAAGTGGTCGAGGGCGTGGTGTTCAACCCGACCTGGACCGTGCCGCAGTCAATCGTGAAAGGCGAAGGCCTGGGCGCCCAGCTGCTCGCCAATCCGGCCCGGGCCAAGCGCGAAAACTTCAGGGTGACCAAGGGTCGGGACGGCGTAATCTATGTTGTCCAGCAGCCCGGGCCGAACAATGCGCTGGGCTTGATGAAGCTCGACATGCCCAACGAGCATGCGATCTTCCTGCACGATACGCCCAACCGCAACCTGTTCAACGCGGTCAACCGGGCGATGAGCCACGGCTGCATCCGCACCGAGCGGGCGACCGAGCTGGCCATCACCATGGCGATCCTGGGCGCCGGGATGACGCCGGACGAAGCGGTCGCCATTGTCACTTCGGGCAAGTACACCCGGGTGCCGATGACCAAGACCTTCCCGGTCTACATCACCTATTTCACCATGGCTTCGGACATCACTGGCAAGATGGGCAAGTTTGCTGACCTCTACAGCCGCGATGCACCCGTCTTCGCCAGCTTTGCTGCCCCGCGCAAAGCCTGGGACGGCCAACGCAAATCGACCGAGACGGTGATCAAGCTGGATAACCCGCTTTAGGCTGGTGCGCCCTTCGCACCCGTGAAAGGCATGGCGCACCGGCCTGGATCGGCCGAACGCCAAGCTGCTATGTCAATTCGATCCGGTCCGCGTAGAGCAGGCGTCCGCCGGAGAGGTGCCACAGCGCTTCGTTGAACTGATCGGGCGACATCGCAAAGCAGCCTTCGCTGCGGCCCAGGCGGCCCCACTGGGCGATCCGCTCGGGCCGGGCATATTCGGCCGGGTGCATCACGATGGCCCGGTCCAGCGCGTTGGAATTATCGGCATCCAGCCCCTCCAGGCGGATCGAGGTGCCGTAGCGCCCCCTGTACCATTCGCAGGTCAGGTAAGCCCCGCGCGAGGTTGCGAGTGATCCGGGCTCGTTGGAGAAGGCCTGAAGAAACCCGGTGTGATCCCGATCGGAACCACGGCCGTGGCTGACATGGAACGAACGGATTTCGCCCTTTTCGAGATGGACGAAGTGGAACCGCGGCAGGGTGCTCGGGCGGGCGAAATCGGCGATGCCGACAATGTCGTGGCGCCAAACTGTAGCGCCGGCGCGCTGGAGTTCGCGCTTGGCGATCTCGATCAGTCGGGCGTCGTAGGCCGGGTTTGGTTCGGCCACCATGGGCAACGGCGGTGGCGCCACCGGCACGGGCGGCAGCCCAAACGATTCCTCGAAGGCGCGGGCGGCGTTCTGGGCCAGCGCGCGACCGGGCACGGCCAGCGCCGCTCCCGCCGCCATGGCGCCCAGCAATGCCTCGCGTCTGTTCATGGACCCTTTCATAGCGCCCTGTGGATAATCATGCGATTAACGAATCGCTAGACGGAATCGGCGGAAAAGCGTGCACCTGCGCCGAGCCGTGCAAGGGCAGCGCCATCGACCCGCATGACAGTCCATTCGTCCATCAGCCGCGCGCCCAGCTTCTTGTAGAAGCCGATCGCTGGCGCATTCCAGTCCAGCACCGACCATTCGAGCCGGGCGCAGTCGCGCTCCACTGCCAGCATCGCAAGGTGCGAGAGCAGTGCCTTGCCCAGGCCGGATCCGCGTGCCTCGGGCCGTACGAACAGGTCTTCCAGGTAGATTCCCGGCTTGCCCTCGAACGTCGAAAAATTGTGAAAGAACAAGGCAAAGCCCTGTGGAGCACCGTCCAGCTCGCCGATCACGACTTCGGCATAGGGGCGCGCGCCGAACAGCTTCTGGCCCAGCACCGCCTCATCAAAGCGGACTTCGTGAGCGAGTTTTTCATATTCGGCCAGATCGCGGATCAACTGGGCGATCAGGGGCAGGTCGGCCGGGGTGGCGGGGCGGATCGAAAGCGTCATGGCCGCGCCCTTGCCACGAAACGCCGCGCAAGGACAGTCAGCGGCAGCTCGCCCGCCGCACTGGCTCAGGCGTGCTTGCCGTGCAGACTGTCCATGCTGGCGACGGTGCCGGCCTCGATCTCGGCGGCCTTTTCCTCGACCAGTTTGACGATGTGATCGATCATGCCATCGTCGGAGACGTGGTGATCGGTCACCCCGCGCAGGTAGACCATGTGCTTGCCATTGCCGCCGCCGGTCACGCCGATATCGGTCTCGCGCGCTTCACCGGGTCCGTTGACCACGCAGCCGAGGACCGAGAGGCTCATTGGCGTCTTGATGTGGCTCAGCGCGTCTTCGAGTTTCTGGACGGTGCGGATCACATCGAAGCCCTGGCGCGCACAGCTGGGGCAGGAGACAACCCGGACGCCGCGGGTGCGCAGACCCAGCGACTTCAGGATTTCATAGCCGACCCGCACTTCCTCTTCCGGCTCGGCCGACAGGCTGACCCGGATCGTGTCGCCGATCCCGGCCCACAGCAGGTTGCCGATGCCAATGGCGCTCTTCACCGTGCCGCCGATCAGCCCGCCAGCCTCGGTAATGCCCAGGTGCAGCGGGCAATCGACCGCATCGGCCAGGCCCATATAGGCGCCTACGGCCAGGAACACGTCGCTGGCCTTCACCGCCACCTTGTATTCGTGGAAATCGTGATCCTGCAGCAGCTTGATGTGATCGAGCGCGCTTTCGACCAGCGCTTCGGGACAGGGCTCGCCGTACTTTTCGAGCAGGTCCTTCTCAAGGCTGCCGGCATTGACGCCGATCCGGATCGCGCAGCCATTGGCCTTGGCCGCGCGGACCACTTCGGCGACGCGCTCGCTCGAGCCGATATTGCCGGGGTTGATCCGCAGGCAGGCCGCGCCGGCATCGGCCGCTTCGAGCCCGCGCTTGTAGTGGAAATGGATGTCGGCCACGATCGGCACACGCGCGGCCTTGACGATCTTGGACAGCGCCTGGGTGCTCTCCACATCCGGGCAGGACACGCGGATAATGTCGGCCCCGGCCTCCTCGCAGCGGCGGATCTGGTTGATCGTGGCCACCGGATCGGAGGTCAGTGTATTGGTCATGGTCTGGACCGTGATCGGCGCATCGCCGCCCACGGGGACCTTGCCGACCATGATCTGCCGGGACTTGCGCCGCGCGATATCGCGCCAGGGACGGACTGAGGACATGGGCGGCGATATAGGGGCAAAGCCGCGCCCTGCCTAGAGTCAGAGCCCAGGTCAGGACGCGGCCGGCCCGGTTCAGAAATCGAAGCCCAGTCGCACGAAAGCGCTGCGGCCCGGCGCAGGCAGGCGCTCACCCACTGCGACGTCGGACAGGGCAACGCGATTGCGGCCCGCCAGGTGATCGGCATAGCGCCGGTTCAGCAGGTTCTCGACCCCGCCGGACAGGGTCAGCCCGCTCGCCAGATCGGCCGTAAGCCACAGGTTGGCGCTGACCCAGCCAGGGCTGGCCGTCTCGCCATTGGTGGCCGATACCCGGTTCTGTGCGGCTGCGCCCACCGCTTCGGCGGTGACCGACCAGCCCGGCCCGTCCCAGGTCAGCGCCAGCCGCCCGTTCAGCGGAGCAATCCGATAGAGGTTGTCGGCAATGTCGCGTCGCTGGCCCCGCACATAGCTGATCGTGCCGTCCAGCCGCAGCTGCGGGGCAACCTGCCAGGTCAGGTCCGCATCGGCGCCATAGAGTTTAGCATCGACATTGCTGGCGATCAGCGGGGTGGCATCGCCGTTCATCGTCGCGATCGCGATCTGAACCAGCATGGTTGCGGGCACCGGGGTGCCCTGAATGTAACCATCGATCCGGCGATAGAACACCGAAGGGCGGAGGCGAAGCGGCCCGGCCACGACATCCACCCCGGCCTCTGCCGTCCAGGCCACTTCGGACTTCAGCGTCTGACGACCGATGTAGATGTTGCCATCGGCCAGCCCGCCACTGGCCTCGGTCGGCAGCCACGAAAACCGCTCGATCGCGTTAGGCACCCGGCTCTTGCGCGACAGGATCAGGCGCGGGCGGACTGTGCCGTCCTCGCGCCATAGCCGCAGCACTGCATCCCAGGTGGTGTCGCTGCGCGGGGCATTGGCGGTAGCAGTCATGGCGGCGAGGTTCGCCAGCATGGCTGGTACGCCGGGGCCGACGCGCGGATTGGCCATGCGCGCGCTATGCCGGTCGATCCGCAGGCCCAGATCTGCCTGCCAGTCGTCGGTCGATGCCCTCAACTCGGCAAAGCCGCCGATCCGGTCCTGCCGCACCCGGTCAAGCGAAGTGACGGAGAAGGCCGCATTGGTCGGATTGGTGATGGTCACCAGCCGCTTGGTCGCCATGCCGTCCACCCCCAGCGTCAGCGCGCCCAGCCCCAGGCTGGCCATGCCGCTCAGGCTGTCTGCCTCGGCATAGGAATAGCGGTATTGTGGGGTGCTGGCGGGCGCCGGGCGCTGGCTGAAGTTGTCCATCCCGTGGCGCACCCCGGTATAGCCAAGTTCGATCTTCAGCCGGTTGCCCGCCACGATGCCATCGAACCCCAGCCGGGCGAAATTGGTATCGAAGTAATCGATATCCATCGCATAGGGCGGGTTACCGCTGGGATCGGTCTCCTGCCGCCGCAGGTCCAGTGTCAGGCGGTTGTTGCCGGTCTGCAATCCGGCGGAGAGGCCATAGGTCAGTCGTTCATGGGCCGTATCGCGGGCGCTGCCACCGGGGATGCTGTAATCGTCCCCCTGTTCCCACGAGGCAATCAGGTTAAGCTTCACCCGCTCGCTGGTCAGGCCAGCCACCCCGCCCAACGCGCTGCCATCGTCAGCGCTGCGATAGCTGGCGGCGAGGCTGGCGGTGGGGGTTAGCCGGTCACTTGTGCCGAACTCGACCGACTTTAGCCGCGCCTCGATCAGCGCGCCCAGGCCAGACCCTGCGCTGACCGGCGCGGCCCCGCGGCTCAAGCTGATGCTGTCCAGCAGGATTGCCGGGGCATAGTGCAGCGGCGGGTCCATCGCATTGGGGCCGCCGGTCTGGAAGAACTGCCCGCCAACGCGGATTGCCAGCCGGTCGGAGAACAGCCCGCGGAACTGCACCTGCCCGGAAATGGCGCCATTGTTGATCAGCGCGGCGCCAGGCAGTTTCGCCACCAGCGCAGCGGCATCGGGGGCGGTGGCATGGCCATCGACCGGATCGGCGATCGCGGGATCGGCGGCCGATTGGCGCTGGCCGGTCACGATGATCGTGTCGGTCAGCGGGGTGGCAGGTTCTGCTTCATCGGCCCAGGCGGCAGGTGCGGACAGCATCAGTAGCAGCGCCGCAGCGCCGCATAACAAACGGAATGACATGGTTCTGGAACTTTCGCTTTGATCGTTGGTCAGGTTGACGATTGGATCAGGCGAAAGCGGGTGGTCCCCGCAAGGGCGGCTGGAACCGGGTGAAGCGTGCGGGCAGGGCAGGCGCAACCAGCGCCAAGCCGATGGCCAGGATGAAGGCCAGGGCGATCGCCAGCAGCACCGGATCGGTTCCGGCCAGCGCTGGGAAGGCAAGGCCGGCAAAGGCGCACTGGCCCTTAGCGGCGCTGTTTTCGTGCGGAGCGGGTTTGCCGGGGATGATCAACAGCTGGCTGTGCGGCATGCCGCTGGCATCGGCGCAGATTTCCATTGCCAGCACCTTGTCGCCGCTGCCCGGCATGGTTCCAGCGGGCACCAGCATCCGCACAGCGAGCGCCAGAACGACCAGCACCAGGGCCAGTGGGTAACGGACACGAAGCAGGGCACGAATGGCCATCATCGCGGTCGCCTTAGGTCGTCTCGCCGTACAGGTAAATGTGCTAAATCAAACGGCCGAAGAGGAATTCCTCGTCCAGCTGCTCACCCACTCGAAAGGTGATGTCGGCCACCTTGTCAAAGCCATAGCGGCGGTAGAAGCGGTGGCCGCCGTCGTTGTAGGCATAGACCGAGATCTGCACCTCGTCCGCGCCGCGCGCGGCAAATTCCGCCATGGCCCAGTCCATCAGCTTCCCGCCAATGCCCAGGCCGGTGGCATCGGGTGCGGTGTAGAGCTGCTTCAGCTCCATTACCCGTTCACCCCGGGCATATTCGGGAAAGCCACAGGAAAGGCCAATCTTGCAATAGCCCAGCAGCGCCCCATCGCGTTCGGCCAGGCGATAGACCCGCTTCGGATTGGCCAGCTCGGCGGCGATCGCTGGTTCGGACAGGGCTTCGGCCAGAAAGGTGTTCAGGTCTTGCTCGCTGTAGAGCGTCCCGAACTTGGCGACAAAAGCATCGATGGCCAGGCGTGACAACGCGGGGATATCGGCTTCGGTCGCAGGGCGCAGGATCAGAGCGTTCGGGTCATGCATAGCGAGAAGGCATCTTCGGTATAGCCGGCGAAGGGCGGGCATTCCGTAAAGCCGTGGCTTTCGTACAGCCGCCGTGCCGGCAGGAACGGTTCGGGTCGCCCGGTTTCCAGGCTGACCCGCCGATAGCCCCGCGCCCGGGCTTCGCCAAGCAAATGCAGCAGGATTGCCTTGCCTGCACCCTGGCCGCGATAGTCCGGATGGGCGCGCATCGATTTCAGTTCGCCATGATCGGCTGCCAGGTGCTTGATCGCACCGCAGGCGGCAAGCCGTTCCCCGTCCCAGGCGGAATAGAACGTGACGTCCGGTTGTCGCAGCCGCTCGATCGGCATGGCATGCACACTTTCAGGGGGGGACCACCGATGCATTTCATCCAGATGCAATCGCAGCAAGGCGGCGATTTTTGCCCCCGTCAGATCATCCTCGATAATGCGGTATGAATTCATCAAACCATTCTGCACGCGGGATATTCTGGCGCAACCTCCGAAATAAGTAGTTTCCCCTAGGGAATCTTTGACTCCGCCCCCTTTGCGGCCTAGCTTTCAGATACTTGGGGGCGGAAATAAAATCGATCGGGACGCCCGGCTCCAGGGGCATGGGATGGGACAGGGTTGGCACTGTGCCGATGCTGATCGCATCCCGAAGTGGAGGGATGATCATGAAACTGATGCTCAAGGCGGCCGCTCTGGCCGCAACGCTGTCGTTCGCCTGCGCCACACCGGCCATGGCTCAGAGCAACCCGATGGTTGGTGGGGATCTGGTCGAGGTGTCCTCGATCACCATCGATGACGGGCACGGTCTTGACTATGCCAAGCACCTGGCCGGGATGTGGCGCCAGCAGCAGGAATATGCCAAGTCTCAAGGCTGGATCACCGGCTATGAAGTGCTGGCCAACGTCAACAAGCGCCCGGGCGAACCGGACGTGATCCTGGTGGTCCGCTTCAAGTCGATCCCCGATGCTGCGGAAGACGAGCGCCGGGCCAAGCAGTTCCGCGACAACGTCAAAATGACCGATGCACAGATGCAGGCGGCATCGGGCGAACGGGCCAAGTATCGCAAGGTGCTGGGCTCGCAGCTCTGGCAGGTGCTGAACTTCCGGAACTGACGATCCGGCTGGCGCGCGGCCGACAGACTTAGCTGTCGGCCACGTGCTTGCTGGCCTTGCGCTTGCCCAGTCGCATCCCGGCTTCCAGCCGAGCGCGCAGCTGGGTGTAATAGGCCTCAAGGAAGGCGCGCTCGTCGCCGGCACCGGGGTGCCACCCAATCTTGCGGCAGATCGCCTGGTGCACGGCCACCAGTGCTTCGGCCCGACCCTCGCGCAGCACCCGCTCCAGCGTTTGCAGCTCGAACTCGCCGTAAGCGGTGAGTTCGGCCTCACCAAAGCGGTATTCGGCGCCGGTAAAAGTGCTGGTGGCCTGCTTTGCGCTGGTCCCGGT
>JBIIDJ010000026.1:0-28476 GCA_044238415.1 Novosphingobium sp.
CCGACACGGGCGGCAGATCGGGCAGCGGCGGCTCAAGCTGGGGCAAATCCTCGATTTCCGCCTCTTCCGGCAGTTCCTCGTCTTCGAAGACAATCCGGGTACTGGTCGTCCGCTGGATCAGGTTGCCAGACAGGCCGCCCAGCCCGGCGTCCGCCTCGCCTGGGTCCCAGGCCTCTTCGGGCGCTGGCAGCAAAGGCGGATCTAGAGCCAGAGCTTCGCAGATCGCGGCCCAGACAGCGATCGGCTCGGGCAAACGGCCCGGACCAAACTCACCGCAGGCCATCGGGCCTTCATCGGGTTCGAGCACGGCTACCCCGCGCTCCCGCAAGACAGCGACATTGGCCTGGGTGGCAGCATGCTCCCACATCCGCACGTTCATCGCCGGAACTGCCATCACCGGCTTGTCCGTGGCCAGCAGCAGGGTCGTAGCAAGATCGTCCGCAATGCCGTGCGTCATTTTGGCCAGCAGATCGGCCGTGGCCGGGCAAACCACGATCAGATCCGCCTGACGCGATAGCTGGATATGGCCCATCTCGACCTCGTTCTTGAGGTCCCACAGGGTCGTGTGGACAGGGTTCTCGCTCAGCGCTGCCAGCGTCATGGCAGTGACGAACTGCGACCCGCCATTGGTCAGCACGCAGGTAACCTCGCCCCCATGCCTGCGGATGAGCCGGACGAGCTCGCACGACTTGTAGGCGGCGATCCCGCCACCGATTACGAGAAGAATCCTAGGCCCGGTCATGACGATCCGCTTGTGCAATGCCCCTCCCCGTTGCGCAACAGGCTTTGCTTTCCGGAATTCCGTGAGGCACAAAGGTAAATACGGCAACAACGGGGAAAGTTACCGCCATGCGTCTGATCCTTACCGCTCTCCTGTTCCTGTTCGGACTGTTCAACCTGTTCCTGGGAGCCAGCTTCTTCATCGATCCGGCGCGTTTGGGCGCGGCGTTCAATCTTTCACCGGTCGGCCCCGGCGGCCTTGCGGTGCTGCGGGCGGACATGACCGCCTTCTTCCTGGTGGCGGGCGGTTGCCAGCTGTGGGGTGGCTGGCGGCGCAACGGAGACCTGCTGCTGGTGCCGGCCCTGCTGTTCGGCATTGCCTTTACCGGCCGCGCGATCAGCGCCGCGCTGGATGGCACCGCCGAAGGATTTGCCATGCCCATGGCGATCGAGGCATTCCAGGTCGCCCTGGCGATTGCCGCCTGGCGCGTCCTGCCGCATCACCGCATCAGCGAAATTGCTAACTGAGCGCCCAGAAAATCGCGCCCATCGCCAGATAGGCCGCCAGGAACACCGCGCTGTCGATCGCCACACGGCGCGGCGCGGTGCCTTCCCGGCTGCGGACTAGCCACAAGGCGGGCAAGACAAAGGCCAGCGCCAAGCCGCCTGACTGCATGAAATAGAGGTGCGGCTTGGCGGCCAACGTGTCCGGCCCGATCCGGGCCAGGGCGTGGCCCAGCATGGCCGCCGGGACCAGGCAGATCGCGAAAGTGGCCAGCCGCTCTCCCACAGTCCGGCTGCGCACCGCCAGTTCCAGCACCAACCGTGCCGCCAAAGCTGCTGCCACGACTGCACCCCAGTCCATTTCGCCCATGCTGGCCTCCTTGCGGCAAAGGTAGCGCAACGGCCGCTTCGCGTGTAGGGGGCGCGGCCATGGCAATCGAACTTCCCGATCAGAAGCGCGTCGGCATGGTCAGCCTGGGCTGCCCCAAGGCGCTGGTCGACTCCGAACGGATCCTCACCCGGCTGCGCGCCGACGGCTACGCCATGAGCCCGGACTACGCCGGGGCTGACGTCGTGCTGGTCAACACGTGCGGCTTCCTTGATTCGGCCAAGGAGGAAAGCCTGGCTGCGATCGGCGAGGCAATCGCCGAGAACGGCCGCGTGATCGTGACCGGCTGCATGGGTGAGGATGCCGAACTGATCCGCGCCAAGTACCCGGCGGTGCTGGCCGTGACCGGCGCGCATCAGTACGAAGCCGTAGTCGAGGCCGTGCATGAGGCTGCACCGCCCAGCCAGGGCCCCTTCATCGACCTGATCCCGCAGCCCGACATCAAGCTGACCCCGCGCCATTACAGCTATCTGAAGATTTCAGAAGGCTGCAATCACGCCTGCGCCTTCTGCATCATCCCGCAATTGCGCGGCAAGCTTGCCAGCCGGCGGATCGATGCCGTGCTGCGCGAAGCGGAAAAGCTGGTTGCGGCAGGCACCAAGGAACTGCTGGTGATCAGCCAGGATACCTCGGCCTATGGCGTCGATATCCGGCATGAGGAACGGATGTGGAAGGACCATCCGGTCCGCGCCCACATGACCGACCTTGCCCGCGAACTGGGCCAGTTGCGGACCAGCGAAGGCCGAGCGCCATGGGTGCGGCTGCACTATGTCTATCCCTATCCGCACGTCGATGCGGTGATCCCGCTGATGGCCGAAGGGCTGCTGACACCCTACCTCGACATTCCCTTCCAGCACGCCAGCCCGAATGTGCTGAAGTCGATGAAGCGTCCCGCGAACGAGGCGAAGGTGCTTGAGCGGCTACGGTCGTGGCGAGCAATCTGCCCCGACATCGCCGTGCGGTCGTCCTTTGTGGTCGGCTTCCCCGGTGAGACCGAAGAAGACTTCCAGTACCTGCTCGATTGGCTGGACGAAGCGCAGCTCGACCGCGTCGGTGCCTTCCGCTTTGAACCCGTCGCCGGGGCCGCCGCCAATGACCTGCCGAACCCGGTGCCGGAGGAGGTGAAGGAAGAGCGCTATGCCCGGATCATGGAAAAGACTGCAGCGATCAGCGCGGCCAAGCTCCAGGCCAAGATCGGCCGCAGCCTGCCGGTGATCATCGACATGGTGGGCGAGCCGGACGAGGACGGCGACATCGGCGCAACCGGCCGGTCCCAGGCGGATGCGCCAGAGATCGACGGCGCGGTTCACTTGCGTCAGGTGCCGGCCTCGCTCCAGCCGGGTGATATCGTCCAGGCCGTGATCGAAGACGCCGACGAGCACGATCTGTTCGGGGCCCTTGCCTGAAGAAAAAAGGGCCCGCCGATGCCGGCGAGCCCCTTTCCTATCGTGATGCGCTCCGGCCTCAGAACCGGAACAGGACCGATGCGCGGTAAGCGCGATAATCGACATCATCGCGTTCAATCGTCGTGTCGGCACTGAGCGTGATAACTGCCTTGCCCGCGGTGATGGCCAGACCAAGGCTGGCCTCGACCCAGTCCCGATCCCCCAGACCCAGAGCAAAGCCCTGGCGCGCGGTCGGGATACCGCCCACGAACTGACCATTGAAGGTAGCAGTCTGGGCATCGAACCCGTGGACATAGTGGACCGACGCGCTCGGCCGGATCCGGCCCTGACCGAACAGGTTGAACCCGGCGCGGCCCTCAAAGGCGCTGTACTTGCCCGGATCGATGACCAGGGCAGTCGGCCCGCCAGCCTCAACAATGCGGCCAAAATCGAGCTGCGACCAACGCAGGCCGAGCGATGGGCCGAACTTCACCGAACCTGACCCGTAATGGGCCGAAAGGTTGGCCTCGGCCGCCAGCGCCAGGCCGTCCTCATTCGAGGTCAGCGTGTAGGGCAACCCGGGCAGCCCGCCCGGACGCGACGTATCGCTGTTGATCAGGCCGGCCGAGAACTGCCCATCGATGGCGATCGGCCCTGACTGGTGCTTGGCATAGAGCGAGCCCTGGATCAGGCTGGCCTTGGCCGTGCCCAAAGCCGCACCGGTGGTGCCCTTCAGGTCCGTGTAGCTCAGGCCAAAGCCCACCGCTGCCGTATCGGACAGATGCAGTTCGGCCCCGGCCCCGATGTACCAGCCGTTGAACTGATCACGCCCACCCGCCGGCAGGGCAGTGGCCATCGGTGCACTGTCACCATCGATGTAACCACCGGCGAAGAAAGCGCTGACATTGTCAGGCAGCTTGCCTTCACGCACTTCGGTATCGGCAGCACCGGCGGCGCCCATCACCGCGACATTGCCGCGCGCGTTAGCATAGGCCATCGCGGCTGAGCGAATGGGCTTACCGATATAGGCGACCGAGCCGCCCGACACGCCCGGGGCAACCCCCTGCACGCGGTTGCGGATCAACCGGTTGGCAGCATCCATGGCCGTCGTGCCGAGCGCGAGGCGCAGCGTTTCGGTCCGCGGCGCCAGTGCTTCAAGCGTGGCACGGATCGTGGCGGTGTTGGCAAGGTCCAGCACCGGGAATATCCCGCCAAGGGTGCCGCTGTTGCGGTTGGCATCGAGCAGCGCCGCATAGGCCGCCTGAACCGGCGAGGTGGTGTCGATCACCGAGGCATAGGGCACCGTGGTGATCTGCATCTGCACCTGGTTGGTGCCATAAAGCAGGGTCGAGCGGAGTACCCCGGTCAGGGCGCTCGGCGTATTGAACGTTCCGGTGACGCCGCCGGCTGCGGTCAGGATCGTATAGACATTGCCGGCCTGCACCCCGGAGCCCGGCCCGAAGCCGAACTGCAGGTTGCCGCCCAGGGTGGCAAGGCCAGTCGAACTCGGCGTCGTGGTGCTGGCTACGACAACCAGCCGATCCGAAACGCCGTTCGCGCCCAGATCGATGGCATAGGTCGAAGCCGAGCCCATCACCAGGTTGCCGCCGATGGTCAGCGAGCCGACCGTGCCAACAGTGCCGGGCGCAAAGTTGCCCATCACGCTGGTCAGGAACGGTGCGTTGACCCGGCCGGTGCCGGTGAGCAGCCCCGAGGCGAACAGATATTCGCCCGGCGCGTTGATCGTGCCGTTGACGTTGACGATCCCGGTCAGGTGGCCAAGCGAGAGCAGGCTGGTCAGCGACGCCCCACTAGCCACGGTCAGCTGCGAGGACGCCCCGCGCACGGTGAAGCGATCGACCGTGACCGTGGAATTGAGCGTAACCGTGCCGGCATTACGCAGGGTGACATCGTAATAGCGCCCCATCACGCCCGTCGTGCGTACCCCATCCACGTTGTTGGGCACGAAATTGGTTGCACCTGGCAGGCCATTGGCCAGCGTCGGAGCGGGAGCAAGCGTGGCGGAGTAAGCCGAAGGCGCATCAAACGCACCGTCCAGCGCCGAGCGATTGAAGCTGACATTGCCGGTACCCTGTACGCCGCCCGAAGCAGGCTGGCCGTCGCCCGCGAGCAACGAAACGATGTCCGGAGTAGACACATCGGTGATGCGCGCTGACAGCATCGGTGCGGAATCCGACGGATTGTTGGGGACGCCGTTCCGGATCGCGCCAGTAGCGATGTTCTGGCACTCATTGGTACCGCCCAGCTGGAAGCAGAACTCCCCGAACTTGGGCGTAGTCACCGTGTTGGTGCCGCCCAGGTTGGTAGGCAGGCCGTTAGTCAGCGTCCCAAGCGGGTTGCTGGCCGAAACCCCGGTAAGGATGTGATAGGCCGGATCCAGCTCGGTCACCCAAGCCGCGGCATCTTCCCAGTTGCGGTTCCCCGCCACTGCCGAAACATAGCGGTAAGGGTTGTTGGCGACGATCCAGTCCCAATAAAGGAACAGCGGCTGGTAGAAGCTCTGGGTGCCATAGCTGCCGCCGGGCTGCCCCCCGAAGAAGGTCGACCCGCCCGAGAGCACGCCGATCACCACCTGCTTGGCATAGGCCTGGTCGATAATCAGCGGACCACCGGAATCGCCCGGCCCGGTAAGGCCTTCGCGCGGCAACGCATTGTCACGGAAGCCGTTGAAGTCGCGGGTATTGGTGCGGGTGGGATCATCGAAGTCAAGCCAGTAGAGCAGCTGCGGGCGGGCAGGCGAGCCGGCAGAGCCGAACAGGAACAGGTTCCGCTCGCTGATCGAGGTCAGCGCGCCCAGCATGTTTTCGGCCACGCGGCGGCGGAAGTCGTTACCCGAAGCGCCGGTGGTGCCGTTGCCGTTCCGACCATAGCCGGTGATGGTAACGTGATAGCCCGTTCCGGTGGCCGGATTGATCGTGGCTGGCGTCGGCATTGGCGAGAACAGCAGTGCCCAGGTCGGGATGTTATCCAGGGCCGGCGTATCCAGCACGGCCGTGGCTATGTCTGCTTCGAGGAAGCACGAGGACGGGTTAGTGCAGGATGCCGGGGCTACGGAACCCGGATGCCAGAACACCTGGTTGATGTTGTAATATGATTGGGCCTGGTTCGTCTGGAAACGCCCTTCGGCGGACGGGCCAGTGCCAAGCAGCCAGCGCACCAGTTCATCAACTTGCCCAGGCGCATTTGCACGGGTGTTGGTTTCAAAGCCGATGGAAATGCCCACCCCGCCGCTGTTCGCGCCATAGGCTGTGGCTGCACGGTTGTTGACACAGTGCGCCGCGAACAAAACCACGCGCGGATTGATTTTCGAGGCAGTGCACAAGCCGACGCCACCGCCACCTGCGTCCGTGACCACCAGGCCGACGCCGGTCAGATTGGTTGGATCGCGTGCATCGGTCGGCGTGAAGTTATTGTTGATCGTGATCGACGGAGTGTCGTTGACCGAAATGATCGTCTGCCGCGTGTGCGCGACATCGGCCACGGTCATCGCGGCCACACTGCCCGGCAGCAGAGCGGTTGCAGTGGTCTGCACTGACAGTTCCGGCTGCCCATCGCTGGTGCCGGCAGTCTGCCCGGCTTCTTGCGCCTGGACGGATTGAGCACCGGCCAAAAGGAGGAGGGCCGAAGATACAAGCAAAGATGACCGCAGATTTGCGGTCAAACGGGTTGTGGATTGCATGAAGAAAATCCCCTGATTCGATGCCGATACGATGCCGGGAATCAGGGTAAATGCAATAGTCACAATTACCGTACTAAGGTTGACCGCCACGATCCGCACCTTTGCGTTCGGGAGTTTGAACAGCACCCCGACCCCAGTGCTGGCAAGGATCGAGATGGGCCATGTCGCGCAGCCGTTAGGGCTCGCCGAGCGCACCGGCACAGCCAAACTGCCCGGAGATGGTGGCAGTGCTTGCGCCAACTGCATAAGCCGCTAGCCTCGCTGCCATGTTTCGCCCGATCCCGGCGCTGGTCGCCCTCGCCCTTTCCGCCTCGGCCCTGTCCGGCACCGTCCGCGCGCAGGAGCTTTCCGTCAGCGAAATGGCCGCCATCGAAAAATCGGTGAGTGATGCCCTCGCCGAAACGGGTGTGCCATCAGTGCAGATTGCAGTGGTGCGGGGCGGCAAGCTGGTGCTTGACCGGGCCTGGGGCAAGACCTCGGAAACGATCCCGGGGCCACGGACCGACCTGCCCTATCCGATCGCCTCGAACTCGAAGCAGTTTCTGGGCGCATTGCTGCTGATGCTGGAGAATGACGGCAAACTTAGTCTGGATGACAAGGTCGGCAAGTGGATGCCCGATGTCAGCGGTGCGAAGGACATCACGCTGCGTCAGCTGCTGGCGCACACCGCCGGTCTTCAGGATTACTGGCCGCAGGATTTCGCCTTTGCGGCCATGGAGCAGCCGGTTGAGCCGCAAGGCATTGTCGCGCGGTGGGGCATGAAGCCGCTCGATTATCCGCCGGGCACCCGCTGGCAGTATTCCAACACCGGCTATGTCGTGGCCGGGATGATTGCCGAAAAGGCTGGGGGCGCACCGCTGTGGCAACAGTTCGAGCAGCGCCTGTTCAAGCCGTTGGGTATCCGGGCCGTGCCGATCGATGCCGCCGTCGGCCCGCGCTACCCGCAGGGCTATGGCCGGGTGGCACTTGGCCCCGTAAGACCGGTCACGCCACCGGCGCAGGGCTGGCTCTGGGCCGCCGGCGAAATGGCGGTGACTGCAGCAGACCTTGCCAAATGGAACATCGCCCGATTGAACCGGTCTCTGCTCCCGAAGGAGGACTGGGAGGAAATGGAGCGCCCGGTGCGCCTCGCCGACGGGTCCAGCACGGGCTATGGCCTTGGTGTTTCGATTAGGGAGACAGCCGGACGCAAGATCGTCGATCATGGTGGTGCGGCGGTCGGCTTTCTCTCGCAAAGCGCGGTCTGGGTGAACGACGGCATATCGGTGGTCGTGCTGACCAATGCCGAGTTCGGGCGGGTCCAGGATCGCCTGACCGGCCGGATCGGTGAGATCGTCTTGCCAGCCAGTCCACAGGCCAGCACGGGTGAAGCCGCCCGGACCGAGGATGCCCGCGCCCAGCTTGAGGCCCTGATTGCCGGCCGGTTCGACCCGGCCCGGTTCACCGAGAACGGGCAATACTACTTCAAACCGCAGGTCCTGGCGGACCTGCGCGAAAGCCTGGCCCCGCTTGGTCCGCTGACGGCATTTGAAGCACCCCGCAGTCCGCGCTTGCGGGGCGGGTTCGTCAATCGCAACTTCCGCCTGACCTTCGGCACCCGCAAGCTGCTGCTGGTGACCTATGCGGAGCCTGGCCCCCAGGGACGGTGGGAGCAGTTCATGGTCATGCCGGAATAGGACTCAAAGCCAGTCGATCTGCCGGAACCGCAACCACAGGCCGCCGCAGATCGTCACGATCAGTGCCATGACCGCGGGATAGCCCCACGGCTGGCGCAGTTCGGGCATGTAATCGAAGTTCATGCCATAGATCCCGGCAATGGCAGTTGGCACGGCCAGGATCGCCGCCCAGGACGCCAGCTGCCGGGTCATCTTGCCCTGGCGGTGCTGTTCCAGCAGGCTGGCAGTTTCGACAACGGTTGCCAGTGTTTCGTTAAGCCCGGCGATCCGCCGCAGCGCCCGGCGCATGTGATCGAGCACGTCGCGGTACCACACCCGAGCGCCGCCATCGATGCAGGGCAGCTCCGTGCTTGAAAGCCGGTCGCAGACTTCCTCCATCGGCCCGACAATCCGCACAAACCGGCGCAGTTGGCGGCGCAGGCGGAAGATGCGGCGGATGGTTGAGGGTTCGGGGAAGGCATCAATCGCCCGCTCCTCAATCGACTGAACCGCCTCTTCCAGCTTTTCAAGGATCGGCTCGAACCCGTCGGCAATGTAATCGAGGATTGCATGAGCGACATAGTCGGGCCCTTCGGCCATCGACTCGCTGTTTGCCTCCAGCCGCTCGCGCAGCGCGGTGTGGCTACGCTCTGAACCGAAGCGCACAGTGATGATGAAATCCGATCCCAGAAACAGAGCGGTCTGGCCATAGGAGATCTTGTCTCCCTCCTCGATCGCAGCGGTCCGGGCGACGATGAACAACTGTTGCCCGTAGATGTCGATCTTGGGCATCTGCATCGGGTTAAGCGCATCTTCGACCGCCAGCGGATGGAGCCCGAACTGCGCCTGGAGCAACGCCATTTCGTCGCGATTGGAGGCGTAGAGCCCGATCCAGTCAAACGCGCCGCGCGGCAAGGACCGGCGCGGCTGTCCGTCAATCGCGATCTCGGCCAGGCTGACCTGACCTTTTACATAGCGGCGTGCAGCAATGATCATTGCCATGACCTGCCAAACCGGCATGATGCTGGCAATCCCGCGCGCGATAGGTTAAGCGGGCGCTTAAATACTGACAAGCATGTCAATACCGGAGGGAGACCCGGCCAATGAACGCGATGACCCCAGTCGAGGAAGTGCTTGATTTCCTGATTGTCGGCGCAGGCATTTCGGGAATTGGCATGGCCGTTCACCTCACCCGAGACTGCCCGAACAAGTCCTTCGCGATTCTCGACCGGCGCGACCAGGTCGGCGGCACCTGGGATCTGTTCCGCTATCCCGGCATCCGCTCGGACAGCGATATGCACACGCTGGGCTTCGCCTTTGCCCCGTGGAAGCACGAAAAGTCGATCGCGGACGGGCCCTCGATCCTTGAATATCTTGAGGACATTTCCGACCAGTACGGCCTGCGCCAGCATATGCGCTTTGGCCAGAAGGTGATCAGCGCTGCCTGGGACAGCCAGACCGGGCGCTGGACGGTCGAGACCGAAGGCAAGGATGGCAAGGCCGGACGGGTCCTTACCCGCTTCCTGTTCCTGGGGTCAGGCTATTACGATTACGACGATCCCTATGACGCGAACTTCCCGGGCCGCAAGACGTTCAAGGGGCAGGTGATCCACCCGCAGTTCTGGCCCGATGATCTGGACTATCGGGGCAAGAAGGTGGTGGTGATCGGCTCTGGCGCCACGGCCGTGACGATCGTTCCGGCCATGGCCCAGTCCGGCGCGAGCCATGTCACCATGCTGCAACGCACGCCGACCTGGATGGTCAGCCGGCCAGCCAAGGATGCGCTTGCCAATGGCCTGCGCAAGATCCTGCCCGAAAAGTGGGCCTATGCGCTGACCCGGGCCAAGAACATCTTTTTCCAGGATCTGGTCTTCAAGCGCGCACGCAATAAGCCGGAGAAGGTCAAGGAGTTCCTGACCCAGCAGCTTCGGGAGAATCTTGGCGAAAACTACAGCCCCGCCGATTTCACCCCGCCTTACAATCCGTGGGAGCAGCGGCTGTGCCTGGTGCCCGACGCCGATTTCTTCGAGGCGATCAAGGCCGGCAAGGCCAGCGTCGTGACCGACCATATCGAAAAGTTCGACGCCGCCGGGGTAAAGCTCAAGTCCGGCAAGCATCTTGACGCGGATATCATTGTCACTGCCACCGGCCTGAAGCTGGCAGTCGCCGGCAAGATCGCCGTGTCGGTCGATGGCGAACCGGTCGATTTCTCCAAGCGGTTCTATTACCGCAACTGCATGTTCTCGAACGTGCCGAACCTGGCAGCCGTGTTCGGTTATCTGAACGCCAGCTGGACCCTGCGCGTCGACATCATTGCCGAATATGTGACGCGCCTGCTCCAGCAGCTTGATGCAATCCACGCTCAGGTTGCCGTGCCGGTGCTGCCCGCCGGGCAGGAACCCGAAGAGGACGATATCTTCGATTTCTCTTCCGGCTATATCCAGCGCGGCAAGGACCAGATGCCGCGCAATGCGGCCAGCCTGCCCTGGCGGCTCAACCAGGAGTACCGCAAGGACCGCCAGGACATGCGTCAGGCCCCGCTTGACGACGGCGTGATGGAGTTCCGCCGGGTGCGGGAGACGGTCGAAGCCTGATTGCCCTTAAAGCCCTGATTGCGCCGGGCCCGGCTTTGGCCTAACCCGCCGCCCATGGCTGACACGACCCGCACCTGGACCGCCGCCCTGCTGGTGATTGGCGACGAGATTCTCTCTGGCCGCACGCAGGACAAGAACGTGGCCCAGGTGGCTGCCTGGCTGAATGTCCAGGGCATCCGGCTGAAGGAAGTGCGCGTTGTCGCCGATAACGAGGCGGCAATTGTCGAGGCCGTCAACATCCTGCGCGCGCGCAACGACTACCTCTTCACCACGGGCGGGATCGGCCCCACGCACGACGACATCACGGTCGATGCCATCGCCGCGGCGCTGGGAGTTGGCGTGACGATCCACCCCGATGCCCGCGCCATCCTCGAGCGCTATTACGAAACCCGCGGCGGCCTGAACGAAGCCCGGCTGCGCATGGCCCGCGTGCCCGAAGGGGCGGACCTGATCCCCAACCGGATGTCGGGCGCACCGGGGATCAAGATCGGTAACATCTTCATCATGGCTGGTGTGCCGGCGATTACGGCGGGCATGCTCGATGCACTGACCGGAACGCTCGAAGGCGGCCTGCCAGTGCTCTCCACCACGGTCGGCTGCTGGGTGCCGGAAAGCGAGATAGCCGACCTGCTGCGCCAGACCGAAAAGGACCACGAAGGCGTGGCGATCGGCTCCTACCCGTTCTTCCGCGAAGGCCGCGTCGGCGCCAATTTCGTGATCCGCGCGACCGACCCGGCGCTGCTGGAAACCTGCGCCGCCGCGCTCAGCGCCGGCCTGGCCGCGACCGGCCGCGAGGCTGTCGCTGGTGGGATCTAGCGCCAGTTTCATGACCCTGGCAGTCGGATCCCTGGCCGTTTCAGGCTGCGCCCATGCCGCAGCCGATACCCAACTCGATGCCTTCGAGGCCAATCTGGCTGCCCATGCCAGCGCCACCGAAGCCTTGCGGAAGTGGTGCACGGCCCGCGGCATTGCCGAAGCTGCGCAGATCACGGCCCGGTTCGTGCGCGGGGCCGATGCCCCGCCCCCAACGGGCCTGCGCGCCATGCTAGGCGTCAGCGAGGGCGAGCCGCTGGGCTATCGCCATGTCCAGCTGGTCTGCGGCGAAGTGGTGCTCAGCCAGGCACACAACTGGTTCGTCCCGGCCCGATTGACTGCGGACATGAACCGCCAATTGGCTGAAACCGACGTGCCGTTTGGACGGGTCGCGGCCAGCTTGAACTTCTCCCGCCAGCCGATCGCATCGGCCCGGCGTGGCGATCCGGCCTGCCCGGCCGGCGCGATTTCCACGCACCGCGCGCTGCTCCGCCTGCCCGATGGACAGGGCCTCGCGCTGGTGGTCGAATGCTATACCGAGGCAAACCTCACCGTACCGGCCGGTTAAGATAACCATGCCTGTTAATCCCATGGCGGGACGGTCCCAAATCGTGCGTTGAGCCAGGTCGTGCCCCCCCATAGGCACTGGGCACACAGGGTCGCGCCTCGTGTCAGTCCATAGGGGTTCATTGCAGTGACCATCAGTTTTGCCCAAGATACCGGAATCACCGAAAAGCGCCGCGCGCTGCGCGCTGGCCTGAGCGTGGATGCCGCCTTGCGCGAACGTGGTCGCACTGCCCTGCCGGTCAAGGTCAGTACCTTTTCGGCCTATGGCTGCCAGGTCGATGGCTATGTTCCGACCTCGGCTGATGGTCAGGCCTGGCTCAAGCTGCCCGGCCTCGAGAGCCAGTTGGTCACCGTGGTCTGGAGTTGCGGCGGCTCGCTCGGGCTCTCGTTCGACCGGCCGTTGCACCCGAGCGTCGCGGCGCGCTATCTCCCTGCCGCAGGAAGCCATGCCGCCGATTACGCCGCCCGTCACCCGGCTGCCAACGATAGCCTGCTGTCCCGCCGCGAACAGATCCTGACCGGGATTGCCGGGTCAGACCTGTCCCCGCTGCAGCGCCGCAAGAAGCCAAGCGGCCTGGGGCTGTTGGGCAAAATCAGCCGCACTTACCAGCGTCAGGCCAACCACCGATTCGAGACGCGCCACGGCGAGAATCTGCACCAAGGCCCACGTGAGGTGCTGGTCGATGGCAATGCAGGCGCAGTCCGTAACGTCTCGGCCAGCGGTTTGCGCGTAGCACTGCCCTCGCTTGCCCAACTGGAAATCGGCGGCGCGGTGACCGTTGAATTCACCGGGTTCGAACCGCTCGCCGGGCGGGTGGTCTGGTTGAACAACGGTGAGGCCGGCATCAGCCTGCCACCCCAGGCAATCGAACTGTTCGATTCAGCCGAGTAGTGACGTTCAGGGCGCCTTGACCATCGTTCGCGGCGGCGCGCCCTTGTCCACCACCAGCGTTATCACCACCCGTGCCGGCTCCTTGCCCCGATTGACCCCATTGTGCGGTACCCCACGGGGCATGGTGAAACTGTCACCGGGTTCCAGCACCGTGGTCTTGCCGGCAATGTTCAGTTCCAGCTGCCCGGCGGTGACGTAAGCAATCTCGGTACCGGGATGGACGTGCCAGCCGCTTTCGCTGCCGACTGGGAACTCCCGGCTCTGCACGATCACCTGCTGCGCGCGGGCGCGCGGCACGTCGATCTGGGCATGGGTTTGCGGCGTGCTGGCCGGCTGGGCCGAAGCTGAAACTGCAACCAGCAGCAGGACAACAGGCAGGCGCATGGCGGATCCCCTTCGCCGCCAGACTGGCACAAATGCAAAGGGCCGGGAAGGTTTCCCCTCCCGGCCCCTGCATTTGCCGTATCGCGGTTGGGCGGCTTAGGCGCCGTGGACCTGCGCGACGTCGAGCTTGAGGCCCGGGCCCATCGACGAGGACAGACCCGCCTTGCGCAGGTACTTGCCCTTGGCGCCCGAGGGCTTGGCCTTGACCACGGCATCGACGAAAGCGTCGAAGTTGGCCTTCAGGGCTTCATCGCTGAAGCTCATCTTGCCGATGCCGCCATGGATGATGCCGGCCTTTTCGACACGGAATTCGATCTGGCCGCCCTTGGCAGCCTTGACCGCTTCGGCGACGTTCGGGGTAACAGTGCCCAGCTTCGGGTTCGGCATGAGGCCCTTGGGGCCCAGCACCTTGCCGAGGCGGCCGACCAGACCCATCATGTCCGGCGTGGCGATCACGCGGCCATAGTCGAGGTTGCCGTTCTGCATATCTTCCAGCAGGTCTTCAGCGCCCACCTTGTCGGCACCGGCGTCCAGCGCCTTCTGAGCATTGTCACCACGGGCGAAGACCGCAACCTTGACGTCCTTGCCGGTGCCCGAGGGCAGCACGACCATGCCGCGAACCATCTGGTCAGCGTGGCGCGGATCGACGCCGAGGTTGAGCGAAACTTCGACGGTTTCGTCGAACTTGGTGGTCTTGAGCTCGCGCAGCAGCTTCAGCGCGTCGTCAAAGCCGTGCAGGCCCTGATTGTCACCCAGCTTTTCGGCCAGCATCTTCTGCTTCTTGGTCTGTGCCATGTGATTAGCCCTCCACGACCTGCAGGCCCATCGCGCGAGCGGAGCCTTCGATGATCTTCGTTGCCGCGTCGATGTCGTTGGCGTTGAGATCGGCCATCTTGACCTGGGCAATCTCGGCCAGCTGCGAACGCTTGATCGTTCCGGCGGAAACCTTGCCCGGCTCCTTCGAGCCCGACTTGAGGTTGATCGCCTTCTTGATCAGGAAGGTGGCAGGCGGGGTCTTGGTGACAAACGTGAAGCTGCGATCCGCATAGACCGTGATGATGGTCGGGATCGGCATGGCAGGCTCAAGGTCCTGCGTGGCGGCGTTGAACGCCTTGCAGAATTCCATGATGTTGACGCCGCGCTGGCCCAGAGCCGGACCGATCGGCGGCGACGGGGTCGCCTTGCCTGCAGGAACCTGCAGCTTGATATAGCCTTCAATCTTCTTGGCCACGATGGGCCTCCTTTCTTCCTGTTGACCCGGCAAACCGGGCCGCAGAGTAAGCGGTCAAACGAAGGGTGAGGCCCTTCTCCCGCACGGAATCACCCGGGAATCCCCAAGCGAAGGCGCGCGCCTAGGCGAAAGTCCGCAGGAATGCAACCATTCCCGCAACGCCAGGAGTGCTGCGGACGGGCACGCGCGGCCCCGATCCGCGACAGCAGGACAATCCCGCTTACTTGACCAGTTCGACGTGCTCGAAGTCCAGTTCGACCGGAGTCGCGCGACCGAAGATCGAAACCGAGACCTTGACGCGGTTCTTCTCGAAATCGAGCTCTTCGACCACGCCGGTGAACGAGCTGAACGGACCGTCGAGTACCTTGACCGAATCGCCGATCTCGTAATCGACCGAGATGTGCTTCTTGGGTTCGGCCGCGGCCTGTTCGCGGGCGCCGAAATAGCGGGCGGCTTCGCGATCGCTGATCGGCTGGGGCTTGTTGTTGTTGCCGAGGAATCCGGTGACCTTGGGCGTATTCTTGACGAGGTGGTAGACATCGTCGTTCATCGCCAGCTTGGCGAGGACATAGCCCGGCATGGTCTTGCGCTCGACCTGGACCTTCTTGCCGCGCTTGACCTCGGTAATAGTCTCGGCCGGTACCTCGACCGCTTCAACCAGCGCGGAGAGCCCCTTGCGCTCAGCCTCGGCGAGGATCGAATCACGCACCTTGTTCTCGAAGCCCGAGTAGGCGTGGATGATGTACCAGCGAGCCATGCTTAGTTCCGTATTCCTGAAGGGGGTGGGCGGCGGATCAGGCCAGCGACAGCAGCCACTGGACGATCGCGCCGAACAGCGTGTCGATGCCGAGGAAGAACAGTGCGAGCAGCACCATCATGATGCCGACGAAAATCGCGGTCGTGGTGGTTTCCTGCCGCGTGGGCCACACCACCTTGCGCGCTTCCGCCTGGACCTGACGCATGAATTCGCCGGGATTAATCTTGGCCATGGCAGCTCAGCCTGCTTCCGTTGAAGTT
This sequence comes from Novosphingobium sp., assembly GCA_044238415.1. Taxonomy (GTDB): domain Bacteria; phylum Pseudomonadota; class Alphaproteobacteria; order Sphingomonadales; family Sphingomonadaceae; genus Novosphingobium. Next base: position 15,851 of record JBIIDJ010000026.1, read on the forward strand.
TCGTACACGGCCTTCCCCCATTGGCTCATCGCCGCCCCGGCCGTGACCGGGAGGGCAATTTTCGTGTCCAATGTCGGAAGACACCGCTGCACTTAGCTATCGCCCGGACTTTTTGCAAGCCGCGCTACCACGTTGCCCTGATCGCGGTAGACCACGGTGGCGCCGGGGGGCAGGGTCAGGTACTCCAGCGGCCCGACAAACCACAGCCAGTCCATACCCTTGGCCGGCGCCCAATCGGTCAGGTCGATCGGGGTGCCGCGCTTCCACAGCAGCCGCTGGCTGGGATCGCGGAACCGGGGTCCCCCTTCCTTGAGCTCGATCATGTGAATGCCAGGAACGGCAAAGTGCGCGTTGATCAGCACGTCCTTCTTCAGAACGGCATAGCCGCCAATGTGCTCCTGGCTGTTGTAGCCCCAGACCGCGCGCGGCGTGACCACCAGATTGGCCACGCGCGCGCCGGGCGGCAAATGATCGACTGCTGCCAGCAGGCGCTCGGTCTCCAGCGAACCCCGGCGCCAATCATCGGTGGTGATGCCCAGCCGGACCAGGAACAGCGCCGGGGCAAGCCACAGGAGCCAGCGCGGCGCCTGCCAGGTCAGCGCCAGGCAACCAGCCAGCAAGCCCGAATAGATCAGCCGGGCATCGGCGAAATCGCCCCCGAAGATGTGCCGCGGCATGGCGATCGAACCGACCAGCATGATCACCATGGCCCAGCCGAGCCGGCCATCAATCCGCCGGAAAGCGAGCGAGACCAGCAGCAACAGCACGATTCCGGCGGCGCTTGCGTAGTCGAGCCATTCGATCGCATCGCGCATCGCCTGTTTCCAGATCGCCCATTTGAAAACCCAGACCACCGGTCCGTAGCTCGGCAGGCCCTTGGTGCCGCCGCCGAACAACAGGGCGGCAAAGGGCAGGAACAGCGGCCAGGGAGCGAGAAAGGCGGAAAGTGCCTTCTTGCGATGCCATTCATAGGCAAAGACCATGATTCCCAGCATGCCCCAGCCGGAAACATGCAGCGCCCAGACAGCCAGACCGACCGGCATGAACACCAGCGGCCGCCAGGCCTTGCCTTCCAGCCGGATCCAGCCGGCGAAGGCGAACAACGCCGCAGCCTGAGCAAGGCCGAAGTTGAGGAAGCCCAGGATCATCGCCGGGGACCAGATGAAGCACAGTGCCAGTAGCGAACCGATCCCGATTCGCCGCCGCAGGGTCCATTCGACTGTCAGGATCGCTAGACCGGTCAGCAGCGACACCAGCCCGGCGATGATTCGCCCAGCCATTTCCAGTCCGAACAGCGCCGCCAGCGGCTGGACCAGCAGGTCAGCTCCAAGATTGCCAGTCCATTTCCAGTCGAACTCGTAGAAGCGCTGGAGCGTGGCATTCCCGTCCAGCTCAAGCATGACGTAGTAGCGCGCCAGATGGGCGGGATAATCGACCATCTGCGGGTACTTGGCCGCCAGCACCGGCAGGCAGGCGAGCAGCGCAAGCACCAAGCCGAGCCAGAGCCCCTCGCGCGGGACAGGTGCCTGTCGCAGCACCGCCAGCGGACCGCCGGCGCGCGGCTGGAACTGCTCGAATTGGGGTTCGGCGGACATCGCGGGGCTCGGCTAGCTGGGAAAAGTGGCAGGAGTGGCAGGATTCGAACCCGCGGCCCTCGGTTTTGGAGACCGATGCTCTACCAACTGAGCTACACTCCTGCGGGCGCAGCGGCCCCTAAATGAGGCAGCGGCAGATGGCAAGGAACTTGTCCTCTCTCTTGCGGCACCAATCTGCTATGCCCAGTCCATGCACGCACCCGTGCCCCAGCCGATCATTGCGCCAGACATGCTGATGCTGGCCTATCGCAGCGGGATCTTCCCGATGGCCGATGCGCGTGACGATCCGGAGATCTTCTGGGTAGAGCCGCGCCGCCGGGCAATTCTGCCGCTTGATGGCTTTCGCTGTTCGCGCTCGCTCGCGCGGACGCTCCGCCGTGAGCGGTTCAGCGTCACCTGCAACAAGGCGTTCAGCGCAGTCATGCAAGCCTGTGCCGCGCCGCGCGCGGAATCGCGGGAAACCTGGATCAGCGAACGGATTGAGGCCAGCTACCGCAGCTTGCACGAGCAAGGCGCCGCCCATTCAATCGAATGCTGGCAGGCTGGCGAGCTGGTCGGCGGGCTCTATGGCGTGGGGTTTGACCGGGTGTTCTGCGGCGAATCGATGTTCAGCCGGGTGCCGGATGCATCGAAAGTGGCGTTGGCCTGGTTAGTGGCCGCCTTACGACGGGGCGATGCCGAGCTGCTCGACTGCCAGTTCATGACCGATCACCTGGCCTCGCTCGGGGCGGTTGAGATCAGCCAAGCGGAATACCTGGCGAAGCTTAGTGCCGCTCAGAGATCAACCGAAGGCGCCGCAGCCTTTGCCGCCGGTGCCTTGGGCGCCGGCGCTGCGGGCAAGGGGCCGGGCGTTGGTGAGGGGCTGGCACTGCCTGCCGCCTTTGGCGCGCTGCTCGGCGATGCCGCCGCCGCCGGACTGTCCTCTTCGCCCGGGAATTTCATCGCGCAGTCCTTGACCCAGACGTCATAGACCGGGTGCTCGACCACGTTGAGCGAGGGCGCGTTCTTGAACAACCAGCCCGAAAAAACCTTGCGCCAGGCCAGCTGGCTTTCGGAATCGGCCCGCTCCTCAACGAAGACTTGCACGAAGGCACCGGTCTCGCTCGGGCGCTCCCAAGGCAGGGTGCGTTCGCAAGTGGCAAGGCGGATCACGACATTGCCGATGCGCTTGGCCTCGCCCGACTTGATTAGCACATCCTGGGCGATGTTGTTCCGCTTGTTAAGCAGACCGAGTGTCGCCACCCGGTCCTTGACCGGCGTGCCATATTCACTTTCAACCACCGGAGCCGAAGCCTGGGTTCCCACGGCCTTGGGGATTTCGGTTGCGGCAGCATCGGGATCGCCGCTGCCATCGCAGGCGGCAAGCAGGACCAGCGCGCCAAGGGCGAGCGAGCGCCGCACGATCAGGCGTCCGGGCTCCATGCCTCGTAATCGCCGGTCGCGGAAGCTCGCTTACCCCCGCGCTCCAGCGCACCTTGCGGACGATAGGCCTGCGGCGTGCCAGTGACATTCGGGGTGAACTCGGCTTCCCACACCCGCGGCGGCGGCAGGTGGCTTTCGGGGACGCCATCATAGGAATGGTGCAACCAGCCGTGCCATTCGGATGGCACGCGGCTGGCATCGTTGGCGCCGTTATAGATCACCCAGCGCCGCTCTGTCCCGGCAAAGGGCCCGTCCTTGCGGACCTTCTTCGAGCGGTAATACTTGTTGCCCTGCCCATCGGTGCCGACGTGCTCGCCCGTCAGGGCTGAATTGAACAGCGTTCCGATCGTCGCGCCGTCCCACCAGGTGAAGATCTTGCCAAGGATTCCCATGGGCGCGGCGTTAGCCTCGGATCAGGCGCGGAGCAAGGCTTACCAGCTGACCTTGTCCCCGGGCGCGATGCCCAGTTCCGCAGCGCGCCCGCCGGCGAGTTCCAGCACACCCTTGACCAGCCCGGTCGAGGTCCGCGGGTTAAGATCATAGGGAACGGCGTTAGCGGAAATGTTGCTGATCCGCCCATCCGGGGCGATGAAAATAATGTCGAGCGGGATGACCGTATTCTTCATCCAGAAGCTGGCACCGCGCGGTGGATCCATCGGGAAGATCATCCCCTCATCCGGGCCAAGCTTGGTCCGGAACATCAGCCCGCGGGCCTGTTCGACCGGGCTGGCTGCCACTTCGACCTTGAAGCGGTGCGTGCCATTGGCCGATTTGACCGTCAGTGCGACGACCCGCAGACCGGATTCGGGATGGACGGTCGGAGCCGGCGCCGGCTTGGCCTCACCCGCACCGGGCGAGCAGGCTGCAAGTGTGAACGCCAGCCCTGCCATGATCCAGCTACGCATCATTCTTCCTCCGCCCATGATTCCAGCGCTTCGATTGAGCTTGCTTCAACCACTTCGCGCGCCATGTCCAGCCGGTGTCCGGCCCGCAGCAGCATGGCAAGCTGGCGCTCCCGCGCCGCACGGTCGGAAGCTGGCGGTCCGAACGGACCAAGCCGCCGCTTCCGCGCCAGCGCCAGGGCGGCACCGCGCTGATCGCGCTCCTCACCCCGGTTCTCGGCCCGCAAGCCTTCGCCGATCCCGGCCGCACCCAGCGCCTGATCCACCCGGCGCGCGCCATAACCCCGCCGCCGCAGGCTGCCTGCCTTGGATCGCGCATAGGCGGCATCGTCGACATAGCCTGCCGCCACGCAGCGGTTAACCAGCGCGGCTACGGGTGGCTCCCCCTGCCCCTCCCAGCCGCGCTCGCGCAGCTTGCGGCGCAGGTAAGCTTCGAGCTTGGCCGCCGAGGTCGCAAATCGCGCAAGATAGGCCAAAGCCAACTCGTTGAGCCGCTCCGAATCGAGCGGACGCGGGGGTTTACGGGCGGGGTAAGAGCGCGGCATTGCCCTAATCGTGCCACACTGTGCCGCAATTGGGAAAGAGAGCGGGTGGGGTTCAGGGCCCACCAAAGATAGATTGGGGTCGGGGTTGACGTCGAAAATCGATGCTTCCTTCTGAAATAACGGAATTTTTCGCATGACTGAAGCCGCCACGCTGGTGAATGCCGAGGCGCAAGGGTTGGTTCCAACCCCGAACATGGACGATCATCCGCGGCGTTTTTCCGACTTCGGCACGTTCGGCGAAGCGCTGGACTATGCCGCTCAGGGTAAGCGCGGCCTCAATTTCCATGACCCGCGCGGCACCCTGATCCGCGTCTATCCCTTTAGCGAACTACGCCAGGACGCACTGGAGACGGCCCGCCGTCTGATCGCTCACGGCATTGGCAAGGGTGACCGGGTTGCCCTGATCGCTGAAACCGGCCCCCACTTCGCGGCGTTGTTCTGCGGCGCGGTCTATGCCGGGGCCTGGCCAGTGCCACTGCCGCTGCCGACCAGCTTCGGCGGCAAGGAAGGTTACATCGACCAGCTGGCAGTCCAGCTGCAGAGCTCGGATCCCAAGATTCTGTTCTACCCGGCCGAAATCGCCGAGATGACTCAGGCCGCCGCCGACCGGCAAGGCTGCGAGGGGATCGCCTGGGAAGAATTCGCGACCCGCGCTGCGCCGGATTGCGCGCTTCCCGAAGCCCGGCCTGACGATATCTCCTATCTGCAGTATTCGAGCGGTTCGACCCGGTTTCCGCACGGCGTTGCCGTTACCCACGAGGCCTTGCTGCACAACCTTCAGGGCCATGCGGTGTCGATGCATTTTCGCGAGAATGACCGCGCGATTTCGTGGTTGCCCTGGTACCACGACATGGGTCTGGTTGGCTGCTTCCTGTCGATGATCGCCAACCAGATGAGCTGCGATTACCTCAAGACCGAGGATTTCGCGCGCCGCCCGCTGGCCTGGCTCGATCTGATCAGCCGCAATCCCGGCACGTCGTGCTCGTTCTCGCCGACCTTTGGCTATGACATCTGCGCGCGGCGCATTTCCAGCCAGAGCAATGTCGCCGAGCGCTTCGACCTGTCGCGTTGGCGGCTGGCGGGCAACGGCGCGGACATGATCCGCCCCGACGTGATGCAGAACTTCGTCGATGCCTTTGCCCCGGCCGGGTTCAAGGCCGACGCCTTCCTGCCCTCTTATGGCCTCGCCGAAGCGACCCTGGCCGTCACGGTCATGCCTCCGGGTGAGGGAATTCGCGTCGAACTGGTCGAGGAAGAGCGCCTGTCCGGCACCCCGCGCGATCTCAGCCGCCCGATGCGCTACCGTGCGATCGTCAACTGCGGCAAGCCGATCCCCGGCATGGAAGTCGAAGTGCGCGGCGAACACCGCAATGCCCTGCCCGATCATCACATCGGCAAGGTCTGGTGCAAGAGCAAGTCGGTGATGCACTCCTATTTCCGCGATCCTGACAGCACGGCCGAATGTATGGTCGAGGGATGGCTCGACACGGGCGACATGGGCTACATGGTCGATGGCTATCTGTTCATCGTCGGCCGCGCCAAGGACATGATCATCATCAACGGCAAGAACCACTGGCCACAGGACATCGAATGGGCGGTGGAACAATTGCCCGGGTTCAATCACGGCGACATCGCCGCCTTCGCGATCGAAACCGAAACTGGCGAGGAAGCGCCCGCCGTGCTGGTGCACTGCCGCGTGTCCGATCCGGCTGCCCGCATCGAACTGCGCGACATGATCCGCGACAAGGTGCGCTCCATCACCGGCATGAACTGCGTGGTCGAACTGGTGCCGCCGCGCACCCTGCCGCGCACCAGCTCGGGCAAGCTCAGCCGCGCCAAGGCCAAGAAGCTGTACCTCGCGGGCGAGATCGAACCGTTCAAACTGGCGGCCTGAACCGGTCACAATTGACATGACACCTTTGCCGGGGACGGGCCGTACCCGGCTCACCCCTGTCTTAGCCGCGCAATACAGCTTGCAACCGGGCCAAACTCGTCCCACATTGGATCCATTACCCAATGAGGGAACCGATCCATGGCCACCACGCCGACTACGACTGAAACTGCTGCTCCCGCCATCACCCTGACCCCGCCAGAGCCGGTTCCGGTTGTCGCGCCCGAACAAGCAGTTGGCTTGGTTCCGGTGTCTGACGATGCCAAGTCCAAGCTGGACCAGAAGGTCGATGCCTTTGTGGCAGACCTGATCGCATCAGATGCCAATTCGCCCGAATTCGGAAAGAAGGTGGACCAGATCACCAACATGGGCCGCAAGGAGATCATGGCGGCTGCGGGGATGAGCAACCGCTTCCTCGACCGGCCAGTGCGGGCGATGGACAAGGATTCGGGCGTGGGCGCGAACCTCGCCGAGCTGCGCCGCACAGTCGAAGAGCTGGACCCTGGCAAGCAGGGCAAGCTGTCCAAGGGCCGCAAGATCCTGGGCATCATTCCCTTCGGCAATACGATGAAGCGCTACTTCCAGTCCTACGAAAGCGCGCAGGGCCATATCCAGGCGGTGCTGGGCCACCTGGCCAGCGGCAAGGACGAGCTGCTGATGGACAACGCCGCGATCGACGTCGAACGGCAAAAGCTGTGGGAAGCGATGGGCGCGCTGGAGCAAATGATCCACATCAGCCGCTCGCTCGACGCCAAGCTGGAGGAAAAGGCCGCCGATCTTGACGCGACCGACCCCGCTAAGGCCAAGGCGCTGCGCGAATCCGCCCTGTTCTATGTCCGCCAGCGGACGCAGGACCTGCTCACGCAAATGGCAGTAACCGTCCAGGGCTACCTCGCGCTCGATCTGGTCAAGAAGAACAACGTCGAACTGGTCAAGGGCGTGGACCGGGCCAGCACCACCACTGTCGCCGCCCTGCGCACCGCTGTGACTGTCGCCCAGGCCATGGCCAATCAGCGGCTCGTGCTGCAGCAGGTCACCGCGCTGAACCAGACCACCGCCGGCCTGATCGATTCCACCGGCACGCTGCTGCGTGACCAGACCGGCAAGATCCACGAAATGGCGGCATCCAGCACCATCCCATTGGAAACGCTGCAGCGCGCCTTCCAGAACATCTATGACACGATGGACAACATCGATACCTTCAAGGTGAAGGCGCTGGACAGCATGAAGCAGACGGTCACCACGCTGACCGCCGAGGTCGAAAAGTCCAAGGGCTACATCGCCCGGGCCGAAGGCGCAGCCCAGGCTGCCAAGGCGGCCGATGCCCCCAGCCTGCTGAGCCTGGAGGGCTGACTTGCCCGGCGAGGCCCACAACTCCGATGTGATCCTGCGCGAAGCCAAGCGATCACTGGTCAACAATCGCGATTTCGGCGGGCGGCGCAATTCGATCGGCCGGCGCTCCGCCGCCTTGAAGCGCGAACATGCGCTAAAGAAAGCCAAAGGCTTCGGCCTGACCGTGGCGGCCATCTTTGGGGCAGTCGTTGCCGCCGGGATCGTCCTCGACGGGATCGGCATAACCGGCGTGATCCTGGCAATGGCCGCGATGGTTGCCGCCCTGCTGTTCTTCACCTTCGTGCCCAAGATCAAGGTTCCCACGCGCGACACACTGCGCGGCAGCGATGTGAAGTCGCTGGTCGGCCGGACCGAACTGTGGCTGGAGCAGCAGCGCCCAGCCTTGCCCGCGCCAGCTGTGCAACTGGTCGACACGATCGGCCTGCAACTTGATGCGCTGGGTACGCAGCTGGACGGCCTGGACGAGCGCGCTCCTGCCGCAGTCGAGGTACGCAAACTGGTGGGTGAGCACCTGCCTGATCTGGTTTCCACCTACACGTCAATTCCGCGCCACTTGCGCGGACAGGATCAGGGCGGCCGCAGCCCGGACCAGCACCTGACCGACAGTCTGGGCAAGATCAGCACCGAAATCGAGAGCGTGACCCGCCAGCTGGCCAGCGGCGCGATCGACAATCTGGCGATCAAGACGCGCTACCTTGATTACAAGTATGGCGCCGGGCCGGAAGGCGAGCCCGGCCAGTGAGGATCGCCGTGCCCCATCACCTCGGCAAGGACGAGGCCCGCCGCCGGGTGCGCGAGAAATCGGGCGAGATTGCCGATTTCATCCCCGGTTATGCCTCGGTCAAGACGGACTGGCCAGGCGAGGACGTCATGCGACTGACCGTCGCGGCCATGGGCCAGGAGCTGACCGGCCAGATCGAAGTGGCAGACAGCGAAGTGGCCTTTTCCGTCGATATCCCGGCGGCATTGGCCTTCTTCGAACCGATGATCCGCAGCAAGATCGAGGCCAAGGGTCGCAAGCTGCTGGGCTAGCGCCCGCTGGTCAGCAGGCTGTCAACCACGCCGGGATCGGCCAGGGTCGAGGTATCGCCCAGGTTCGAGACATCGCCTTCGGCAATCTTGCGCAGGATCCGGCGCATGATCTTGCCCGAACGGGTCTTTGGTAGCGCAGGCGCGAAGTGGATCACATCAGGCGTGGCGATCGGGCCGATTTCGTGCCGGACCCATGCAACAAGTTCCTTGCGCATCCCGTCGGTCGGCTCCTCGCCCGCATTGAGCGTGACATAGGCGTAGATGCCCTGTCCCTTGATCTCGTGCGGCATGCCGACCACGGCCGCTTCGGCCACCTTGGCATGCGCGACCAGCGCAGATTCGACCTCGGCCGTGCCCATGCGGTGGCCGGAGACGTTGATCACATCATCGACGCGGCCCGTGATCCAGTAATAGCCGTCCGCGTCGCGCTTGCAGCCATCGCCAGTGAAATACTTGCCGCGATAAGTGGTGAAATAGGTCTGGAAGAACCGTTCGTGATCACCCCAGACGGTGCGCATCTGCCCCGGCCAGGACTGTGTGACACAGAGGTTGCCCTCGGTCGCACCCTCCAGCACCGATCCCTCGCTATCGACGATCTGCGGCACCACTCCGAACATCGGGAAGCTGGCTGCGCCTGGCTTCAGCGCATGGGCGCCCGGCAGCGGGGTCATCATGCAGGCGCCGGTTTCGGTCTGCCAATAGGTGTCGACAATCGGGCAGCGCCCTTCGCCCACTACCCGCCAGTACCATTCCCACGCCTCGGGGTTGATCGGCTCACCCACCGAGCCGAGCAGGCGCAGCGTCTGGCGGCTGGTTGCCTTCACCCAGTCGTCGCCCTCGCGCATCAGCGCACGCAGCGCCGTGGGCGCACCATAGAAGATCTCGACCTTATGGCGGTCGACGATTTCCCAGAAGCGGCTGTGGGTCGGGTAGTTCGGCACGCCCTCGAACATTACCGTGGTCGCGCCGTTGGCGAGCGGACCGTAAACTACATAGCTGTGCCCGGTGACCCAGCCCACATCTGCGGCGCACCAGTAGATCTCTCCGGGGCGATAATCGAACACGTACTGGTGGGTCATCGCCGCCCAGGTGAGATAGCCGCCGGTGGTGTGGAGCACGCCCTTGGGCTTGCCGGTTGAGCCCGAGGTGTAGAGGATGAACAGCGGGTCTTCCGCGCCCATTTCCTCATAGGGGCAGTCGGCGGAAACCGCGTCGCGCTGCTCGTGCCACCAGTGATCACGGCCCGCCACCATGGTGGCCGCATTGCCGACGTGCTGGACGACCAGCACAGCCTCAATCGACGGGCATTGCGTCAGCGCCTCATCGACATTGGCCTTGAGCGGGACAAGCTTGCCGCCGCGCATCCCGGCATCGGCGGTGATCACGACGTTGCTGTCACAGTCCTGGATGCGCCCGGCCAGCGCCTCGGGGCTGAAGCCGCCGAACACCACTGAATGGATCGCGCCGATCCGCGAACAGGCCAGCATGGCCACCGCCGCTTCCGGGATCATTGGCATGTAGATCGTAACCCGGTCACCGCGCTTGGCGCCCAAGGCCTTCAGCGCATTGGCCATGCGGCAGACTTCCTCGTGCAGCTCGCGATAGGTCAGCTTGCGCTGCTGGCTGGCATCGTCACCTTCCCAGATGATCGCGGTGACATCGCCGCGGGTCGCCAGGTGACGATCGAGGCAGTTGGCCGAGACATTGAGCGTGCCGTCGGAGAACCACTCGATCCCGAAATCGGCCTCGTCATACGAGCAGTTGCTGAGCTTCGACCATGGCTTGATCCAGTCAATCCGCGCCGATTCCTCGCGCCAGAACACTTCGGGTGCTTCGAGCGACTTGCGGTACTTCTCGGCATAACCTTCCGCGGTGATCATCGCGCGGGCGGCCCATTCGGCGGGGACGGGGTGGACAGTGGCCATCGATAGCTCTCCCTTTGAGCCTCCCTTGCCGCCCCCGGTGGCCGCAATCAAGCAGGTCAGAAGAAGAATTTCTGCTGCCAGTAGAAGGTTCCGATGACCGGCTCGCCCGCGGCATTGGTCGCCGGGCGGAACCGCAGCCGCTCCCGCGCAAGACGGCAGGTTACCTCGTCCGTTTCCGGCAACCCGCTCGACTTGTAGATGCGGCAGGCCGTGGCTCGGCCTTCGGGGCTGACTGTCAGGGCCAGGATCACCGCCTTGCCGATCCGCACCTCGCGCCCGCCAGCAGGAATGGGAAAGTCCGCCGCCCGGTCAATCCGGCCGGCAATGTGGAGCGGCTTGCTGACCGCGCCGCCACCTTGGCCACCGCCCCCGGCGCCGCTGCCCGTACCCGTGCCACTGCCGCCCGCACCAGTCCCGGTGCCGTTGTCGCGTGCGCCGCTGGTATCGGCGCTGCCGCTTGAGGAGGCTGGTGGCGCCGGGACCTTGGCAATCGGCACCTTGGGCTTGGGCGCGGCCGCTTCGCGCGGAATGGCCCGCCTGCCGACTTCGCCTGATCCGCCTTCAGGTTCCGGCGACGGGCTGGGTTCGGGCGGCGGCGCGGTGATCGTAACGGATAGGGTTTGGCTGATCGTCTGGACGGCCTGGGCCGTGAACTGCGGTGCAAAGGCCCGGATCAGCAAGGCAAAGAGGACTAACAGCACCAGCGCCACCAGCCCCGAAATCGCCATTCGGGTGCGGCGCGTCAAACCGAGATTGGCCCGTTCTCCAACCATTTCCGGATTATGGCAGGCCTTGGCGAGGGCAGCAATTCCATGCGGCGGACGAATGGTGCCGCACAGCGCGAGCCCGGACTGCCAAAGCTCTGGAAAACCTACCCAGCGCTTTTGTCCGAATCTGCGCCCCCCTCTAGGTCCGCCACGTGAGCGCACCCATCCAGATCGGCACCGACCAGCACGGCCAGGCCATTAGCCTCGACATCGAGGAGCTGCTGGCAACGCGGCTGCTCGTCCAGGGCAACAGTGGCTCGGGCAAATCGCACCTGCTCCGCCGGGTGCTGGAGGAAAGCGCCGGGATCGTACAGCAGATCGTGATCGATCCGGAAGGCGACTTCGTCTCGCTGGCCGACCTGTTCCCGCACATCGTAGTCGATGGCGCAGCCTATTCGACTCAGGAACTGACCCGGCTGGCAGCACGCATTCGCGAACACCGCGCCTCTGCCGTACTCGCGCTCGACGGGCTGGAGGTCGAAGCCCAGATGCGCTGTGCGGCATTGTTCATCTCCGCGCTGTTCGATGCGCCGCGCGAACACTGGTACCCGGCGCTGGTCGTGGTGGACGAGGCGCAGGTCTTCGCTCCGGCCATCGCCGGCGAAGTGAGCGACGAGGCACGGCGGCTAAGCCTTGCCGCGATGACCAACCTGATGTGCCGCGGTCGCAAGCGCGGCCTCGCCGGTGTGGTTGCCACCCAGCGGCTCGCCAAGCTGGCCAAGAACGTCGCAGCCGAAGCCTCCAACTTCCTGATGGGGCGCACCTTCCTCGATATCGACATGACCCGTGCGGCCGACCTCCTTGGCATGGAGCGGCGGCAGGCCGAACAGATCCGCGACCTCGGCCGCGGCCAGTTTCTGGGACTGGGGCCAGCGATCAGCCGGCGACCGATTTCGGTGCAAATCGGTTCGGTGCGGACGGGTCCGAAGTCGCTCGTCCAGAAGCTGGCCCCGCCGCCGGCTGCCTCACCGGACGATCTCCACGCGCTGCTCCACGCCGGACTGCACCTTGATGAAACGCCAGTGCGCGCGCCTGAGCCGGTAGTCGCTCATCCCGCAATTGACGAACTGATCGAGCGAATTGCTCCGGAAGCACCATTACCAGTCGCGGACCAGACCGCGCCGCCGGGCAAGTCAGCGGCCGAGGTCGATGCCGCGATTGACGCGATCCTGCGAGAAATGGCGGCCGAGGAAG
>JBIIDJ010000100.1:0-8620 GCA_044238415.1 Novosphingobium sp.
ACAGCTGCGGATCAGCAGACTGCGCACCCGCCAGCTCATCGAACCAGTCAAGCGGCCCGGCCAGGGCGACGGCCTTTGCCATGTCGAGCCGCCAGGCGGCACCTTCAGGTGCCACATTGCCGTTCCGGCAAGTGCCCGGATAGATCGGTCCTTCAGGACCAATCCGCTGTGTCGCAGTAAGCACTTCGGCCCGGGTGCACTGGCACGGATAGAGCAGACCCAGTGCCTTGAGCCGTTCTGCCGCGGCAGCATAACTGGCGAGGCGGCTGGACTGGAACACGACCGGCTCGTCCCACGTCAACCCAAGCCATGCCAGATCGGCCAGGATCTCCGGTACCAGTTCAGACCGGCTGCGCGTCCCATCGATATCTTCGATCCGGAGCCGGAATTCCCCGCCGCGGTCACGTGCCAGATCATGTGCCACCAAGGCGGCAAAGGCATGGCCGAGATGAAGCAGCCCGTTGGGACTGGGGGCAAAGCGGGTGACAGGCGCAGTCGTGCTCACGGCCACCTTCTTGCCTGTGGATTGTGTCCGGAAGCAAGGCTTGACGGGGCAAAGGCCCCCATGTTCTCTTGCGCTCATGGGATGTAGCGGAACCGTCATGCCGGGTTGTTATCGGAGGCCATGCTTCAGGCAGATCTGATTGAGCGCGCGGCCCGGTTCCGCAGCGCGTCCGAGGATCCCTCACGCAATCTGTCCGATTGCCCGGCGCTGGTGCTCAATGCCGATTATACGCCGTTATCCTACTACCCGCTCAGCCTGTGGCCTTGGCAGACTGCGATCAAGGCGGTGTTCCTGGAGCGGGTGGATATTGTCGCCAGCTATGCGCGCGAGGTGCACTCGCCCAGTTGGACCATGCCGATCCCCAGCGTCATTGCGCTGCGGCAGTATGTGAAGCCCAGCGAGTTTCCGGCCTTCACCCGTTTCAACCTGTTCCTGCGTGATCGGTTCACCTGCCAGTATTGCGGCAGCCCCCACCAGCTGACCTTCGATCATGTCGTCCCGCGCCGGCTGGGTGGGCGGACCTCGTGGGAAAACGTCGCCACGGCCTGTGCCCCCTGTAACCTCAAGAAGGGCGGACGGACGCCGCGACAGGCCAGCATGCCACTCTTGGTCCAGCCGATCCGGCCGACCTCCTGGCAACTCCAGGAACGCGGCCGCGGCTTTCCACCGAACCACCTGCACGAAACCTGGCGGGACTGGTTGTACTGGGACGTCGAACTGGAAGCCTAGTGACGGCGAATGGGCTAGACTTTGCCCGATCTGCTATGCGTATTTTCTCGCTTGTTGGCTCGTGCCTTACCATCGTGGGGACATGGCTGTGGCTGACCAGCCCCGCCGGTGCCGAAGGAATTTGTCCACCTGGCCACTTCCCAATTGGTGGCGGTACGGGGGGATGGGTTGGCTGCGCTCCGATGGGGCCTGCACCACAGGATTCGGGTGGCGGCTTCTCCGGCTCGTCTCCCAGCGCGCCACCACGGCGGATGGGGCCGCCGCCGGTAAAGGCATATATGGCGGTCGCCTTTCACTGGGATAGCAGCGCGATCTGGGCCACCGCGGGCCAGCGCAGTGCAGAGGCCGCGCAGGGTTTTGTCAGCCAGGCCTGCGAGGCGGAGATGGGTTCCGAATGCCACTGGGTGGGGGGCACCGACGAGGTCTATGTGGCCATTGCCAGGGATGAGAGCGGAATCCTGTTCGGCGGCACCCAGGCAGGTTCGCCCGAAGCAGCCAAGGCCGAGGCGTTGGAGCGGTGCCAGAAGTACTCCTTTGACTGCCGGATCGTGCGAACCTTCAATCCCATCCTGATCCCGCCAGGTACGCCGCCCGATCGCGATTTTTCGGCAGTCTGGCTGCCCGAAGGCGCTGTCTCCCGGCACCGGGTGGCGGCAGTAGCGGTGCCTGATAGCAAGGTTGCGGCGCCCTGGACCGGTAAGAACTGGCTGGCCCTGGGCGGCAGTGGCTTTGCCGCAGCCAACCAGCAAGCGGTTGCCGCCTGCGAACGCGACACCGGCGGCCAGTGCAAGGGCCTGCTCGGCAGCGCCGCCGGGCCACTGGGCCTGGTTTATACCGGCGTCGGCCGGGTTCAGATCGTGCCCTTGCCGCCCGTTGGCGATCCGCGCGAACGGGTCGAGCGAATCTGTTGGAAAGATGTTGAGGGCTGCGCACTGGTCGGTACCATCGATACATCGGGTTCAGGCGTGAAAGTGATCGATCTGACCAAGATCGCTAAGCCACTGCGCGGCATTGCAGCCGTGGCGCGCGCCACCAAAGGGCCGGATGGCATTGCCATCAGTACCGGCCATTCGCAGCCCGCTGCGGCTGAAGCGGCCGCCCTGGCCAAATGCCGCAACAGCGGGGCACTGACCTGCGCAATCGATTCGCTGGGCAAGGCTGATCACGGCCTTGGTCCTTTCATGGCCGCCTTTGTCGATCAGGCCGGGGGAACGCTGTACGAATATGGCGTCAATGCGGACAACGCCCGCAAACGGGCGCAGGACTGGTGTGACCGCGACAAGCTTTCGTGCCGCGAGATTGGCATTTACGACCTGTCTCAGCCAACCGGCCAGTGGATGGCAATCAAGCGCTAACCCAAGGCCAGCTGCACGAGTGCAGCGGCCAATGTGAGCACGAGCGCCACCCACACCCGCGGCCCCATGTAGACCGAAAGCTCGCGCTGGGTCGGGAAACTGAAGGTCACGGGAATGCCGAGCGCCTTGTAGGCATGGTGTTCGGCAAAGCGCGGATCGGCCACCATCCGGATCAGGTCGCGCCGGCTGCGATATCGCATCAGGCCAAAGATCGACCAACCCGGATCGCCCGGCACGTTCCAGGCGTCCACGTATGGCCCCACCTTGCGCCCGACCATGCCGGGGTGGCCGCCGTTGGCGATCAGGCGGCGCACGAATGGATCGGAATAGCGCCGCATCGCCGCCTGCCCCGCGATCTGCTGGCCGGTGGCGGGATCGGTCACCATTCCCTCCTCGATCTTGACGAGGTTGAGCATGACGAATTCCTTGCCGTCGTCCGCCTCGAGGAAGCTGCGCAGCACCCCGCTTTCGTTGCCACCGGAATACTTTCCGTGGACCTGCTCGATAAAGGTGTCGATCTCTGCCTGGGTCAGCGGCCCGCGCCAGTTATCGTACCACAGCCGGAAGGCGAGGTAGAGCGCGGCCGCGCCGCCCCAAATCAGCCAGCCGCTCATTTCGCTGCCTCAACCTTGGGCGGGGTGGAGAACGGCTTGATGCCCAGCTTGGTATAGACCTCGTCGGGGAAGTAGACCGTGCCCCCGCGCGAGACCATGCGGATGGTTTTGATCGCCTTCAGGTCCCTAGTGGGGTCGCCCGGAACCAGGAAGAAATCGGCCAGCTTGCCGCGCTCGATGCTACCCAGAGCCTGGTCCTGACCCAGGTACTGTGCCATTTCCAGCGTCGCGCGGGCCAGCACGTCGGCCGGGCTCATCCCCAGCTGGCCGAACAGTTCCAGCTCGCGGTGATAGGTAAACCCGCCGCCCAGGTCCGTGCCGGGGATGAGCATGATCCCGCGCCGGTGCATCTCTGCCAGGGTTTCCTTGATCTTGGCGAAAGCGGCGATGTAGTCCGCCCGCTGCTTGGGTGTGTCGGCCCCGAACAGTGCCTGCTTGAGCTGGCGCTGCTCGGCTGGCGGCATGTGGGCAATGTAATCGACCGCGCCAGGATTAGGCACGCCGTCGAGCGCGGTGAGCCCCAGTTCGTGGATCCCAATGGTCGGCTCGTGCGCCACGTTCCTGGCAACCATTGCATCCAGCGTCTTGGTCACCTTATCCGCCTTGAGATCAAGTTGCGGGAAGCGCGCCTGGGCGGTGAAACGGAACAGCGTGCGGGTGTCTTCACCCGGATTGAGCACCCAGCCCAGCATCAGCTGGTTGACGTGGGTGATCTCATTGAACCCGGCGGCGATCATTTCGTCCGCGCTGGAAAAGGCCGGGACGTGACCGGACACCTTGAGGCCAAGCCGCTTGGCCTCGGCGACCACGGCAGGTGCCCATTTCGGGTCCATCGAATTGTAAAGCTTGGCCTGCTGATACCCGCGCGCAGCATACCAGCGCACGGCTTCGATCGCCTCGGCCTCGCTTGCCACCAGCTTGCCGGTGGCTGAGCTGAACGGGCTCTTGCCCTCGATGAAGCCGGAGCGGGTGATCCGCGGCCCGGCCACTTCACCGCTACCAATCCGGGCGATCAGCGTATCGAGCACATCGTTACGGTTGCCCATGTCGCGCACCGAGGTGATCCCGGCCAGCACGTTCATCAGCGCGTCTTCCTGGCCCATGTGGCCATGCATTTCATAAAGGCCGGGTACCAGCGTCCCACCTTCGCCCTCAATGGTCGTCTCGCCGGGGGTGGCCGGACTGCCGGCCGGCTGGATGCCGCTGATCCGGCTGCCCGCGAAGATTACGTCGCTGAGTGCGCCGAGCGACTTGGTCTTGGGATCGAACACGCGGACATTGCGGATCCGCACCGGCCCGGCAAATTTCTTTGCCCCGTCCTTCTGCAGTTCGGCAAAACGTTCCGATGCGAGCCGTTCGGACAGGTCGCGCAGCGGCTTGTCCGCAGCTTTCTCGTAGCCCTTGCGGGCGATGATGAACCCCGCGCTGGCCACGGCGAAGAATTCACCCTTGCTGTCCAGCGTGATGTAGGTTGGGTTGAGCGACAGGCCGGACAATTCGTATGTCACCACCTCCAGCTTGCCGTCCGGCCCGTCAAAGGTGTTGCGCGCCCGTTCGGTCAGTCGGGCCGTGCCACCCGGCGCAACGGCCATCGACCGGTCCGCATCGGCCAGCAGCGCCTTCGCCAGCAAGGCCATGTCGAGCGGTGAACCGTTCTGGGCGGCATAGAAACGCGGGGCATCCTTGCCCTTGATCGAACCGGGGCCGGACAGATCGCGCCACTGCACGCCAGCTGCAGTGCGGCGGAAGCTTTCGTTAACCGCGTTTCCGAAGGTCGTACGGCCGGTGATTGTCCAGCTGGCGGGCGCGCCGTCCTTGTCGAGCGTCACGTTTTCCTTGATAGTCGGCCCGCGGCCGTTCTGCTTGAAATCGTAATCGACCGCGATCGTCTGTCCCTGGCGATCGACCTTGAAGTGGCCGATGTCGCGGTTCTGTATCAGTACCCGATATTCCTGGGCCTGGGCCAGCGCGGGGCTGGCGAGAACGGTGGCAAGCGCAGCGGCGGCCAGCAGACGAAGCTTCATGTTTGAACTCTCCCTTGATCTGGGCGGCACCCTAGTCAGCCAGCCAGCAAGAACCAGCATCAATCGACCAAGGGCAGTTAGCTTTGGTTCTTCAGCGAATTCCTGCCAGTGCTTTCTGCCGGCGCCGCTGCACCGAGGAACCGAGGCCGATCGCCTCCCGGTACTTGGCAACTGTCCGGCGGGCCAGATCGAAGCCCTTGGCCTTCAGCAGATCGACCAGAGTGTCGTCGGACAGGATCGCCTTCGGATCCTCGGCATCGATCAGTGCCTTGATCGCTGCCTTGACTGCTTCGGCCGAAGCACCGCCCTCGCCATCCACTGCCCCGACGCCAGAAGTGAAGAAGTACTTGAGCTCAAACGTGCCACGCGGGCAGTGCAAGTACTTGTTGGACGTGACCCGGCTGACGGTCGATTCGTGCATGCCGATTGTTTCGGCCACGGCCCGCAGCGTCAGCGGCCTCAGGTGTGATACGCCGTGGCGGAAGAAGCCATCCTGTTGTGTCACGATCTCGCTCGCCACTTTCAGGATCGTTTTCTGCCGCTGGTCGAGCGCCTTCAGCAGCCAGTTGGCATCGGCCAATTTGTCGGACAGCCAGCCGCGCGAGGCCTTGTCATCGCAGGCACCCCGCATTTCGACATAATAGCTGCGGTTGACGATCAGGCGGGGCAGGGTGGCCTGATTGAGCGATACGTCCCAGCCTCCGTCGGCGCGCGGCACCAGCAGGATATCTGGCACCACCGGATCGCCGCCACCCTTGTTGAAGCGCAGGCCCGGTTTGGGGTCGTAACTGCGCAGCTCGGCCAGCATTTCGGCAAAGTCCTCGTCATCCACCCCGCACATCCGCTTGAGCCGGGGGATCTCGCCGCGGGCCAGCAGGTCAAGATTCTCCAGCAGACGGGCCATGCAGGGATCATGACGATCAGCCTCAATGGCTTGCAGCGCCAGGCATTCCGAAAGATTGCGCGCCCCGACGCCGGTCGGATCGAGTGACTGGACCAGCGCCAGCGCCGCCTCGACTTCGGCCAGGGCAACTCCCAGTTCGTTTGCCACATCGCGCGGCAACACGGTGAGATACCCGGCCTCATCAAGCTGGTCGATCAGGAAGCGCGCGATGAAAGCCAGCCTGGGATCGCGGGTCTGAGCACCAAGCTGGTCATGGAGGTGCGTGGCGAGGTCCTTGTCGCCCTCGCCATGCTCGTCGATGTCCGGGCCGGCCTCGCCCATCGGGCCGACCCGCAGCGAAGATCCCCATTCACCGTCGCCGGTGTCGCGGTCGCGGTCCAGCGCTGCCGTATCGATATCGAGCGGGCGGTCGTCCGCAGCCCGTCCTTCGCTGACCAGTTGATCGACCGGCGAACTTTCCAAAGTGGTCCGACGGATGTCCTCCGGCTGGGGCGGTGCGGCTTCGCCGGGTGCAGCCTCACCGATCTCGAGCAGGGGATTGCTTTCCAGCGCCTCGCCGATGAAGGCCTCAATCTCCAGGTTTGACAGCGCCAGCAGCTTGATCGCTTGCTGCAATTGCGGCGTCATCACCAGTGATTGCGATTGCCGAAGATCGAGGCGGGGACCGAGCGCCATGAATTTTCAGCCTAGAGCGTGAAGCCCTCGCCCAAGTAGAGCCGGCGGACGTTTTCGTCCGCCACCATGGCTTCAGGCGTGCCGGCAAACAGCACCTGGCCGCCATAGATGATGCAGCCCTTGTCACAGATATCCAGGGTTTCGCGCACGTTGTGATCGGTAATCAACACTCCGATTCCGCGCCGCTTGAGGTCCTTCACCAGATCGCGGATGTCGCTGATCGACAGCGGATCGATTCCGGCAAAGGGCTCGTCCAGCAGCATGATCGAAGGCTTGGCCGCCAGCGCCCGGGCAATTTCCGCCCGGCGCCGCTCACCCCCGGACAACGCCATGGCCGGACTTTCGCGCAGCCGGGTCAGCCCGAATTCGCCCAGCAGCCGCTCGAGCTCTTCCGCGCGAACGGCAGGATCGGGCTCGACCAGTTCGAGCACGCAGTTGATGTTTTGCTCCACGGTCATGCCGCGAAAGATGCTGGTTTCCTGCGGCAGGTACCCCAGGCCCAGAATCGCCCGGCGATACATCGGCAGGTTGGTCACATCGACCCCGTCCATCAGGATGCGGCCCGAATCGGGGCGGACCAGACCCATGATCGAATAGAAACAGGTGGTCTTGCCCGCGCCGTTCGGACCCAGCAGGCCCAGGACCTCGCCCTTGGCAACCGATAACGAAATGTCCGTCAGCACGGCCCGCTTGTCATATGACTTAGCGATTGAAATCACCTCAAGCCCGCCCTGCGGCTGGACTGCCGGCGCGGAGCCAGTGGAAGAAAGCGTTGCACTGTCAGTCATTGCGAGTGTCCGTTTAGGCGGCGCCGGTCCGCTCGGCAAGCGGCCATGACTGCATTTGGCAGGTTTCATGCATGGCCCTGCGGGCACCCATTGCGGAATGAATGGTAAACGAGGGTTGATCGCACCGTACTTCGGTGTTTTACTCCGTCCGGCTGGATGGCGTCGGAAGAACGCTCCGGCACTGGGGATGACTTAAAGGGGATAGCCAATGGCCAAGGTATGGCACCGGGCGACTGAAGCCCAGCATTCAGCGGTCAAGCCGCTCGACTGGCGCAAGCGGATGAGCGACCACATTGCCTATGCCCTGCTGGTCTATACCGGCCTTCAGATTTTCGCTACGATCAGTGCGCTGAACACTAAAAGCGGCTCGATGCTGCCCTATTTCGCCTTGGTCGTGCTGGTGGCGGCGATCATCCCGGCCTGCCGCAGCTTTGAGCGCCGCTGGAACCGGCTGTCCGATCTTCAGGCTGCCGATCCGGCCCTTGCGCCCTATTATCGGCGTGACCGGATGTGGCTGTGGATCATGGCGATCAGCCTGCCGTTGGTCGTGACCTGCCTCTTCAAATTCCTGGCCTTCGCCTTCGGCTGATTGCCCTTCTCAGCGCGAATCCCTAGATCGGCCACTCCGTTTCCGGAGTGACCTGATCCATGCTGACCCCCACCGCTGCCCAGGAACGCGCTGCTGCGCTGATCGACCTTGCCCGCAAGGCCGGGGCCGACGCAGCCGATGCGATCTATTCCGGCTCATCGTCTGAAGCGGTCCAGGTCCGGCTGGGCCAGCTGGAGGATATTGAGCGCAGCGAAAGCGAGCACCTGGACCTGCGCGTCTTTGTCGGCAGCCGCTCGGCCTCGATCGGTTCGAGCGATTTGTCGGACGCTGCACTTGCTGAGCTGGCTGCCCGCGCCGTCGACATGGCCCGCGCCGCACCCGAGGACCCCTATGCCGGGCTCGCACCTGACGAATTGCTGCACCGCGCTGGCCAGGCGGAGCTTGATCTGACCGACCAAGCGGAACCCAGCCCGGAG
>JBIIDJ010000027.1:0-28118 GCA_044238415.1 Novosphingobium sp.
GCCGCCCGGTCCGCTTCAGGCGCTGTTCCCTGGCAAAGTTGTCCGGGTCGAAAGCCTGCCGCCCGGACTGGTCCATCCGGGTCAGGGCTGGGAAATCAGCCACTGGCGTGAAGACCTGGAAAGCTCAAGTCAAGTTGAACTTTCTGCCGATGATGGTACGCCGGCACTCTTTAAGCACGGAAATCTCCGCTATCTAACCGCATGGCCGGAACCAGATTTGGCCCGCGAGGTGCTGGGCCGCGCCGCGCGCGATGCCGATTTGCCGCAACTCGATCTACCCGAGGGATTGCGGATGCGGCGCGTGGGAGACCGCCGATATTTCTTTAACTACGCCGCCCATCCTATTCGGCTACCGAACGATCTTTGTGAACGACTGATCCTGGGTACCCCAACCTTGCCACCCGCCGGAGTGGCCATCCTCCAAGACTAGGCCTTCGCCTCGGCAATACCGCGCCATCCCGTGAACCGGGCCCTCCGGCCCAGCACGACCCGGTTAAAGCCAAGCGCGAACAGGACTGAGGTCGCAAGCGTCACCACCATGAAATCGATGTAATGCATACCGATCAAACCGGCCGGCTGCCAAGCGAAAGTGTAACCTGCATAGAGGCCGACGCCCCAGACCACTCCGGCAATCGCTGCACGCGCCGCCACGCCCCGGAACAACAGTGCGACGATGAAGGCCGAGAGGATCGGCATCGAGGACAGCCCGTTAAGCTGCTGCAACAGATTGATGATGGACTTGGCATTCTGGAACACCGGCACCATCAGAATTGAGGTAACGGTCAGCACCACGGAGACCACGCTCGCCAACTTCCAGTGGTTAGTCACCGGAGCGACAAACTTGGTGTGAAAATCCACCGCATAGAGCGCAACCGAACTGTTAAGGATGGCGGCGGTGTGCGCGATCACCGCCGCCGCCATCATGGCCGCGAAGGCACCCGAAAGCCACTGCGGCAGCACGGCTGCGACGACCTGGCCATAGGCCGCATCGTCGACATCGCCGAACAGCTTGTAACCCACCACACCGGGGATCACGACGATTGCCGGAATGATCATGATCCGCACCGCTGCGGCGGCCAGCACGCCTTTCTGAGCCTCGCGAACGGTCGGCGCAGTCATCGCCTTCTGGGTGATATTCTGGTTGGTGGACCAGTAAAAAATCTGGATGAACAGCATGCCAGTGAACAGCGTATGGAACGGGATCGGCGAATCCGCATCGCCAACCATGGTCAGGCGCTCGTGGGGAATCCCGGAGAAATCCCAATCGATCGCGTTCAATGCCAGGATCACCACGAGCATGGCGATCGCCAGCACCCCAATGCCGGAATAGGTGTCCATCACCGCCACAGCCCGAAGCCCACCCATGATGGTGTAGATGGCAGCCACAATCGCCATGGGCGCTGCAAAGTACCACAGCGGCCAATCAACCGCGAACATCGACTTCAGGAACAACGAGCCCGAGTAAAGCGCCGCCGGAAGGTAGATCAGAATATTGCCGATCAGGAACAGTGCCGAGATTAGGGTCCGGATCGAACCCCCATCATAGCGCTGCTCGAGCAGTTCAGTCACCGTTGTGCAGCCGGTGCGATAATAGACTGGAACGAAAACGAAGGCGAGGATCAGCAGGCCAATGAAGCCCGCCAACTCCCACCACGCCAGCAGCAGCATCTGGTTCCCATTCATGCCGACCAACTGCTCAGTCGATAGGTTGGTCAGCGTGATCGCGCCTGCAACATAGAGCCACTTCAGGCCGCCGCTTGCGAGGTAGACATCCTTGGCGGATCCATCGTGCGCGGGATGCGCCGTCCGGGTCGTGGTACGCCAGGTCATCACACCGATCACTGCCAATAGCAGGAGGGCCATGACTACCTGACCGGCGAAACTCGCCCAGAACTCTGCCATCGTGCTGCCCCCGAACTATCGCTTAGGCCGGCAGGCTACAAACGATTGATCGCCTTGGCCAGAGCAAGAACGGCGGGAGTTTATGCTCCCGCCGTTTCAGTTTCTTCAGCTCTTACGGGTTTGCTCAGAACTGGTGGCTGATGACGATTTTGATGGTGCTGTCGGAGCCGGCTTGTGATGCGAACCTGCCGATGTATTCGAGGCCGAACAGCCATCCTGAGTTGAGTTCGAGGTCGAGCTTTCCGCCGAGGGTTAGTTCGTCGCGGTCGAGCGCGGCGAGGCGGATGGCGGAGTAGGGTCCGGCGAGGCGGTCGGCGTAGGTGACGAGGATGTCACCGTTGCGATCGAGCTGCCATTGGTACTCACCGCGCAGTTCCGGATAGAGCCGGCCCCAGCCCAGGTCATGGGTGTAGCGGATCCGCGTACCCAGCCCCAGCGTGGTGGAGTCCACGTTCTGGTCAAGGAACGTCAGATCGAACACCGAGCCGGTGCTTTCGGCATAGCCATTCAGCCGCGCGCGCGACAGGTCGAGCCGGGCATAGGGCGTGATCTGCCACTGGCCGGTGGCCAGGTCCGCCCCCAGGCTGACCGAGCCGAACCACTGGTAACCCGTGCGCTTGGAGTCGATCAGGCGGCCGGTCGAGGTGACATAGCGCCTGAGGTCGAAGTCCAGCCACTGGTAGCCGATCAGACCATCGATGAACACGCTGCCGCCGGGCAGGAAGCTGGCATAGGCCGCGACCGTCTGCGCCTCGCCCCGGCTGCGCGAGCCGTTGCTGCCGATATCGACCGTGTCGCGTCCGAACCCGATGCCCAGACCCGCCGCGAAGTTCGGGCTGAACCGGTAATCGGCCCCGATCGTCACGCCTTCGGACTCGAACTCGTAGGACGCACGGCCCGCGCCGGCTTCCTGATCGCCGAACCGGATCAGGCCAGCGGTCCAGATGCCCCAGCTGCCGGTGGCCGAGCCCGTGCCGCCAGCGGCCGCGCGGGCCTCGCCGGTGGCTGATGCTGCGCCAGCGGTGCTGCCACTGCCGATGGCAGTGCCGGTGCCGGCAATGCCCGCCACCCCGCTGCCAACTCCCGAACCGGAGACCGTGGCTTCATTGTAGCCACCCAGCCCGGAGAGCTGCGAGAGCGCATTGCGCTGCTGCGCGCAGCGCGCCGAGTTGGCCATGACCAGCGCATCGCGGCAGACATCGGGCGTGGTGATCCGCACCGAGTTGGTCACCGAGATGCGGTTGTCGTCACTGCCGCCCTCGCCGCCGCCCTGGTGGAGGCGTTCGAGCCGCTGCTGGAAGTTGTTGATCTGGGTCGTGGCGAACCGCTTGGCCGCCTCGGCCTGAGCCTGAACCAGCCCGCGCACTTCCGGATCGTTCGCGGGGTTGGGCCGCTCCTGCACCTGCAGGGTGTAGTTGACCGTCACCGTCGCGGCCGTCCCGCCCGTGCTGTCACGCACGGTCACCGCGAACGGGAAGGCTCCGGCCGCGGTCGGGGCGCCGCTGATGAGGCCGGTGGTGGCATTGAGCGTGACCCCCGCAGGCAGCGCGCCCGAGCTGACCGCGAAGCTGTAGGGCGCCTGTCCCCCGCTGACCGTCAGCGGCTGGTTGTAGGCGATCCCGAACAGTGCTCCCGGCAGGCTCGCCGGAGTGACCGTCAGGGTCGGCACGGCCACTGTCAGGCTGAGGTTGACCGTGGCCTGCTGGCCATTGGCATCGCGCACCAGGACCCCGATCGGGAAGGTGCCCGAAGCGGTCGGCGTACCCGCCAGCTGGCCGCTGGCCGACAGCGTCACCCCGGCTGGCAGCGTGCCGCTCGCCAGGCTGAAGCTGTAGGGTGCCACTGCCCCGGCGCCCGCCAGGCTGACCGAGTAGGCCTGGCCCGCAGTGCCGCCCGGCAGGCTGGCCGGGGTGACCGTGATGGTCGGAGCCGCAATCGCCAGGGTGTAGTTCCCGCTCACCGTGAACGGTGCGCCCGCCCCGGTCGAGCCGGTGTCGGTCGCGGTCACGGTAAAGCTGAAGTTGCCCGAGACCGTCGGCGTACCCGCAACCGTGGCCGTGGCCGCGTTGAACGCCAGTCCGGCCGGCAGCGTACCGGTCAGCGCATAAGTATAGGGCCCGGTCCCCCCGCTCGCCGCAAAGCTGCGGGTAAAGGGCTGGGCATAGGTGATCGCCAGCGCGCCCGAGGCCGGGCTGAGCGCCAGGGCCGGGGCGGCAACGCTCAGCGTATAGGCCCGCGTACCGGTCTGGCCATTGGCGTCAGTGGCGGTCACGGTCAGGTTGAACGTGCCCGCCTGGGTCGGCGTGCCGGCAATGGTCCCGCCGCTCAGGGTCAGGCCGGCCGGCAGGTTGCCCGCCGTGATCGCCAGGCTGGTGGTCCCCGCCCCGCCGCTGGCCGTCAGTGCCTGGCTGAACGGCGTGCCCACGCTTGCGCCCGGCAGGCTGGCCGGCGTGATCGCAATGGTCGGTGCCAGCACGTTGAGTGTGTAGGTCTGCGCAATCGAGAACGGTGCGCCGATGCCTGTCACGGTCTGGTCGGTCGCGGTCACCGTGATCGGGTAGGAGCCCGGTGCGGTTGGCGTGCCGCTGATCGTGCCGCCGGCAAAGCTGAGGCCGGCCGGCAGCGCGCCGGTCAGGCGATAAGCAAAGGTCCCGCTGCCACCGCTCGCGGTAAAGGCCTGGCTGTAGGCCTGGGCATAAGGCACGGTCAGTGTGCCCGCAGCCGGGGTCATGGTCAGCACCGGAGCGGCAACCGTGATGGTATAGGCCCGGCTGCCGGTCTGGCCGTTACCGTCGGTCGCGGTCACGGTGAAGGCGAACGTGCCAACCTGATAGGTTGTCCCGGCAATGGACGAACCGCTCAGGCTCAACCCGCTCGGCAGGCTGCCGGCCGTTATCGCCAGGGTGGTGGTGCCCGCCCCGCCGGTCGCCGCGAGGGCCTGGCTATAGGCCGTGCCGATCACCGGGTTCGGCAAGCTCGCCGGGCTGACCGTGATGACCGGCGCCGGAACGTCGATCGTGTAGTTCTGGGTGATCAGGAACGGTGCGCCCACACCGGTCAGCACCGTATCGGTGGCCGTCACGGTGATCGGGTAGGAACCCGGCACGGTCGGCGTGCCGCTGAGCGTGCTGCCCGCAAAGCTCATCCCGGCCGGCAGGGTGCCGCTCAGCACGTAGCTGAAGCTGCCCGAGCCCCCGCTGGCTGCAAAGCTCTGGCTGAAGCTCTGGGCATAGGGCGCATTGAGCGTGCCCGGTGCCGGGGTCATGGCCAGGGTCGGTGCGGCCACGGTCAGGGTATAGTTCCGGGTGCCGGTCTGGCCGAACGCGTCGGTCGCCGTCACCGTAAAGCTGAACGCGCCAACCTGGCTGGCCGTGCCGGCCAGGGTCCCGCCCGCGCTGAGCGACAGCCCGCCCGGCAAGGACCCGGCGGTCACCGCAAAGCTGGTGGTACCCGCCCCGCCGCTGGCGGTGATCGTCTGGCTGTAGGTGGCCCCGGCCACCGGGTTGGGCAGGCTCGCCGGGGTGATCGTCACGGCCGGGACCGGAACGCTGATCGTGTAGTTCTGCGCAATGCTGAACGGCGCGCCCACGCCCGTAGCGAGCTGGTCAGTGGCCGTAATGGTGATCGGGTAGTTGCCTGGCACCGTCGCCGTGCCGCTGATCGTGCCATTGCTGAAGCTGAGCCCGGCCGGCAGCGACCCGGTCAGGGTGTAGCCATAGCTGCCCGTACCCCCGGCAGCCGCAAAGCTCTGGCTAAACGGCGCGGCATAGGGTGCGGTCAGTGTGCCCGCCCCCGGGGTCATGGTCAGCACCGGAGCGGCAACGGTCAGCGTATAGGCCTGGGCGCCGGTAAACCCGCCCGCATCGGTGGCCGTAACCGTAAAGTTGAACGTGCCAACCTGGCTGGTCGTGCCCGACAGGGTCCCGCTGCTGCCCAGCGTAAGCCCGCCTGGCAGGCTGCCGGCGGTCAGCGCATAGGTATAAGGCCCGACCCCGCCGCTGGCGGTCACCGCCTGGCTATAAGGCGTCGCCAGCACCGGGTTCGCCAGGCTGGCCGGGCTGAGCGCGATGGTCGGCGCCGCGATGGTCAGCGCATAGGCCTGGGCCACGCTGAACGGCGCACCCGTCCCGGAGGCCGACAGGTCGGTCGCCCGGACCGTGAAGTTGAACAGGCCCGCCACCATCGGCGTACCCGACAGCGTTCCGCTGCTGTTCAAGGTCAGACCCGCCGGCAGCGCACCGGCGCTCAGGCCGTAGCTGAAGTTGCCGGTCCCGCCCGCTGCCGTGAAGGCCTGGCTGAAGCTCTGGCCATAGGCCCCGTTCAGCGCCCCGGCCGCCGGGGTCATGCTCAGCGTGGGGGCGCCGATCACGATCGTGTAGGCCCGGGCGCCGGTAAACCCGCCGCCATCGGTCGCCGTGATCGTAAAGTTGAACGTGCCGACCTGACTTGAGGTCCCCGACAGGGTCGTGCCGCTCAGCGTGATCCCGCTCGGCAGGCTCCCTGCGGTCACCGCATAGGTATAGGGTCCGATCCCGCCACTGGCGGTTACCGTCTGGCTATAGGGGCTGCCCAGCACCGGGCTCGGCAGGATCCCGGGCGCAATCGCAATCGTCGGCGGGGCCACATCGATCGTGTAGTTCTGCGCCACCGCAAACGGCGCTCCCGTGCCGGTCGAGCCGGTATCGGTCGCGGTCACCGTGATCGGGAAGCTGCCCGCCACCGTCGGCGTGCCCGAAAGCGTGCCGCCCGCAAAGCTCAGCCCCGCCGGCAGCGTACCGCTCAGCGCATAGCTATAGGGACCAACCCCGCCGCTGGCCGTGAAGCTCCGGCTGAAAGCAGCCGCATAGGGCGCATTGAACGTCCCCGCTGCCGGGCTCAGCGACAGGGTCGGGGCCGCCACGCTCAACGCAAAGGCCTGACCCACGACAAAGGGCCCGTTACCCGTGCTGCTGTCGGTCGCCGAGACGTTGAGGTTGAACGTCCCCGCCTGGGTCGGCGTCCCCGACACCGTCACCGTGTTGGCGCTCGTCCCCGTCACCGCCAAACCCGCCGGCAGGTTCGTCACCTGATAACCGCTCCACGGCTGCGCACCGCCGTTGAAGGTGAAGGTCTGCGTATAAGGCGCCGCCACCGTCGCGTTAAACCCGCCAGTGGGCGTGATCGTGATAACCGGATCCTGCACCGTCACCGTCACCGTCGCCGGAGCCGAAGTACCGCCGCTGTTGCTCGCCGTATAAGTAAAGCTGTCCGAACCCGCATAGCCCGCGTTCGGCTGATACGTAATCGTCGTCCCGCTCACCACAACCGTCCCGCGCAAAGGCGCAGTCCCAATCGCCACGCTGGTTGCCGTGCCACCGGTGATCAACAGCGGTACGTTGGTGGCCGCCGCATTGTACGCAACTGTCAAAGTGGAGCTGGCCGGAACCGGAGCCACGTCGATCACCTGGATCGAGTAGGCCTGGCTCGCCGTATAGGGTCCGGTCCCCGTGCTGCTGTCGGTTACGGCTATCGTAAAGTTGAAGGTGCCCAGCGCCGATGGTGTACCGGTGATGGCGCCGCTCGAAGGGTTCAGCGTCAGTCCGCCCGGCAATGCACCAGCAGTCACTGCATAGGTATAAGGCGAAGTCCCACCCGACGCCGGCGTAATGCTCGCTGAATAGGCCGAACCGATCAACCCGCCCGCCAGCGAGGTTGCGGGCAAAGCAATTGTCGGTGCCGCGATGTTGACGGTATAAGCCTGACTTCCGGAGAACGGGCCTGGGAACGACGACGAGTCAGTGCCCGTGATGGTAAAGCTGAAGGTCCCTCCCGCCGTCGGCGTACCTGACAGCAACCCTCCGCTCGAAAGCGTCAAACCAGTAGGCAGAACCCCTGCGCTAACCGCATATGTGTAAGGCCCGGTCCCACCCGCTGCCGAAACGGTCTGACTGTATGCCGTCGCAACCGCACCATTCGGCAGCGTTGCCGGACCCATCGTTACCGGCACGTCATCGTTGGTGACCGTGCCTAGACCTTGGTTGTCAGAGAGTGTGGCGTTGGTCGCGCCGCTGATGTTGACGAAGAAGGTTTCGTTCGCCTCGGGAACGGTTTCCCCGATCACCGGCACGGTGATTGTCCGAGTGGTTTGTCCCGACGTAAACGTAAGCGTGCCGGCGGTGCTGGTATAATCGGCTGGCTGGGTCGCCGTGCCGTCAGCCGTGGCAAAGTTCACAGCCACGGTTTGCCCGCTCGCCGCGTTCAGTGTCACGGTGAACACTGCGTTGACCGTCCCCGCATTGCCTTCCACCACCGTTACGTCGTTGATCGACAGGCTCGGGACTGGATCGTCATTGCCGATCGTGCCGACCCCCTGGCCATCGACAACCACAGCGTTGATCACGCCGGTCACGTTGACGAAGAAGGTCTCGCTCGGCTCATTCAACAGATCCCCGTTGAGCAGGACCGTGAAGACATAAGTGCTGCTGCCAGCGGGGATGGTCTGTGCAGTCAGCGACTGGGCAACGTAGTCGCTGCCAGCCGTGGCCGAGCCATTGGCTGTGGTAATGTTGAACGTCACCCCGCCCGGGCCGGCCGGAGCCGACAGGCTGACCGTGAAGGTGGCGTTGGTGATGCCCGCATTGCCTTCATTCACGGTCACATCGTTGATAACCAGATTGGGCAGATCGTCGTTTAGGATCGTGCCCGTCGCGGCGTTGGGAACACCAACCGTATAGCCCGAGCCGGCAGCCAGGGTCAGCGTCACGGTCTCATCGGCTTCGATATTCGTGTCGGCTGTCGGGTTGACCGTGACTGTTCCGGTCGTATTGCCGGCAGGGATCACCAACGGCGAGGCGATCGCCGCATAGTCCGTGCCGTTGGCCGCCGTGCCGCCGATCGTGTAATTGATCGAGGTCGCGCTCCCCGGATTGGCCTGGTTGAGCGTGAACGTATAGATCAGGTTCGGCGCACCATCCTCGGCCACAGCCGCTGGCGAGACACTGACCGTTACTGCGGGCACATCGTCATTGAGGATGGTGCCGGTCGCAGTCGATGGTGCACCGACGGTGTATCCGGTCCCGGCAACAACGGTGAAAGTAACCGTCTCATTGTTCTCAACCGTTCCGTCGACGGACGGGTCGATGGTAAAGGTGGCGGTCGTTGCCCCAGCGGGGATGTTGATAGTTGCCGGAGCGCCCGTGAAATCAACGCCTGAGGTGGCGGTGCCGCCCTGGGTCAGGCTGACGAGAGTGGGCGAGGACAGATTGAGGCTGCGGGTGACCGTGTAGGTCAGGTTGGTAGCACCGTCTTCACTGACCGACGCTGGCGAAACCGCGATCGAGACCGATGGCGGCGGGCTGACAGTTAGGGTGAAACTCTCAAGCTCGAAGTGGGATCCGACGCCCGTGCTCGAATCCGTTACACGAATGGTGACAGGATAGTTACCCGGTGCGGCAAAAGTCGTACCACTCAAAACGCCAGCACCAGACAGAGTAATGCCACTTGGCAAAGAGCCCGTTTCGAGCAGGAAAGTGTAAGGCGATACGCCACCGGCACCAGCCAAAGCCTGGTTGAACGCAACGCCCTGAATTGCCGTCGCACTGACAGGCGAAAGGCTCAGCGCACCAGGCGCAACGGTGCCCGAATAGCCCTTGTCGACAAATTGCGCAGTCGGCGAGGTCGCATCGGTGGAACGAACCGTAAAGCCATAACCGCCACGTTCTGTTGGCGTTCCGCTGATCAAACCGCCGCTACTCAAGGTCAAGCCCGTCGGCAGCGTTCCGCTCTGCAGAGTGTAAGTATAGGGCGCAAGGCCACCCGACGATGTCAGCGTCTGCGAAAACGAAGTGCCTGCCGTCATCGCCGGAAGTGAATTCGGCGTTACCGTGATCGGGGATGACGGAGGCATAATGGTGACGGTTACAGTGATGAAGTCACTGTTGTCGTCGAGAACCACGAAGGTATCGGTGGTTCCCGAGGTGCCGTTGTGATTGTAGTTATACGTATCAATTGGCGCGGGATCGCCGGGTGTTGCGGTTCCGTGGGTTGGCGCAGTCGACACTAAGCCAAGCCCAAAGAAGTGACAGGTCGTCAGGTTGACGTTAACCGTGCCACCCCACGCAACCGTTACACTGCGGTTAGCGCAACCAGGATAAGTTGAGGGGTTGCCAACGGCATGGGCGGGTGACGCAACCGCAAGTTGCATAATGACAATCGCGAAAACCGCAAAAAACCGGTTCACCCACTGCATCGTCGATTGCCCC
This sequence comes from Novosphingobium sp., assembly GCA_044238415.1. Taxonomy (GTDB): domain Bacteria; phylum Pseudomonadota; class Alphaproteobacteria; order Sphingomonadales; family Sphingomonadaceae; genus Novosphingobium. Next base: position 10,143 of record JBIIDJ010000027.1, read on the forward strand.
ACGCTCATTACCCCTGCTCCGCGCCAAGCTGGTGGCGGCAAGATAAATCGACCCAATGGGATCATAGCCCTGCTCGTGACGCCCGCGCCACGAAGCCAATGTACTGGTACATCTACATCTTTTGCGTTGCAGGCAGACGGGCTGTCGGGCAACGCAACGATGCGCTAAACCCGTGCGATGATGCGCTCCGTCCTGGCCGACCTGTTTCACCGGCAACCCGGCACGTCCGCCGAGGAGGAAGCCAGCGAGCTTAACCAGACTCGCCACCGGCTGGTGATCCTGGTGGTGATTTCGCTCTATGTCTTCGTCATCAATTCGAGCTTCACGCCCGCCTTCTCGATCTCGCCGGGCGCGGTCATGGTGCTCGGCTACTTCGCATTCTACACGCCGGCTGCGTTGGCGCTTAACCTGGCAACCCGGCGCTGGCCCGGGCACTATCCATTTCGCCGCATACTGGCGATTGTGCTCGATTCGGTGTCGTTGGGCTTCAGCATCGTCTTCGAACCGCTGACGCTGATGCCATTGTTCATGGTCGTGGTCTGGGTCACCCTGGGATATGGGCTCCGCTTCGGCACGACCTACCTGCTGATCGCCACCGGGGTCACGCTGCTCGTCAGCGCCACGGTCTTCGCCATCATCCCCTGGACCGATCAGACGCCCTTCTTCGCGCTGACGATCCTGCTGCTGATTGTCGCGATCCCGGCCTATGCCCGCTGGCTGCTGAACCGCATCGACGCTGCTCGGGCCGAAGCCGAAGCCGCCAATCTGGCCAAATCGCGGATGCTGGCCCAGGCCAGCCACGATCTGCGTCAGCCAATCCACGCCATGAGCCTGCTGATCGTCAGCCTGGAGCAGAGTGGTCTAAAGCCCGCCCAGCGCGAAATCGTCGATCGGATCGATCGATCGCTCCAAAGCGTGGCCCGCCTGTTCCGCTCTCTGCTTGATCTTTCGACCCTCGACAGCGGCTCGGTCAAGCCGGCCTATGAAGTGGTGCGCCTTGGCGAATTGCTTGAAGAACTGGTGCTGCAGAACCTTCAGCAAGCCGAATGGAGCGGGACAGACCTGCGAATGGTGGACTGCGACGCAGCGGTCATTGCGGATCGCACCTTGCTGACCACGATGGTGCAGAACCTCTTGTCCAATGCGCTGAAGTTCGCACCGGGCCGCGCAGTCCTGATCGGCTGCCGCCCACGCGGGAACACTATATCGATTGAAGTCTGGGATCAGGGGGTTGGCATCGCCCCCGAAAATCACCGCAAGGTGTTTGAGGAATTCGTGCAAATCCGGCAGCGCGGCGATCGCGATACCCAGGGCGCGGGTCTCGGTCTGTCCATCGTGGCCCGCATGGCGCGGCTGATGCAGCTGTCTGTCACGGTCCGGTCGGAGGTCGGGCGCGGCAGCTGTTTTGCGATTCATGGCCTGCCCCGGGCAGCCGCGCTAATCGAGAGCACATCGCAGATACCCCGTCCGGTCCAGGACTGGTCGCCGCTGGTTGGCCTCCGGGTAATCCTCGTCGAAGACGACGAAGATGTCCTCGTCGCAACGGCACAGCTACTGCGGTCGTGGCAGTGCGAAGTGGAAACGTTCCTTGGCTTGCCTGCCTATCGCCAGGATTGCGACGTGATCATTACCGATTTTGACCTGGGCGGCGGGACCACCGGCGCAGATGTGATCGCCTCATTGCGTTCAATTGCCGGCAAGGAGATCCCGGCTATTGTGATTACTGGCCACGATGGCCGCCACACCGCGGACGAGATCGCCGATCCGAGGATCCCGGTTTTGCGCAAGCCGTTGCGCCCCGCAGAACTCCGCTCCACCTTGCTGGCAATCAGGAACTAGGGCCCTCAATCCGCAGCTTGGCGGCGCGCCAGCTCGGCCAGGTCTGCACGGCTTGCGGCACCCAGCACGCGAAACAGCAGCGAGATGTGATTGCGAACCGTGAAGGGCGAGAGATTGAGCTGGCGCCCAATCGCCTTGTTTGAGCAGCCGTCGCCGATCAGGGCCAAAATCTCTCGCTGGCGCTGAGTCAGGCTGAGCATGGCCCCGCCCGCAGCACCACCGGGAATCACCGGATCGCCCGATTGAGGGCGGGCGATCACAAACTCCCCGGTTGCAACTTTGCGGATAGCTTCGACCATATCGGGTCCCGGGATGGACTTGGCGATATAACCGTCGATACCCAGACCGGATATACGGCGGATGGTCGGATCGTCATCAAGCATCGAAACGACGATCAGGCTGGAAGTGGGAAAGAGCTTGCGCAGCTGGGGCAGGGTTTCCGGCGGATTCATGCCCGGGAAAAGCAGGTCGAGAACGAATACATCGGGTGGTGCACCAACCGAAGCAACTTCAAACACTTCTTCGACAGTGCCGGCTTCCAGAAGATCGGCATCGGGGAACGCGGCCGCAACCAGGCGGCACATGCCATCACGAAAGACCGGATGGTCATCGGCAATCAGGATTCTGCTGGTCATCTTCACTTGGGCTCGAAACGGAGTGCACCGATAGCGGCACAAGTAGAGCAACCTATGCGCCCGCCCGCCCATCGCGCAAGAGGGAGGTGCGATATAATCGTATGATATAATCGGGCGCTAGCGCTCCACCCAGTCTATGCTTCCAGCGCAAGTACCGCGAAAGTCGCCAGCCAATGCTCTCCCATGTAGTCATCGCCAAGGTGTGGCAGAGCAGTATCAAGGTGGGTTTTGGCGGTGGTGAGCGCAGGCCCGCAAACCGCGTGGTCAGCCGGTAGTGCCGCCGCGATCCCGCGCCAGCACCAGGCCCGGCTGAGGTTTAGCCCGTCAAGGTGGGCAATCTTGCCATCGCTGCGGTCCGATACGGTGGCGGGATTGAATAGAGTGGCAGGCTGGCCATGTGCAGCGCGCGGCAAGAAGCGGTCGAACCAGGCGCCAAAGTCCTCGCCGAGCACCCGGGTCATCAGCAGGGCCTCAGTCAGCGCAGAGGACAGGAACTCGTCCCCACCCGGCTCCCAAGCTTGGCAATCGACATCGTTCACGAACCAGTCGCGGGCCTTGGCATCGATCAGGCTAGCCAGCGCAGGATCGTGCGCAAGCGCCCAGTCGCGCGCCAGGGTGAGCGCGAAGGCCGAGGAATAATGCGTGCCGACGCGGATCGGATAGGTCTGGATCGGCAGGAAATAGCGAAACCGGCAGGCAAAGGCCGCGGCGAAAGCGTCAGCGTGACCTGCCCAACGGCGATCGTGCCTGACCATCTCGGCATGCAGCGCCAGAGCCCAGGCCCAGCCATAAGGCCGCTCGAAACCGCGCGCCGATGGCCGGGCAAGATAGGCCGTCTCAATCGCGAAATTCTCAGCCGTCAGCATCTCATCGGCCAATGCCCAGACCCGCTCTGCCTCGGGCAGGTCGGGATAGAGCCGGGCCAGGCGCAGCACCTGCCACCAACCGTGGACGCAGGAATGCCAGTCGAAGCTGCCGAAGAAGATCGGGTGCAGGTCGCGCGGGGTGCGGGCGTCTTCCGGCCCGTCCAGCACGTGATCAAGCTTGTGCGGAAACTCGCGGGTCAGGTGCCCAGTGGTGAGCACCATGAAGCGCGCGGCATGATCGGCTGTAAGTTTGGTCATCAAAAGGCAAACCACCAGATAAACAGGGTATTGACCGCGAGCAGCGGCAGCGCCGTCCCAACCTGCGCCCAGACCACGGCATTGCGGTCTTTCAGCTCAAGCAGCGCGGCTGGCACAATGTTGAAATTGGCCGCCATCGGCGTCATCAGCGTGCCGCAAAAGCCGGCCAGCATCCCAATCGCGCAGATTACCGCAGGGTCGCCGCCATATTGCCGGATCAGCAGCGGCACTGCGATTGCCGCAGCCATCACCGGGAAAGCGGCAAAGGCGTTGCCCATGACCATCGTGAACAACGCCATGCCAAGCGCAAAGGCCACGACTGCGGCGATCAGGCTGCCCTCGGGGATGATGCTCGATATCAATTGCCCGACCACGTCTCCCACCCCGGCCAGCGCGAAAACAGCACCGAGGCTAGCCAGCATTTGCGGCAAGATCGCCGCCCAGCCGACAGAGTCCATGAGCCGCCGCCCTTCCTCCAGCGGTGCCGTGGCACGCGGGCGCAGCCAGGCCAGCCCGATCACGAGCGCCAGCAGTGCGCCGAGCGCCAGGCTGACCAGCGTCACTTGCTTGGGATTCACCAGGCCGGGCAGATGCTCGAACCCGAAAGTGCCGGCCAGCGCCGTCGCCGGGATCACCAGCGCGAGCAGGAAAAGGCGGTTACCGTAACGCGCAGCCCGCTCAGCCCGGACTTCAGCCGTAGTGCCGCCCGCGCCCCGGCTCAGCTGGCCCGTCCCGGCTATCGCGACCAGCGCCAGCACTAGCAGGCCATTAGTGAAGTCGCCCAGCCGGTCGCCCGCCAGCATCGAAACGGCGAGAAGGCCCCAAAACGCCGCATTACCCCAGCGCTTGGCGTTGCTCGCATCCCGCAGTGAGAGCACCGCAAAGGCAAGGAAAGTAAGCCCTGCCAGGGTATAGACGAAAGGCAGCCCGATCATTGCCCGGCCTCCTTGTGGCCAAGCCGCCGGTCCAGCCGCCACAGACGGAAACCATGAATGAAGAAGGCGGCAAAGGCAGTGGGGATCGCCCAGACCGACAGTTCAAATGGCGAAAGGACAATACCCTGCTGTTCGAGAAATCCGACCATCAGCAGGATCGAGCCAATGGCGATGAAGATGTCCTCACCAAAGAACAGGCCGACATTGTCAGTAGCCGCAGACATGGCTTTCACCTGCTCGCGCTCATCCTCAGTCAGGTCCTTCTGTCCTTCCGCTGCCGCCTCGGCCATTGGCGCGACCAGCGGTCGGACCGTCTGGGCATGGCCCGCTACCGAAGTCAGCCCAAGAGCCGACGAGACCTGCCGGATCAGGAGGTAGCCGGTCAGCAGGCGCCCGGTCGTAGCGCCCCGCAGGCTCGCAATCAGGCCGCGAGCGCGTTCCTGCAGACCGTGCGCTTCGAGCAGGCCGATTACCGGCAAGACGATCCACACCACAGAGACATAGCGCGTGTCGTTGAAGGCCTTACCGAAGGCCGAAACGATTGCATGCAGGTCCAGCCCGGCTGTCAACCCGGTCACTGCCGCGGCTGCGATCACCACCAGCAGCGGATTGAACCGCAGCATAAAGCCCAGCACCATTATAGCGATGCCCGATAACACCCACATTCCGCTCATTGCCCGAAGCCTCCCCCGCCCGGCGTTTCGACCACAATCACATCGCCCGGCTCCATGATCGTCCCGGCAGTGGAATCGAGCACTTCGACTGTACCATCGTGACGCTCAACCCGCGTCGCGCCGACCGCGCCGGACCGGCCGCCGGCGAGCCCGAACGGCGCGATCCGGCGGCGATTGGCGAGAATTCCGGCTTCCATCTGCTCAAGGAAGCGGATTCGCCGTACCGCACCGTCGCCCCCGCTATGCCGCCCTGCCCCGCCAGAGCCAGTTCGCACCGAGAATGCCTCAAGCAGCACCGGGAAGCGCGTTTCCAGCACTTCGGGGTCGGTCAGGCGGCTGTTGGTCATGTGAGTTTGAACCACGCTGGTCCCGTCGAAATCCGGCCCAGCGCCTGACCCGCCGGCGATCGTCTCATAATACTGGTAGCGATCATTGCCAAAGGTCAGGTTGTTCATCGTCCCCTGCGCTGCGGCCATCGCACCGAAAGCCCCGAACAGGGCATCGGTCACAACCTGGCTGGTCTCAACATTGCCGGCCACGACTGCTGCCGGATAGCGTGGGCGCAACATGCAGCCTTCCGGCACCAGGATCGTCACCGGCGCCAGGCAGCCCTCGTTCATCGGGATCGGATCTTCGATCATGGTACGCAGGACATACATCACCGCCGCGCGAACCACGCTGAACGGCGCATTAAAGTTGCCGGGGAGTTGATCGCTGGTGCCGGCAAAGTCGATGGTCACCTGCCGTGCGTCTCGGTCGACCCGCACAGCGACGCAAACCACGGCGCCGTTATCGAGCTCATAGCGGAACGAGCCATCCTCCAGCCGCCCGATCAGGCGGCGCACAGCCTCTTCGGCATTGTCATGGACGTGGCCCATATAGGCCCGGACAACTTCAACGCCGTGTTCTGTGCAGGCCCGCTCCAGCCCTGTCGCTCCGCGCGCGCAAGCGGCGACCTGGGCCTTGAGGTCAGCCAGGTTAGCGGCAGCATTGCGTGCGGGGTGGGCTCCGGCAGAAAGGATCGCCGCGATCTCCGCCCCGCGGAAGCGGCCTTCGTCGACCAGCAGTATGTTTTCCAGCAGCACGCCCTCCTCCTCAATGCTGCGGCTGGTCGGCGGCATCGAGCCGGGCGCGATCCCGCCGACATCGGCGTGGTGGCCCCTGGCGGCCACGTAGAAATCTGGCTCCGAGCCATCACTGACGAAGACCGGCATAACCACGGTGATGTCGGGCAAGTGCGTGCCGCCAGCATAGGGCGCGTTGAGCACATAGGCATCGCCGCGGCGGATGCCGCGTCCGTCTTTGCCTTCTGCGCGCTCGCGCAGGACAGCCTGGACGCTCTCCCCCATCGAACCGAGGTGGACCGGCATATGCGGAGCATTGGCAACCAGCCGGCCGCCTGCATCGAAGATAGCGCAGGAGAAATCGAGCCGCTCGCGAATGTTGACCGACATCGCCGTGCGAGCGAGCGCTGAGCCCATTTCCTCGGCAATCGCCATGAACAGGCCATTGAAGATTTCCAGACGGACGGGATCAGCCTCGGTGCCGCTGGCTAAGGCGACCGTGCGCGGTGCCGTGCGCGTCAGCCGCAAGGTACCATCGGCATCCACAACGAGCGACCAGCCAGGCTCAACGATGGTGGTGGCGAGCGGATCGATCACGATCAACGGCCCTAGTGCGGCGAAACCGACGGGCAGAGCAACGCGATCATAAACCGGCACCGGGTGATCCCTGCCGGCGAGATAGCAGGTCACGATTTCCAGCGGTGGCGAGGCTTTATCTGGTAGCGGCCAATCGAGCGCCCCGCTCACTTCTCCGGCAGCGATAGCCTCAACTCGCACCCGGTCGATCACCAGCGCACCATCGCCATCGTAACCGAACTGCGCGCGGTGCGCGGCGGCGAAGGCCTTGGCCAGTTCGTCCGGAGCGTCGGGCGGCAGTTCGATAGTGTTCTCAGAGCCTTCGCGGCGAAGGAACAGGTTGGTGCGGACTTCCGCTGCATTGCTGCCCAGCTCACCGCGGACCTGCTCGGCCAGCTGCTGGACCAGCGCGTCTGCTGCGCCCAGCCCGCCGGCCAGTGGCTCGGCCAACGTCCGCTCCCTAACGACGGACTCGCTGGCGAGGCCCATGCCATAGGCCGAAAGCACTCCTGCGAGCGGGTGGACCAACACGGTGTCGATCGCCAATTCATCTGCCACCAGACAGGCATGCTGCCCGCCAGCACCGCCGAAGCAGGACAGTGCATAGCCGGTCACATCATGCCCGCGTGCGACTGAAATCTGCTTGATCGCATGGGCCATGTTGGCCACCGCAATGGCAATGAAGCCCTCGGCCAGCGCTTCAGGCGTGAAGCTCTGCCCCGTTTCGGCGCGAATTGCGGCGGCCATTTCGGCAAACTTGGCCGTGACCACTGCCGTATCGATCGGCTGGTCGCCAGTGGGGCCAAACAGGTGCGGAAAGTGCTCTGGCCGCAGCTTGCCGAGCATGACGTTGCAGTCGGTCACGGTCAGCGGCCCGCCATTGCGGTAGCAAGCCGGCCCCGGCACGGCCCCGGCGCTTTCCGGGCCGACCACCAGCCGCCTAGCATCGAACCGGCAAATCGATCCGCCACCCGCGGCGACGGTATGGATCCGTAGCATCGGCGTGCGGATGCGGACATTGGCGACGCGGACCTCACTGTCGCGCTCGAACTGCCCGGCATAGTGGCTCACGTCGGTCGAGGTGCCGCCCATGTCGAAGCCGATCACCTTTGGGGCGCCGCTGGCCTCAGCAGTGCGGGCCATGCCGACGATCCCGCCCGCTGGCCCCGAAAGGATCGCATCCTTGCCCCGGAACCGCGCCGTGTCGGCCAGCCCGCCGCTCGATTGCATGAACAGCGCGCGGTTGCCATTTCCCAGGGCCGCCGTGAATTGATCGACATAACGCCGCAGCACGGGCGAGAGATAGGCATCGACCAGCGTGGTATCCCCGCGCCCGATCAGCTTGATCAGCGGGGCAACCTCATGGCTGACAGATACCTGCGCGAACCCGGCCGAGCGGGCCAGTTCGGCCAGCCTGGTCTCGTGCGCCGGGTAGCGATAGCCGTGCATCAACACGATGGCGATCGAGCGAAATCCAGCCGCGACCGCCTCGGCAAAGGCGGCGCTGGCGGCGGCCTCATTGAGCGCTTCCAGTACGGTGCCATCGGCCATGACCCGCTCGGCAATCTCTATCACCCGGGCATGCGGCGGTTCGGGCAGGATGATACGGCGGACGAACAGTTCGGGGCGCTCCTGCGTGCCGATCCGCAGCGCATCGCCAAAACCACGCGTGATGGCGAGAACGGTCGGCTCGCCTTTGCGCTCGAGCAGGGCATTGGTGGCGACGGTCGTGCCCATCCGCACTGCGGCAGGCGGCAGCGTGCCCTGCCCTGCCCCGGTCAGCTGGCGGATTGCCGCAATCGCAGCATCTTCGGTGCGTGCGGGGTCTTCGGACAGGAGCTTGGCAGTCAGTACGCAGCCATCGGGCGCACGCGCCACCACATCAGTAAAGGTTCCGCCGCGATCGATCCAGAATTGCCATTCACCCATCATCCCGCCGTCATAAGGCAGCGTGCGGCGCTGGCAATCAGTTGCGCACCGGCACCACATCCAAAGGCGTGATCACCACCACCACGCGGCGATTCTGAGCACGGCCTTCTTCGGTGTCATTGCTTTCGATGGGATCGGTTTCACCCAAGCCCTGAGCCCGGACGCTGGCAGGAGATAACCCCCCTTTGGCAAGCGCCTCTTTAACCGTACTGGCGCGGCGTTCGGACAAGGCCTGATTGTAATCGTCCGATCCGGTGGAATCCGTATGTCCTTCGACCAACGCACCGCTGATGCCGACCCCGCTCAGCACCTTGGCCAACCGGTCAACCACCGCCGCGCCCTCTGGCGGCAATTCGCTCTGGTCCACGGCGAAAAGAACCTTGTCGGCAATGCCCAGCTCATAATTCTCGCCCACGGGCTTGAACCCTTCGGCCACCAAGGCGGCTACCTGCGCCTTCGAAAATGCCGGTTGCTGTGGGGTGTGCTGGCAAGCGGCCAGCAGTGCGAGGCTAGCCAGAGCCAGGGCGCTACGATTCATTGGTCCCTCCAGTGCGCCCATTGCGGGCACGTTTTTCGTGATACATTGCGGCATCGGCCCACTGCAGCAGATCCAGCGGTGAATGGCCGTCATCGGGATAGATTGCCGCACCGATGCTGAGGCGGACCGTCAGCTTGCCAGTGTCCGGCAGTTCGACCGGCTCCGCCAGGGCCTGGGCAATGCGGCCGGCAACCCGGTCCACCGTGTCCGCCGAAACCGCCGAGCAGACCAGCACGACAAATTCGTCACCACCCAGCCGGAAAGCCCGGTCATCTTGGCGCAGGGTGCTGCGCAGCCGGTTGGCTACTTCACATAGTACAAGATCGCCGTTGGCATGCCCGTAGGTGTCGTTGATCGCCTTGAACCGGTCCACGTCGCAGTACAGCACGCTGAGCGAAGTGCCTGCCTTGACAGCTCGGTCTACGGCGTTGGCCACGGCCTGCTCGAATGCCACCCGGTTGCCAAGGCCTGTGAGCGGATCCAACAGAACGCGCTCGGCAAGCTCTGCGTGCTCGCGTGCGACACTGGCATGCCAGCCCTGAAGCTCGGCCAGCAGCGCATTGAAATCCCGTCCGAAGCGGTCAATCTCGGCAATCCCGGCCAATGGTACGCGGCGCTCAAATGTCCTTTCGATCCGCACCGCATGGGCCACATCGGCCACGTGCTCCAGCGGCCCGATCACATCGCTCTGCAGGCGCCGTGCAAGGATCCGGGTGGCAATCACGGTCAGGCCCAGCGTCGAACAAGCAATGATCAGACCTGCCAGGGCAAAGCGGAGCAAGCCCTCTGGATTGCCGGTAATGCGCACTTCGGCAATCCGCACTCCGGCCCGCAGCACGTCGGCACGCGCAGGACTGGGCCAGAGCAGGCGATTGGTGGCATCGCGCAGCCAATGCGGCATTCCTGAGCGTGGATTGGACCAAGTTGCGAGCACGCGGCCTCTTTCGTCCCGCACTTCGACGGTTTGCACCGCGCTGTTCGATGCGACCGACTCCACGCCTTCAGTAATTGCGCCGCGATCACCGAACACTACCGCCGGCTCAACCGTATAGGCGACAGTGCGTGCCACGAGGTCCAAATTGCGCTGAGCGTAGTTGCGGATCACTATGCCACCGCTGAGGGTCAGGCTTGCCGCTGCGAGGAGCACGGCGAAGAGAATCAGACGCAAGTGGACCCGGGCAAGCAGATGACGAATGGTGGGAAGTGGCGGCCGGCTCATGGCTGCCCCGCAGACAAGCGCAGCACGCGTGGATCGACCCTGAGACCAGAGCGGGCAACAGCATCGAGATTGAGCCGGAAACTGACTGCCTGAGGCATAAAGCTGAGGCAGAACATTGCCTGGCTGCGACATTGGGGATCGGCCTCGGCAATGGTCATGACACCGCGGCCGCGCACCTGGGCCGTGATCTGGCGCTGCGCGGCGGGGGGTAGCTGTCCCATATAAACCGCATCGCAGGCACCGGCAGTAATCAGACCAGGGATAACAGCCCGGCGTTCAATGCTGCGGCCATCTGCGAGCCGCAGTCCGTCAAGGCGTCCCGCATAAGCGGTGGGACCGACCACGCAGAGCCGGACTACCGATCTGGCTTCGGGCCAACGGGTGTATTCGACCAGCGATTGCACAATCCGCGCAACAGCCTGATCGGGGCGCACCCCCTCGGCAGCTGCGGCGGCCAAGGTCAGGCGCGCGCCATGGTGATCGCCCGGGGCAACGGGCGGCAGATCGCCAAACGCCAATAGCGCGGCGGGCAGGAAGCCCATGGAAACCATACCAATTTCGACCCTTGCCGCGGCCTTCGCGCAGAAAGGATTGAATTGCAAGGCATCACAGGGAATTGGTTTCTATCGCAACCAGTGCTAGGCGCTGGTCATGCCACAGCCGATCGATCGCACAGCCCTTCGCGAAGCCTACCGCAAAGACGAGGAAACCTGCATTGCCGAGCGCCTGCTTCAGGCAGCGCCGGCCAGCGCCGTCCATCCTGAAGCCAAGCGGATTGCGGCTCGGCTGGTCGAAGGGGCACGGGCTCACAAGGCGAGCGGGCTTGATGCTTTCCTGCAGACCTACGGCCTCGGCACCGATGAAGGCATTGCCCTGATGTGCCTTGCAGAAGCTCTGCTGCGGGTGCCAGATGCAGCAACGGCCGACGCATTGATCCACGACAAGCTGGGCGGGATCGACTGGTCCGAACACCTGGGCGAGAGTGGATCGACCTTCGTCAATGCCGCTACGTTCTCGCTAATGCTGACCGGCCAGGTGCTCGACCAGCGCCGCGCCAAGTCGGACGGCATGGGGGCAGTGCTTAAACGTGCGGTCGGCCGACTGGGCGAGCCGGTGATCCGCCAGGCGACGCTGCAGGCGATGAAGATCCTTGGCGGCCAGTTTGTGTTCGGCCGCACCATCGACGAGGCGCTGGAACGCGCCGCGCCGGAACGTAAGCAGAGCCTGACCCACAGCTTCGACATGCTGGGCGAAGCGGCAATGACCTTTGCCGATGCCGAACGCTATCGGCTGAGCTACGAAGACGCACTTGGTCGGATTGCGCAGGAAGCCGGGGCCGGCGTGGTCGGCTCACCGGGGATCTCGGTGAAGCTGTCAGCACTCCACCCGCGCTATGATTTCCTCCATGCTGATGCCGCCAAAGCAGCGCTGGTGCCGATGCTGAAGGCGCTGGCGCTCAAAGCACGCGATGCCGACATCCACTTCACCATCGACGCCGAAGAGGCGGAGCGGCTGGAGCTGTCGATGGACATCATCGAGGCGCTGGTCAGCGACGATGAGCTGTTTGAAGGCGGCTGGCAGGGTTTCGGGCTGGCGCTCCAGGCATACTCCAAACGAGCCGTGCCGCTAGTTGACTGGGTGGTGCAGCTGGCCCGCCGCCATAACCGCAGGATTATGGTCCGGCTAGTCAAGGGTGCCTATTGGGACAGCGAAGTGAAGCTGAGCCAGGTCGGCGGGCATGTCGATTATCCGGTCTTCACCCGCAAGGTCGCGACCGACGTGTCCTACCTGGCCTGCGCAGCGAAACTGCTGGCTGCGCCCGATGCGATCTATCCGGCCTTCGCCACCCACAATGCATATACGATCGGCGCGATCAAGGCGCTGGCGGGCCAGACTGAGTTCGAGTTCCAGCGGCTGCACGGCATGGGGGAGGATGTCTATGCCGAGCTGGCCAAGTATGAAGCCGAAACGGGCGAGCCGCGCACTCCGGTGCGGATCTATGCGCCGGTTGGCGGGCACAAGGAATTGCTGGCCTATCTCGTCCGCCGCCTGCTGGAAAATGGAGCGAACAGCTCGTTCGTCAACCGGATGGCCGATGCCGAAGTGCCGGTCGATGACCTCGTCGGCAATCCGGTCGAAGAACTCGCCGCGCTGACGACCCGGCGCAATCCGGCGATCCCCCTGCCGCACCAGATCTTTCCGACGCGCCGCAACAGCGCCGGGGTGGACCTGGCCGATCCTTTGCTGCGCACGCCGTTGCTGGCGCACCTCGCTGACCTGCGCGCGCTGCGCTGGGAGGCGGAGCCGACTGCTACGGCAGGCGAGCCCGGCTCGGCCTGCGAAATCCGCGCACCGCATGACCGGGATCATCTGGTTGGGACGATCCGCACGGCCACCGCTGCCGATGTCGCCTTTGCCGCCGAACGCGCGGCAATGGCCCAGCCCGGCTGGAATGCCCTGGGCGGCGCGGCCCGCGCCGCGCTGCTGGAAAAGGCCGCCGACGCCTTTGAAGCGCATACGCCCGAATTCCTCTCGCTGTGCCAGCGCGAAGCGGGCAAGACCCTGGTCGATGCGGTGCTCGAACTGCGCGAGGCGGTCGATTTCCTCCGCTATTACGCCACCCAGGCCCGCGGTCACTTTGACGAAGGCACGGCCCTGCCCGGCCCCACGGGCGAGAGCAACCGCCTGACGCTGCACGGGCGCGGGGTCTTCGTGACGATCAGCCCCTGGAACTTCCCGCTGGCGATTTTCATCGGCATGGCCTCTGCCGCGCTCGCCGCAGGCAACACCGTATTGGCCAAACCGGCGGAGCAAACCCCGCTGATTGCGGCACTGGCCGTGCGCCTGTTTCACGGGGCCGGTATTCCCGATGACGTACTGCAACTGGTACCGGGTGACGGCACAGTTGGCGGCATGCTGACTGCCCGGCCCGAAGTGGCCGGCGTGGCGTTCACCGGATCGACCGATACCGCCCGGGCAATCAACCGCGCCCTGGCCCAACGCGACGGGCCAATCGCGACGCTGATCGCTGAAACAGGCGGACAGAACGCTATGATTGTCGACAGCTCAGCACTGCCCGAGCAAGTCACCCGTGATGTCGTGGCCAGCGCTTTCCAGAGTGCGGGCCAGCGCTGCTCGGCGCTGCGCGTGCTCTACCTCCAGGACGATGTCTATGACACCATGCTGGAGATGATCCGCGGCGCCTTTGATGCACTGGTGATCGGCGATCCGCAGGACCTCACCACCGATGTTGGCCCCGTGATCGACTCCGCAGCCAAGGATGTTCTCGACCAGCACATCGCCGCGATGAAGAAGGCCGGGCGCCCCGTATGGCAAAGAACAACACCGAAAGTCTGTGGCATCGGAACCTTCGTTGCTCCGACCATTATCGAGATAGAATCGATCAGTAACCTCAGCGCGGAAAACTTTGGTCCACTCCTCCATGTCGCCCGCTTCCAAGCTGATGAACTGGAGAACGTGATCGACGCGATCAACGCTACCGGCTTTGGCCTGACGCTGGGCCTCCACAGCCGGATCGACGCCACGCGGCGGCTGGTCGAGGCCCGGGCACGGGTCGGCAACTTCTATGTCAACCGCAACCAGATCGGCGCCGTGGTCGAAAGCCAGCCGTTTGGCGGCGAAGGCCTATCCGGCACCGGGCCGAAGGCAGGCGGTCCCCACTATCTTGCGCGCTTTGCCACCGAACGGGTAACCTGCATCGATACGACCGCCGCCGGCGGCAATGCGAGCCTGATGGCTGGAGGCTAGCGGCCATCCTAACCAGGAATAGTTTCGCGTTGGCAGCTTCGCCCTTGCCGAATTTAACCGCCCAGTTAACATGGCGCGCATTCGGGAGAGAACAATGGATCAGGCTACTTATGATCGGCTGCTCGCACGGGCCCAGCGCACAGCCCATCTGTTTACTTTCGACGAGTTCATTCGGTTCTGGGCCGCTGACCGACCTGATGGCGTGGCGCTGGACGGCGACGATTTGACCCTGACTTGGGCCGAGCTGGAAGATGCTACCAATCGCGTGGTCAGCGCATTGTTGGCGCTGGGCTTGCAGAAGGGTGACCGGGTAACCTGGTATGGCAAGAACTCGACAACCTACTTTACGCTGTTCTTCGCAGCCGCACGGGTCGGTATCGTTATGACCCCGGTTGGCTGGCGACTGGCCGAACCAGAGGCAGCCTATATAATCGACAATGCGGAAGCGAAGGTGCTGTTCCTGGGTGATGGCTTTGAAGCCTGCGCTGAAACGTTGGGCAAGCGCCCCGGCCTGATCGCCTGCTTCACCGCCGACCAAGCCCGGGCCATGATGAAATCGACGCCGCACGCTACGTTCGAACCGTCCGGTCCCAACGATGCCGTGCTGCAACTCTACACCAGCGGCACAACAGGTAATCCCAAGGGGGCCGTCCTTTCGAACACCAACCTGTTCGGGCTGCGCAAGGTCGGGATCGAGAACGCACAGCCTTACAACCTGCTCGACGAGGATGAGGCGATCCTGGTGGCCATGCCTTGCGCCCACATTGGCGGCACCGGCCTTGGAGTCATGTCGCTGGCCGCAGGCCTGCCTGGAATTATCTTGGCCGAGTTCGAGCCGACGCGGGTATTCGATGCCGTGGTCAATCGCGGAGTAACCCGGTTCTTCATCGTTCCAGCGGCTTTGCAGATGCTGCTCAACCACCCGGACTGCGCCAAGACCGACTTCAGCCGCCTGCGCTACATCCTCTACGGCGCCTCACCAATTCCGCTCGAACTGCTCCGCCAGTGCATCGCGATGTTCGGGGCCGATTTCATTCAGGCATATGGGATGACAGAAACCACTGGCACGATCTGTACGCTTCCGCCCGAAGACCATTCGGTTGAGGGCAACCAGCGGATGCGATCGGCCGGCAAGCCACTACCTGGCGTCGAGATGATGATCAGGGGCAAGGATGGCCAGGCCATGTCCACGGGCGAAATCGGCGAGATCTGCACCCGGTCGTCCAGCAACATGTTGGGGTACTGGAAACTACCCGAAGCCACTGCCAGTACCATGGATGCCGATGGCTGGATCGCCACAGGCGATGTCGGCTACATGGACGAGGATGGCTACGTATATATCTATGACCGGGCCAAGGACATGATCATCTCAGGCGGCGAAAACGTTTACCCGGCCGAGGTCGAGAGCGGGATCTATGGCCACCCTGACGTGCTTGAGGTGGCTGTGATCGGCGTGCCGGACGAGAAGTGGGGCGAAGCGGTCAAGGCTGTCTGCGTGTCCAAGCCCGGCCACACCATCGATACAGACAGCGTAATCGGCTGGGCGCGCGAGCGGCTGGCCGGATTCAAGGTGCCCAAGAGCGTCGACGTAATCGAGGCTCTGCCCCGCAACCCCAGCGGCAAGATTCTGCGCCGCGAATTGCGCGCACCCTATTGGGCGGGCTTCGACCGGCAAGTGAACTAAACCCCAAGCTCCGTTCGTATCGAGCGAAGTCGAAACACCCGCGCAAGGCTTCTCGACTACGTTCGAAGCGAACGGATGATTGTTAGAATTCGAGAGGAAGAGAGACCATGACCGATGCCCTGCCCGGCGCCAAGGACCACATAGCCACTGCCCTCGCCCTCTGCGCTAAGATCGACGACTTGTCGGCGGACACCCCGCTGATCCCGATCAACAAGGTCGGCGTGATCGGCGCGGGTACCATGGGCGGCGGGATCGCGATGAACTTTCTCTCGGCCGGGATCCCGGTGACGATTGTTGAGCGCGAGGAAGCGGCACTGAACCGCGGTGTCGCGGTCATGGGCAAGAACTACGAAGCCAGCGTGAAGCGCGGGCGGATCGAGGCGGCGGTGGCCGAAGCGGCAATGGCCCGCCTGACCCCCAGCCTGGAGTTCGACAGCCTGGCCGATTGCGACCTGGTGATCGAGGCCGTCTATGAATCGATGGAAGTGAAGAAGGACGTTTTCAGACGGCTCGACGCGATCATGAAGCCCGGCGCGATCCTCGCCAGCAACACCAGCTACCTCGACGTCAACGAGATCGCTTCGGCGACCAAGCGGCCCGAGGCGGTGCTTGGCATGCACTTCTTCTCACCCGCCAACATCATGAAGCTGCTCGAAGTGGTGCGCGGCGCCAAGACCGGCGCAAGCCCGCTCGCTACGGTGATGCGGCTCGCCGGCAAGATTGGCAAGGTGCCGGTCGTCTCGGGCGTCTGCCACGGCTTCATCGGCAACCGCATGCTGTCCAAGCGCCAGGAACAGGCCAATGCCCTGCTGATGGAAGGCGCGGCCTACTACGATATCGACCAGTTGCTGCTCGACTTCGGCTTCCCGATGGGGCCGTTCCAGATGGGCGATCTGGCTGGCCTCGACATTGGCTGGCACCGCGACCCCAGCAAGGTTACCACGATCCGTGAAGCACTGTGCGCGGCCGGTCGGTGGGGGCAGAAGACCGGCAAGGGCTTCTATGACTACGACGAAAACCGTCAGCGGACGCCGTCCGCAGAGGTCAAGGCGATCATCGCGGACTTCGCCAGCAAGAGCGGCGTGGCCCAGCGAGTGATCGACAAGGAGGAAATCTTCCAACGGCTGCTCTATCCGATGGTTAGCGAAGGCGCGTTGATCCTCGATGAAGGGATTGCCCAACGCGCCGGCGACGTCGATCTGGTCTGGCTTAACGGCTATGGCTGGCCAGCCTGGACTGGCGGGATCATGTACTGGGCCGATCACGAAGGGCTGGACAAGATCGTGGATGGCCTGAAACGCCATAATCTGCCGGTGGCGCCGCTCCTCGGACAACTCGCAGCCAACGGCGGTCGATTTAGCGCAAATTGAGCCATTTTGACACCAAACAGCCGCAAGCCACGGGAAAACACCTATGGGCGAGCCGCTGGGTTTGAACTTTTTGGTGGGAAGCGGGGCTCATGCACCGGGCCAGTCTACCACCAAGAAGCTTTGGGAAGCTGGGCAAGCGGCGTTACGGCCGCTTGGCGGCCCCAATCGAAGGACAGCTGCAGTCGATGGCCGGCAGCAGTTCGGTGATTACGGTCAATGTTTCGCGCACCGGCTGTCAGGTACATATCGCCCGACCGGTCAAATGCGGTTTAGATGTCGTGCTTCGGCTCGCGGCACTCGACGTGATGTGCACGGTCATCTGGGCCAGAAACGATCGGTGCGGACTGTGCTTTCATCAACCGTTGTCGGATGCGCAGATGGAGCATTTGTGGCGGTTGGCGGATGGCTCTGGTGACAACAGCGTGCAGCCGTCTGTCACAGCCAATCACTACTGGCGATAGAATGGCCCTGCAGTAAGACAAGGCCTAACCTTCACCACCCTGCTTACCCCGCTGAGATGGTTCCGCGATCACTGAGTTTGGTTGCAAGCCCTGACTGGAAGCTGGTTGCTCCGGCGGCAGCGAGAAGCCAGCCCTCGTGGCCGCACCAATTCATTGAGTT
>JBIIDJ010000101.1:0-8532 GCA_044238415.1 Novosphingobium sp.
GGATGGGCGAAAACATCTGGGGTCGTCCGAAGAGCTCAGTCAACCGCCGCTCCTATGGTCCGGGCCAGCATGGCCAGCGCCGCAAGGGCAAGATGAGCGACTTCGGTCTGCAGCTTCGTGCCAAGCAGAAGCTCAAGGGCTACTACGGCGACGTTACCGAAAAGCAGTTCAAGCGCACCTACCAGGAAGCCAGCCGCATGAAGGGCGATACCGGTCAGAACCTGATCGGCCTGCTCGAACAGCGTCTGGACATGGTCGTGTACCGCGCCAAGTTCGCGCCGACGATCTTCTCGGCCCGCCAGGTCGTTTCGCACGGTCACATCTATGTGAACGGCGTAAAGTGCAACATCGCCAGCCGCCGCGTGCGCCCGGGCGACGTTGTCTCGCTGGGTAAGAAGGCCAAGGAAATGGCGCTGGTCGCCGAAGCCCAGAGCCTGGCCGAGCGTGAAATCCCGGACTACGTCGCTCCCGACGGCACTGACAAGATCACTTTCGTCCGCGTGCCCACGCTCGACGAAGTGCCCTATCCGGTGAAGATGGAGCCGAACCTGGTGGTCGAGTTCTACTCGCGCTAATTACCAGGCTGATCGCCAGAACGAACAAGGGCGGCCTTCCGGGGCCGCCCTTTTCATTTGCGCTCGGCGCGGATCAATTGCGGAACGAAGGATCGATCCGGTCCAGCTTGCGCAACAGCGCCGGCCAGGCCAGGTAATTGGCGACCATGCTCATGCCTGGTCCCGAGCTCTGCTCCTCAACCTTTTGCGGCGTGCCCTGCGGCGGGTTGTAAAGCCCGTCACGACCTGCGCTCAGCATCTTGACCTGTGCTTCGCAGGCTCGTTCCAGAAAATAGAGCCGAAGGAAACATTCTCCGACCGTGCTGCCCACGGCCAGGGTGCCGTGGTTCCGCAGGATCATGGCGTTCTTGGTACCCATGTCCTGCACCAGCCGCTCCCGCTCCTCAAGGTCGGTCGCGATGCCTTCGTACTCGTGATACGCCACGTCGTGCAGCGCGATCATCGCGGTCTGCGTATGCGGCAGCAACCCTTCGGCCATCGCGCTAACCGCCTGGCCGCTGGGTGTGTGCAGGTGCATCACAGCGTGGGCATCCTCGCGCGCCATGTGCAGCGCCGAATGGATCGTGAACCCGGCCGGGTTGACGGGGTGCGAGGTCGGCACGACCGGCTGCCCCTCGACATCGATCTTGACCAAGGCGGAGGCGGTAATCTCCTCGAACATCATGTCATAGGGATTGATCAGGAAGTGGTGTTCCGGCCCCGGAACGCGGGCAGATAGGTGAGTAAAGATCAGGTCATCCCAGCCATATAGCGCGACCAGGCGATAGGCCGCTGCCAGATCAACACGAACCGCCCATTCCTCGTCACTCACCGCACCGCGGACGTGATCGTCATTCACCGCCGTCTTCGTGTCGATTACCGTTGCCATCGCATCCTCCAGAATTTTGCCAGAGGATAGTGCAAACCAATTCGCTTGTCAGCGCCCCAGATAGTCGGCGCGGAATTGGCGCGCGAAGACGGTAAAGCGGCCTTCGGCAATGGCGCTGCGCATGGCGGCCATCAATAGCTGGTAGAAGGTCAGGTTGTGCTCGGTCAGCAGCATGGCACCCAGGATCTCGCCGCTACGGTGCAGGTGATGGAGATAGGCGCGGCTATAGCGGGTACAGCATTCGCCCGGGCAGCGCTCGTCGAGCGGCGCCGGATCTTCAGCATGACGAGCGTTGCGCAGGTTGACCGGCCCTTGCCAGGTAAAGCCCTGCCCGTTGCGACCCGAGCGACTTGGCAGGACGCAGTCGAACATGTCCACCCCGCGCTCCACGGCGCCAACCAGGTCATCGGGCTTGCCAACGCCCATCAGGTAGCGCGGGCGATCGGCTGGCAGCTGGCCGGGCGCAAAGTCGAGCGTGGCAAACATTGCCTCCTGCCCTTCCCCGACTGCCAGGCCGCCTATGGCATAGCCATCAAAGCCGATGTCCTGCAGCGCCGCCGCACTTTCGCCCCGCAGGCCCTCGTCGAGTGCACCCTGCTGGATGCCGAACAGCGCCGAGCGTTCGGCGTGCTCCTTACCGCTATCGAACCCCGCGCGGCTGCGAGCGGCCCAGCGCATCGACATGCGCATCGACTGGGCAATCACGTCATGCGGGGCATCCGCGCGCGGGCATTCGTCAAAGGCCATGACGATATCCGACCCCAGCAGGCGCTGGATTTCCATCGAGCGTTCGGGCGTGATCAGGTGGCGACTGCCATCGAGGTGGCTTTTGAAGGTAACCCCCTCCTCGGTGATCTTACGCAGCGCCGAAAGGCTCATCACCTGATAGCCGCCGCTGTCGGTCAGGATCGGCCGATCCCAGTTCATGAACTTGTGTAGCCCGCCCAAACGGGCAACGCGCTCGGCCCCTGGCCGTAACATCAGATGATAGGTGTTACCCAGCAGGATATCGGCTCCGGTTGCCCGGACACTCTCGGGTTTCATCGCCTTGACCGTGGCGGCAGTGCCGACCGGCATGAAGGCCGGGGTGCGGATTTCGCCACGGCGCATCCGGATCAGGCCGGTACGGGCCTTGCCATCGGTGGCGTGGACTTCGAACTGGAAACGCGGGGCGGTCATCGCCCGGCGCATAGCGGCGCGGAGCCGCTCTGTCACTTGGCAGTCAGGGTATCATCCGGGAGAGGCCAAGACCCCTCCCGGATGAGCAAATCACTTAGAACTTCACCGCAACGCCAACAGTGGCGCGGGTGCTGTCAAAAGCGATGGTATCGAGGTTGAGGCGCAGGGCCACGTTCGAATCGGTGCCGAGATTGATGTCGGTGCCGATACCAACGATGTAGTCACCGTCGGTGTCATCAGCGCCAGCCGGAACGGGAAGCGGGGCCAGAACGTGAGCCAGGTCGAAGTTCACTTCCTGGTAGCCGCCACGGACATAGACCTTGCCGAAGTTGGTCTTCACGCCCAGGCGGGTGTTTACGCCATATTCGGAATCGATCGCGGCGGTACCAATGTTGTAGTTGCCTTCGACACCGATAAACAGGTTGCCGCCGAGTGGCACGTCAACGCCGGCAAAAGCGCCGAAGATAGCGCCGCTGTCACGGACATTCCCACCAGCCGCCACATCAACGCCAGCATCATGGTGACCGGCCTGGACGCCGAAATAGGGTTCAGCCGAAGCTTCCTGGGCATAAGCTGGAGCGGCGGCGGCAGCAACACAAGCGGCAGCAGCCAGCGCGGCGCGGTGAAGCATGGACTTCATATTATTATTCTCCTAATACTTAACTGCTTGTTAGCAGTTCATTGGCCGTTACACAGCACCCACACATCGGATCTAATCAACGAATGATTTGAACCCTGATGGACAATTTTGCGTGCTTATTGCGTAACTGTTGGCCTCCCTGGGACGTCGAACCGCTGATATCAGCGGTCCTCCGCCTTCAAGCACCGTCGCCGTTGCACAACTCTGAATGGTCGGTTCAGCCCGGATTCATCCCTGGGGCATGACCTTCAAATGTCACGATTGCGCTCAACCAGTCCGACCAAAGCCTGCCGCATACCGCACCAAGCATCTGATTCATCTGAGCTATGCTCCGGAGCTGCAATTTCGATCACGTCTATAAAAGCCTCGATCATACCCCGAAACCAGTCCGGCGGGACATTCAGCGCGACCCGGTGATGCGGCACAGACGTGTCAAAATAAATTCGCGTCTCAATAGGGGAAATAAAGCACTGCATCACATAATAGAGGCAGTTTCCAACCATTTCTTCCTCTAATTTGGCGGGATCGTGCGGTGCATGATGTATAAAACTGGCCTTGGCATCTGGAAAGCGCCGATAGAACTCACTCATTACTTGCTGGGTCGGATCACCAATAGCCTCTGCGGCCCGCTCAAGCCGCGCTTCGATCAGCGCCTGCCTGGGATCTTCCATGCGCAATCCTCCTGCACCCGGCCTAGCGGGTGAAGGAGGATCGTGTCTTGCCCAAAATCAATTGGTGTCCGGCAGCCAGTTGCCGTGGAAGCCCGGAGGGATGCGATGCGGGATGTGGATGGCGGCGACGGGCGGCGCGGCCACGTTGGCAGCGTCGAGGATGACAAGATCGGTCGTGTCGGTGACGGCACAGATCACATAGCCGACCATCCAGCCATCACCCTCGGGCGCATCGGCGCTGCGCGGCACAAAGACGAATTCGCCGGGTATCCGGCCAGGCCCGAAATCATGTGCCGTGCGTGCGCCGGTTTGCAGATCATGGCGGTACAGTGGCGCCTGCCCAAGGAAGGCAGCATCGTCTTCCTCCGCAAGGCCAATCGACCAAGCATAGCGATAAGGCTGCGCGAAAAACCGCTCGTCCGGCCGGGGAAACTCCTGCGGCGCGGCGTCGATCGTGCGGCGCGTGACCGTCCCTGCGGCGGGATCAATCGTCCACCGCTCCAACCCCAGCGCCCGGCCGTTCGGCCCCTCGGGTCCGCCGGCAAACATGGTGTCGTAAGCCGCGCAATCGACAACCACCTGCCCTGCTTCATCCTCGAACGAATTCGCAATGTGGAATACGTAACAGGGATCGACCGGGCACCAGACAATGTCATCAACGCCGCCTGTACGGGGCAGCAGTCCGACCCGCGCCTGATGGGCCGGATTCCAGGAGTAGGGGAACTTCTGGCCGCCGATCAGCGCCTTCATCGAGAAAGTGACCGGCAGATCGAACACGATCACGTAATTGGCGGTCAGGCCGCATTCGTGGATCGATGGGCCATGCTGCACCGGAATGGCCAATTCGCGAATGACCCGCCCTTGTGGAGACAGCACCACGTGCCAGATCCGGTCCGGGGTCTGGCCATCGTAAGTGATGGCATGGAACTCGCCGGTCAGCGGGTCTTCATGAGGATGCGCGGTGAACGGAGCCGTCAGCGTGCCGCCGAAATCGGTATAGGCGACTGTCTCCAGCTCATCATTCAGCCGCGCCGGGAACGATCCGGCCTCGACAATCGCGTGGATCTGCCCAGCGATCTGGATGACGTTGGTGTTCACCCCGTCCCGCGGGCTGCGGCGCGGACCGGGCGCGGCCGCCGGTCCGCCCTCCGCTTCTAGCACACGACTGCGGATATAGCGGTTGCGATACCATTCGGCCTTGCCGCCTTTGAGCCGCACGCCGTGGACCATGCCATCGCCAATGAACCAGTGATGGCCCCGCGGATCGGGCTTGAACGGATTGGGACCGATCCGGACATAACGGCCCGCAAGCTCGGCCGGGATGATGCCAGATACCTTGAGGTCGGTAATCGTGCGCTCCTCAGTCATCGGGGCATAAATGCCGGAAAGGAACGGATGAGCCTCATCAGCGTCCTTGCGGGCCCGATTGAACTGAGCAACGGCAAGGATGCCCTTGGTCACCACGCCACGGATGGCGGATTCGACTGCGCTTGCCATGTCACGAATCTCCAGCTAATGTTTATGGTGTAAACATAGGCATTATGGTAACAGTGTCAACATTGCAGCAGTCCCCCCGCACCTACCATCATGGAGACCTGCGTTCGGCCCTGGTTGCGGCAGGCTTGCGTGCCCTGGAAGCCGTGGACCTCGAAGCCCTGTCAGTGCGCCAACTCGCGCGGGAAGTGGGCGTTTCGGCCACAGCGGTTTACCGCCATTTTCCTGACAAGGCCGCCCTGCTCCATGCACTGGCCGGAGCCGGTCTTGAGCAATTGGGCCAGTATCAGCTTGAAGCTGCCGAACGGGCCGGGCCCAGCGGGGCATTCAGTGCCACCGGCCGGGCCTATGTCCGCTGGGCCCTGGCCAACCCGGCGCTGTTCCGCCTGATCTTCAGCCGGGCCGAACCAATCGGTGAGACGGTGTTCGGCCAGTCCCTTGCCGCCCGCCTGCTGCAAAGTTCTGCCCGCGCAGCCAGCGGCAATGACGATGCCCGCGCACGTCAATTGGTGGTACAGGCCTGGGCCCTGGTCCACGGCCTCGCCATGCTGATGCTCGATGGCCAACTTCCGCCCGACGAGGAGCTGATTGACCGGGTGATCGATCCGAAGACGCTGTTTCCCGCCTAGGGCAGCAGCAGTGAGGAATCGCCGTAGGAATAAAACCGGTATTCCTGCGCAATGGCATGGGCATAGGCAGCTTGCATCCGCTCCAGCCCCATCAACGCCGAAACCAGCATCATCAGCGTCGACTTCGGCAGGTGGAAATTGGTCATCAGCCCGTCCACAGCCTTGAAGCAGTAGCCCGGCGTGATGAAAATCGCAGTATCACCTTCGAAGGGATGAATGACGCGCTGATTGTCGGCCGCGCTTTCCAGCAACCGCAGTGAAGTGGTGCCAACTGCGACAATCCGATTGCCCCGGGCGCGAACCGCGTTGAGCCGCTCGGCAGTCGCCACATCAATCCGGCCCCATTCGGCATGCATGGCGTGATCGTCGGTATCGTCAGCCTTGACCGGGAGAAACGTTCCCGCGCCGACATGCAACGTCAGCGTTTCGTGGCCAATGCCGCGCTCGGCCAGCGCCGCCATCAAGCGCGGCGTGAAATGCAGCGCGGCGGTGGGAGCTGCAACTGCCCCGTCCTTGGCCGCAAACATGGTCTGATAATCGCTCTTGTCTGCGTCATCGATCGCACGCTTGCCGGCGATGTAAGGCGGCAGCGGCACCTGGCCCGCGCGGTCAAGCAGCACTTCGACCGGTTCGTCACCCGCGAAAGCCAAGGTCCAGCTGCCATCGCCATGGCGCTCCTCGGCAACGGCGCTGACCCCGGCGGCGAATTCGATCAGATCGCCTGTAGAAAGCCGCTTGGCGTTGCGGATGAACGCCTGCCAGCGCCGCAGATCGAGTCGCTTGTGCAAGGTCGCCCCGATCCGCGCGGCGCCGCGATAGCCCTCAAGCTGGGCGGGAATGACGCGGGTATCGTTGAAGACCAGCACATCGCCCGGCTCGAGCAGATCGGGCAGATCGAGCACGCCCTTGTCGGCAAAATCCCCATCGGCGGGCACGAACAGGAGCCGCGCCGCATCGCGCGGGCGCGCCGGGCGCAGGGCAATACGTTCCTGAGGAAGCTCGAAATCAAACAGGTCAACGCGCATGGCGGCGCCCTAGCGAGCGCGATGCGCTGGTCAAGCCCTGCTTAGTTTGACTTGGAATTACTCAGCATGTCGGCCGAGATCGCGGCCGGTGCCGGAGCCGGGGCAGCTGGCTGCGGCTTGCCCTCTGGCAACATCGAGGCCTGGACGATCTTGGTCGGGCTGGCCGGCGGCTCACCCCGTTCGATCGCATCGACAAATTCCATCCCGGCAATCACGCGGCCAAAGTTGGTATACCGGTTGTCCAGCGCAAAGCGCGGATAGAACACGATGAAGAACTGACTGTTGGCCGTATCGGGTTGATCGGTCCGCGCCATCGAGACCGAGCCGCGCACGTGCGGGATGTAATTAAACTCGGCCTTCAGGTCCGGCAGCTGCGAACCGCCCTGCCCCGTGCCCGTTGGATCGCCGGTCTGGGCCATGAAGCCATCGATCACGCGGTGAAAGATAATGCCATTGTAGAAGCCTTGGCCGACCAGCGTCTTGATCCGCTCGACATGGCCCGGCGCCCACTGCGGCACCAGCCGGATCAGGACGCGGCCGCCGTTCGACAGATCCAGCGCAAGGATATTTTCCGGCTCAACCTTGGGATCAAGGCTGATCAGCGCGCTGAGCGCCGGAGCGCCCGGAGCCGCATCCTTGTTCTGCGCCACGGCCGGAGTAGCGATCAGGGCAAGCCCCATGATTGCTGCGTAAAGCTTGGTTCGGATCATCAAGTCTGGTCTCGAATTCTGGTTGGCGGCTGGCGCGATTGGCAGGTCGATAGCGCCCGGCGGCTGTCGTGGCAATGAACGGGCGATCAGGAACTGCGCATTGCTCCCGACCGGGCAATCTGTTCGGTCACGTCAGCACAGACCGTCGGCGTAACAAACTTGGAAATGTCGCCGCCATAGACCGCGATTTCCTTGACCAGACGCGAGGCAATCGGTTGCAGCGAAACGTCGGCCATCAGGAAGACTGTCTCGACATTGTGATTCAGCTGCCGGTTCATGCCCGTGAGCTGGTATTCGTATTCAAAGTCGGTCACGCCGCGGATCCCGCGAATGACGACCGCCGCGCCCTGGCTTTCGGCGAAATCCATCAGCAGCGAATTGAAACCGACCACCTCGATATTGGCATTGCCGACCGCAGCCACCTCTCGCCGGACCATGGCAATGCGCTCATCATCCGAAAACATCGGTGACTTGGCGATATTGGTTGTCACGCCGATGATCAACTTGTCGACCAGCTTCGAGCCGCGCTCGATAATGTCCATATGACCCAGCGTGATCGGGTCGAACGTGCCCGGATAGACGCCAATGCGTTGTACCATCAGTGGTCCCTCTCAACGATATAGCGCGCCACGTCGCGCAGCAGGTCGGCCTCGGTGCCGTGCTGGGCCAGATGCCCGACCGCCTGCTCGACCAGCATTCGCGCCTGTTCACGGGCCCGGTCCGGCCCCAGCAGTGAAACGA
>JBIIDJ010000102.1:0-8482 GCA_044238415.1 Novosphingobium sp.
CGGGATATCGGCCAGCAAGCCCGGTCCGCCCCGGCTGGCGAGGTAGTCCCCGGCCATGGCGGTGTCGGTAAAGCCCGGGCAGATCGCATAGCTCATGATGCCCTTGGCCGGGTAATGGCGGGCAATGGTCTTGTGCAGGCCGATCATCCCGGCCTTGGCCGCAGCATAGTGCCAGTGATCGGGCGAATCGCCCCGATAGGCGGCGCGGCTGGCGATATGCACGATCCGCCCGGTGCGATTGCCTTCCAGCCAGTGCCGCACGGCAAAGCGCGAGAGTTCGGCGGCGGCAGTCAGGTTGATGCGCAGCGTGTCTTCCCAGTTGTCCAGCCATTCGATGTCCGAGAGGCCGATGGGATTGGGCTGGAACAGTCCGGCATTGTTGACCAGCACATCGATCCGGCCGTGGGGTGAGCGGGCCAGGGCTTCTTCCCAGATCCGCCCGGCGGCGGTGGGATCGGTCAGGTCAGCACCGATCGTGTCGGCGTCAACGGCCTTGCTGGCGTGGCCAATCACCTGGACCCCGCGGACGGTGAGGGCGGAGCGGATGGCTGCACCGATCCCGCGTGAGGATCCGGTGACGAGTGCGGTAAGCTGGGTCATGGCCGCTGCTCTAGGACTTTGGTGCAGGTGCGCCAAGCCGCCGCTTGCACCGGTGGTCATTTTGACTATGGGGTTGGCGCAAGGGCGGCAGGGGACCGTCATTGGGCTAGATAGGGAAACGCACGCATGGCCGGAGCCAGCAAACGTCCGATTTCACCGCACCTGCAGATCTGGAAGTGGGGGCCGGCCATGCTGGTTTCGATCCTCCACCGCGTGTCGGGCGATGGCCTGGCGCTGGTCGGCCTCGCGGTGCTGCTGTGGTGGCTGGGTGCGCTGGCCGGGGGCGAGGCAAGCTATGCCGCGTTCTCCGCCCATGCCTCGGCCTGGTATGGCAAGGTCGTGCTGGTGGGCCTGACCTGGGCCTTCTTCAATCACATGGCTTCGGGCCTCAGGCATTTCGTGCTGGATATCGGCGCGGGATATGAACTGAAAAACAATGCGGTCTGGTCAATGCTGACCCCGCTGATTGCCCTGGCGCTGACGGGTGCCACCTGGGCCTACATCCTGCTGCGCTGAGGGAACAGGGAAGATGGGTAACGGAACCAATATCGGCCGCGTCCGGGCACTCGGCTCGGCCCATTCGGGCACGCACCACTGGCTGGTGCAGCGCTTTACCGCGATCGGCAACCTGATCCTTGGATTGTGGTTGCTGTTTGCGCTGGTTGGCCTGCCGGATCTGGCTTTCAAGACGGTCAAGATCTGGGCGGCCCAGCCGCTTAGTGCCACCGGGCTTGCGCTGTTCGTGCTATCGACCTTCTGGCACGCCCGGCTGGGGCTGCAGGTGCTGATCGAGGACTATGTTCACGAACACGCCAACAAGTTTGCCGCGATGAGCCTGCTGAACCTCGCCGCCTTTGGCGGGGCGGCCTTTGGCGTCTTCGCGATTGTCCGTATCGCTCTGGGAGCTGCCGCATGACCGCCGCGTACAAGATCATCGACCACACCTATGACACGGTGGTCGTCGGCGCGGGCGGTTCGGGCCTGCGCGCCACGATGGGCAGCGCCGAAGCCGGCCTCAAGACGGCCTGCATCACCAAGGTGTTCCCGACCCGGTCGCACACGGTTGCCGCCCAGGGCGGGATCGCCGCCTCGCTGGGCAACAACAGTCCGGACCACTGGACCTGGCACATGTACGATACCGTCAAGGGATCGGACTGGCTGGGGGACCAGGACGCGATCGAATACATGGTGCGCGAAGCGCCGGCCGCGGTTTACGAGCTGGAGCACGCCGGCGTGCCGTTCAGCCGCAACGCCGATGGCACGATCTACCAGCGCCCGTTCGGCGGTCACATGCAGAACATGGGCGAAGGCCCGCCGGTGCAGCGCACCGCAGCGGCGGCGGACCGGACTGGCCATGCCATGCTGCACGCGCTGTACCAGCAGAGCCTGAAGTACGATGCGGACTTCTTCATCGAATACTTCGCGATCGATCTGATCATGGAAAACGGCGCCTGCCGCGGCGTGATCGCGATCTGCCTGGACGATGGTTCGATCCACCGCTTCCGCAGCCACGCCGTCGTGCTGGCCACCGGTGGCTATGGCCGCTGCTATTACACCGCCACGTCGGCCCACACCTGCACCGGCGATGGCGGCGGCATGGTGCTGCGCGCCGGCCTGCCGCTGCAGGACATGGAATTCGTGCAGTTCCACCCGACCGGGATCTACGGCGCGGGCGTTCTGATCACCGAAGGTGCGCGCGGTGAGGGCGGTTACCTGACCAACTCCGAAGGCGAGCGGTTCATGGAACGCTATGCCCCTTCGGCCAAGGATCTGGCCAGCCGTGACGTCGTTTCGCGCTCGATGGCGCTGGAAATCCGTGAAGGGCGGGGCGTCGGTCCGAACAAGGACCACATCTTCCTGCACCTCGATCACATCGATCCCAAGGTGCTGGCCGAACGCCTGCCGGGCATTACCGAGAGCGGCAAGATCTTTGCCGGTGTCGACCTGACCCGCCAACCGCTGCCGGTGGTGCCGACCGTGCACTACAACATGGGCGGCATTCCCTGTAACTATCACGGCGAAGTCGTGACGATCGGGGCCGATGGCAATCCGGAAACCGTGGTCCCGGGCCTGTTTGCAGTGGGCGAGGCGGCCTGCGTTTCGGTCCACGGCGCGAACCGACTGGGGTCCAACTCGCTGATCGACCTCGTGGTGTTCGGTCGGGCCACCGGGCATCGCCTGAAGGAACTGATCAAGCCGCAGTCGAAGCACGATGCCCTGCCCAAGGACAGTGCCGACCTGGCGCTGGGTCGGCTCGACCACTTCCGCCACGCCAATGGCAGCTCACCCACGGCCGAGGTCCGGGTCGAGATGCAACGCACCATGTCGGCCCACGCCGCCGTATTCCGCAACGATGACCTGATGGCCGAAGGTAAGGACAAGCTGGCCGCCACCTATGCCCGCATGGCCGACATCAAGGTCCACGACCGTTCGCTGATCTGGAACTCGGATCTGATCGAGACGCTGGAGCTGGACAACCTGATCAGCCAGGCCTCGGTCACGCTGCACAGCGCCCACAACCGCAAGGAAAGCCGCGGCGCCCATGCGCATGAGGACTTCCCCGAGCGTGACGACGCCCAGTGGATGAAGCACACCGCCGCCTGGTTCGAAGGCTGGGGCGGCCAGGGCGGTGCGGTCAAGATCGACTACCGCCCGGTGCACGAATACACGCTGACCGACGACGTCGAGTACATCAAGCCGAAGAAGCGGGTGTACTAATCTGCCAGTTTCCGGGCCGAGGATGTATCCACGGCCCGGAACCCTGGCTCAGTGCGACATCAGCACCGGCATTTGCAGGCTGCCCAGCACTTCCTGCGTGGCTCCGCCCAGTACGAACTGACGCAGCCGTGAATGGCCAAATGCCCCCATGACGAGGATGTCAGCGCTGGCACTGCGTGCTTCGTCCTGCAGCGCGGCGCCAATCCCGCGCGCACCCTTTTTTACGTGGCGCAGGGAGGCCTTGATACCTCGGCTCGCCATTATTGCGGCGAGGACATCCGGCTCGATGCTGGTGGCAACGGTTTTCTCGTCGCCGATCACCAGGAAGGTCAAGGTTTCGACCGAAGGGAGCAAAGCCAGCGCATCGCCCAGGGCTCTAGCGGCATTGCGACTGTTGTCCCAGGCCACGGCTAGGTGAGTCGCCGTATATCCCGCAGCGTGCCGATGCGGGATCAGCAGGATTGGCCGGCCCCCGTCGAACAGTATCGCTTCGCAGACCATCCGTTCACTAAGCAGGTAGGAGTTGTCTGTTCCGCAGATCACCAGGTCATGCAGGCGGGCGTGATCGTTGACATACGGGAAGTAGCCGCGGGAATGATCGATGGTGTCGATAGTGCGGACTTCCGTGCCATCCTTGTCGCATCGGGTGCGAAGCATGGCCAGGTTCTCGACATTGCGGTTGGCAAGCTGGTTGGATTGCTGTCCGTTGGCAAGCGGCGCCATATCAGTGTTCAGCAGCATCGCAGTCAGCGCCACGTCGTGTTGCTTGCAAAGGTCGAGAGCGAAGCTGGCCGGCCCGGCAGCCAGATCGAAAGTCTCGACCGGTGCATAGAGCAGGGCAGTCTTTCTTGTTTGAATTCGTGACATTGGTTTGCTCCTCGTAGCCATGGTCTTGGTCGAGGTGCCCATTTCGAGGCGAGGCCAATCAGAGCCAGCACCGGGCACACCCGATGCGGTCCGACATCACGATCATTCGATCGCCAGAGGGGCCCGGTCCCGCAGTTTTCATACTAGCCTGGAGCGCGCTGCAAGGATTTGATTGGGATCAACCTGATCTGCCAGGCTTCATTCATCTGGGGTTCAAGTTTACATTCGTAATCGATTACGTGCGTAGACATCGAAAGGATGTGATGTGGCTGATGACAACCCACATGGTGAACGGATCACCGAAGCCGAGCAGGCGGTGATGGAGGCGCTGTGGGCGCGATCGCCGCTCACCGCAAACGAGGTGGCCGATGTGGTCAGCCCGCAGCGCGGCTGGAGCCTGCCCACGGTCAAGACCTTGCTGTCGCGGCTGGTGGTCAAACAGGCCCTGGCGACCGAACCCGATGGCAAGCGGTATCTCTACCGCCCGCTGATCGCCCGAACCGACTATGCCGCCGGCGAATCGCGCCGGCTGGTCGATCGGCTGTTTGGCGGATCGGCAGCGGGCCTGTTCGCTCATCTAGCCGAGGCGGAGGCGCTGACCGACAAGGATCTTGTCCAGATCGAGGCGCTGCTCAAGGCGCTTCGCGGGCAAGAGGTGGGCAAATGAGCTGGCTGGTCGACACGCTGATCGCCACCGGCGCGCTGATTGCACTGGTCCTGGTGCTGCGCCGCCCTGTCTCGCAGATCTTCGGCCCGGCGATGGCCTATGCGCTGTGGGCCCTTCCGTTGCTGCGGCTGATCACGCCGCCGCTCGTACTGCCGGCGCCAGAAGTGGCGCCACCAGCTGTGGTTGCAGCCAATGATCTGGTGCTGACCGGACCATCCGTGGCCCCAGCCGAGCAGGCGTTCAGCCTGGCCGCACTTGAGCCGGTGCTGCTGGGCCTCTGGCTGGCCGGGACGCTGGCCTATCTCGGCTGGCGGGCGGCGGGCTATATCCGCCTGCGCCGCGAGCTGCTGACCGATGCGCGGCCAGTGGGCACGGTGGGCGATGTGCGGTTGATTGAAAGCCCGCAAGTTATCACGCCGCTAGCCTTCGGGATCCGCGACAAGGTGGTGGCCTTGCCGGTGGGCTTCATGACCCAGCCTGACCGCACCGCGCGCGATCTCGCCATTGTGCATGAACTGGAACATCATCGCGGTCGCGACCTGGCGGTTAACCTGGCCATGCAGCCGCTGTTGGCGGCGCACTGGTTCAACCCGCTGGCCTGGCTGGCCTGGCGCGCCCTGCGCCGCGATCAGGAGGCGGCCTGCGATGCCCGCGTAGTGGCCGGTCGCGATGGCCGGACCCGTGCCGCCTACGGCGCGCTGATTGCCGATTATGCCCGCGCCCCGCGCGTCTCCCTTGCTGCTTCGCTGGCCTGTCCGGTCGTTGGCGAAGCCTCTGTCGTCTATCGTTTGAGGAGCCTGACGATGTCTGAACCAACTCCGCTGCGGCGCAACCTCGGCCGCTTGCTGCTGGCCGGCGGCGCACTGGCCCTGCCGCTGACCGCTTCGATTTCCTACGCCGCCGCCGATGCGCCGAAGCCCGCCGGCAGCGATGATCAGGCGAAAGTCGCTATGAAGCAGCGGGTGGTGATTGTCGATCATCCCGATGGTGCCGATCCCACGGATGCCAAGCTTGAAACCCGGGTGATCGAAAAGGACGGCAAGACCATTGTCCTCAAGACCGCCAAACCGCTGACTGATGCTGAAGCCCGGGAACGCATTGCCAAAGCCGAAGCCAGCATGAAGGATGCCGAGGCGATGATGCTGAGCAGCACCGATAAGGGCGCTGATGGCCAGCGCAAGATCGTGACCCTGGTGCGCACCGGTGAAGGCCAGCATGACAAGATCAAGGTCGAGAAAGGCCAGCGCGTCATGGTCCTGAGCGGAGACTCGGTCGAGATTGGCCAGGACGGCCCGGGCGGATCAATTTCGACTTTCCGCAGCAAGGACGGCAAGCCGACCAGTTTCGCGTTCGTTTCGACTGGCGATACCGTCGCTTGCAGCAAAGGTAGCGAAGTTCGCAGCGTCGCAGAGGAAGTTGCCAAGGATGGCCAGCGCCAGGTGGTGAACCTGCGCTTCTGCTCCAAGGGCGGCACCCCCGCCATGGCGCTCGACGCGATGAAGAAGGCGCGCGAGCGGATGGCCGAGAACAAGGATCTGTCGGCCGAGATAAAGGAACGCGTGCTCAAGAGTATCGACGAGCAGATCGAGAAGCTGTCGAAGCAGGGCTAGAGATGGCCCCTTTAAAGTCCTGCCGGCTGCAGCGGGGGCGGAGCGATCCGCCCCCGAATTGCATTAGCGCCAGCGCAGCCGGTCGGGCGTGAGCTGGTCAACCCGGGTCACCCCCATCAGCTTCATGCCGCGCTCGATCTCATCCTTCAGGAGCATGATCGCGCGTTCGACGCCCTCCTGCCCGGCAGCGGCGAGGGCATAGAGATAGAGCCGCCCGCCGGAGGCGGCGGTCGCCCCGACGCAGAGGCTCTTGAGCACATGGGTGCCGCGCCGCACCCCGCCATCGCAGATGATCTCGATCTCGCCGCCAACCGCATCGACGATTTCGCGTAGCTGGTCGAACGGCGCGCGGCTGCCGTCGAGCTGGCGGCCGCCGTGGTTGGAGATCATGATCGCATCGGCCCCGATCTCCACCGCGCGGCGCGCATCGGCGGCGCTCATCACGCCCTTGAGGCAGAACGTGCCGCCCCACTGCGCGCGGATATCGGCGGCGGTGTTCCAGTCCATCGACTGGTCAAGCATGGTGTTGAAATAGCCGGCAATCGAAACGGCCTCGCCCGTTCCTTCGGCCACGTGGGTATCAAGGTTGGGCAGGCTGAACTTCTCGCGCAGCAGATAGTCCAGCCCCCAGCGCGGCTTCATGGCATAGCCCAGCAGGTTGCGGGCGGTGAACTTGGGTGGGCTGGTAAAGCCGGACCGGGCGCAGCGTTCGCGCTTGCCCGATACGATCGTGTCGACCGTCAGCGCGATGCAATCGAACTTGGCCGCTTGGCAGCGCTCGATCATGCTGCGATTGAGGCCCTTGTCCTTGTGGACGTAAAGCTGGAACAGCTTGGGCCCGCTGGTCAGTGCTGCGGTCTCCTCGATGCTGACGGTGGCGAGGCTGGAGATGCCGAACCACAGGCCGTGCTTCTCCGCCGCCCTCGCCACGGCGCGCTCGCCCTGCCAGTGGAACACGCGTTGCAGTGCCGTGGGGGAAAGCATCAGGGGAAGAGCGCTTTTGCGGCCCATCAGCGTGATCGAAGTGTCGATCTCGGCCACGCCGGCCAGCACGTCAGGCACCAGATCAGCGGTGTCAAAAGCGCTGGTGTTGCGGGCCTTGGTCACTTCGTCATCGGCGGCGCCGTCGATATAGTCGAACACCGGCCAGGGCAGGCGGTGGCGCGCCAGCTCACGGAAATCGGCGATGTTGTGGCAATCGGTCAGACGCATCGCGTCTGGGCTAGCGCAGGCGGAGCGCGCCGGGAAGCTACTTCTTCCCGGTTTCCTGCACGACCGGTTCGGAAACGAAGTGAACGCCCTTGCTGCGCTTGCCGGGTTGCGGACGCGCGGGCTTGGCCGGTGCGGCGGCCTTGGCTTGCTCGGCAGTCTTGGCCTCGGCCTTGGCCGGGGTGGCGGCAGCGGCAATCTCTGCCGGTCCGGCCGAGCGAGCGGGGTAGCGGCAGCCGCGCGCCTCACCCAGGCCCTTGAGGTAGGAGCGCCGGGCAATGCCGGCCTGAATCGCCGCCCCCAGCTTGCGTTCGCTGGCATTGGCGCCGCTGATCTCGCGGATCAGGCCGCGAAACGGGATGAACGAGCCAACGGCTGCCTGAGCCACGCTGCCTGCACTGGTGCGGCCCTTGGCATCCTGCGGCAGGTCGATGTCGGGGCCAAGCACGGCGTTAAGTTCGTTCACTGCCGCTGCGATCTGGGGGCAGCGGCGCAGCCCGGTGGTGTCATAAGGTCGCTCTTGTGCTGCGATCAGCAGGGCCGGGATGGCGTCTTTCTTGAGGTTAAGGTCCGACACAGGCGTTGCCACGGCATCGCCAACCGTCGTGGTGCGCTCAGTCACGGGCTTGTCGGGTTCAGCCGGCTTGGCCTCCTGTGCGGCAGCGGGAAGGGAGGCCATCAGGCAACAGGCAAGACCCACGGCTGCGCGCATCGCGTCGCTACTCCAATCGCCCCCGTTTACTGGTTCCGGCTTAGCGCCGCACACGCGAATCCGCAAACGCGTCGCACGCATCCTCGTTCCCGGTCTCCA
>JBIIDJ010000028.1:0-27644 GCA_044238415.1 Novosphingobium sp.
ATGGCGAGCCGGTCGCGCAGCTGCAGGAGCGCGGCATCCTGCTGGACGGCTCGACCGAGAACCATGATCCGCGCCTGCTGCTGCAGATCTTCAGCCAGACCATGATTGGCCCGGTGTTCTTCGAGTTTATCCAGCGCAAGAAGGACGAGGGCTTTGGTGAAGGCAACTTCACCGCCCTGTTCAAGTCGATCGAGGCCGACCAGATCCGCCGCGGCGCGCTGCAGGTGGAAGGGGCCGAGTGATGACCACGGTCCCGACACTGGAGCGCATCCACCACGTCGCCTATCGCTGCAAGGACGCGAAAGAGACGGTGGAATGGTACAGCCGCGTGCTTGGCATGCGCTACACTACCGCTTTTGCCGAAGATCATGTGCCGTCCACCGGGGAATTCGATCCCTACATGCACGTCTTCCTCGATTGCGGCGGCGGCAACGTGCTGGCCTTTTTCGAGCTGCCGAACCAGCCTGAAATGGGCAAGGACCCCAATTCTCCGGCCTGGGTGCAGCATCTGGCATTCAAGGTGAAGGATCTCGACGCCCTGCTGGCGGCCAAAGCCCATATCGAGGCCCAGGGCATCGATGTGCTGGGCCCGACTTATCACGGCATCTTCCGCTCGATTTATTTCTTCGATCCGAACGGCCACCGGCTGGAACTGGCCTGCGATATTGGCACGCCAGACCAGTATGCCGAACTGGCTGCCTTAGCCCCGGCGATGCTGCATGAGTGGAGCGAGACCAAGCGTGCCCCCCGCCATGCGGCCTGGCTGCACGAGGATCCCGCCGAGCGCGGCGACAGCTAGATCCGCGTGAGCAGCGGTTCTGGCCCAACCAGCGCCGCCAGGAAGATCGCGCCGATCATCGCGCCCAGCACTAGGCTGCGCCGGTCGCGCAGCGCAAAGGCCACCGGATCGCCTTCTACCTCACCCCGACGGGCCATGATCCACACCCGGTTAAGCCAGTACAGCAGCGGCAAACAGGCCAGCATCAACAAGTCCGGAGCGGCATAGTTGCGCATAGTCGCGGGGTCGTGCGCGAACAGCGCCAGCACGAGGATCGCCACCATCCCTGCAGCCACGCCCGAAGCCATCACCAGATCGAGATCTCCGCCGACATAGCCGCGCCCCTTGACCAGCTGCCGCAGATCGGTGCTGCCCTGGATCTCGATATAGCGCTTCAGGTAAGCAAGGCTGAGGAACAGGAAGATCGAGAACAGCAGCAGCCAATAACTGATCGTGACCCCCACGGCCGCCCCGCCGATCCAGATCCGGATCGTGTAAAGCGAAGCGAGCGCAATGGCATCCGCCACCATCGCCGCCTTCAGTCGCAGCGAATAGGCCAGCGACAGCGCGACATAGGCCAGCAGCCAGCCAACCAGCACCATACCCCCCGCCATCCAGCCAACCAGCAGGCCGCCACTGCCCAGCAGCGTGGCCCAGCCCAGCGCCGCCGGAATCGAGAGGTCGCCGTGGGCGAGCGGCCGCTGCCACTTGGTGCGGTGCGCCCGGTCGGCATCAATATCGAGCACGTCGTTGACGAGGTAGATCGCCGAGGCGATCACCGACATGGCGGCCGCTGCCACCAGCGCCTTCAGGACCAGCAGCGGATCAAGGAACTGCCCCGACATCGCCAGCGGCACCAGCACCAGCGCATTCTTGGCCCACTGGTGCGGACGCATGGCGCGCAGCAGGATGGGCAATCGTGCTTCCCGCGTGGCGAGCCGCTCAACCCCTGGGGGGGCGATGCCGACGGTAAAGCTCCGCCGTGCTGCCTGCCATAAGGGCAGGTCAGCGGCGCTATCCCCGACATAGTCGAATGTGCCGTCCGGCCCGATCCGGGCGTGGATGGCGGCCAACTTGGTTGCGCCCTTCAGGTTGGCGCGGCGCGAACTGGCGATCACCGGATCGGTCAGGCCAAGGTGGCGGGCAATCGCAGCAACCGGGCGGCGGTGGCTGGCACTGGCCAGCACGACCGGCCGACCAGCGGCCCGAGCCTCAGCAATCAGGTCAAGCACGGACTGGCGATAGGGCAGGCGGGCCGCATCAACCGGCACCCGCCGGGCCAGCAGGGTCTTCACTGCGGCTCGCCCAGCCAGCATGGTGCAGATCAGCTGCCACAGCGCTGCCAGCCCGGCACGTGCCTGATGGACCATGGCCTCGATCGAGAGGTCGGCTCGCAGCAGCGTGCCATCAACATCGACGAACAGCGGCACTGGCTGGGCCGCCGGGCAGCGCTGCTTGCGGGATGAGCCAAGGGCGGGAATCGGCTGCGCGGTCATGGCGTCAGGCCGTCCGCGCCACCAGCACGCAGCCGGCGGCAATCATCAGCGTTCCGGCAATGCGGGCGGCGCTCACTTGTTCGCCCAGCACCAACGCTCCGGCCAGCATGGTGAAGATGAAGCCCAGCCCCACGAAAGGATAGGCGAGCGAGAGCGGCGCCCGAGCCAGCACGAACAGCCAGAGCACCGCGCCCAGGCCGTAGAGCGCCAGTCCTCCGATCACATAGGGCGATTGGGCAAAAGCCAGCAGCTCGCTCCCTGAACCACGCGGACGCGCTGCGGCCGTCCCGGTCTTGAGCGCAAGCTGCGCCAGCGCTGAAAGCGCGACGCTGGTCAGGATCAGCAGGAACAGACGGGCCGACATGCGCCGGGACATAGCCCCACGCTGGTCAAGACCGCGTTAACGCTGTGCTTTCCAGCTGCGCCGCCCCGTCCAGAACCCGGCAGCGATCAACAGCAGGAAGGGCGTGAGGATCAGGCGGTGGCGTTCGCCGAACTCGAACCACAGGTTGGTGAGGCCAATCGCGGCGAACAAGGTGAGGGTGTAAAGCGCCACCGGATCGCCGATCCGGCGCCGCAGCCGCTGCCACGTGCCGACTACGGCCGAGGCCAGCAGTGCGGTCCACGAGCCCTGCAGCAGCACTTCGAGTCGCGCGTGGTTATCGGCTGAAATCGGCGGGCTGGTGTGGCGAAAACGGGCCAGCGAGGCTTCCTCGAAGGCAAAGCCCAGGGCCATGGAGCGCAGGTATTCACCCAGTGCACCGACGGGATTGTCCAGCAGGATGCCGCGCGCCAGCCGGCCCATCAGCCGGGTCCGTTCAGGTTCGGGCAGATCAAACAAGCCGGGCGGAAACGGCGCCTTCAGGTTCACCAATGCCACATTGGCCATATAACCGGACGCCGTGGTCAGCGGCACGAAGGCGCCGAACACCAGCCAGTTGCGCACCCACCATGGCAGCATCACCGCCAGCAGCGTGGGCAGCGCCGTCAGCCCCAGGCGCAGGGTGGGCCAGAACCCGCGCTGCCAGATCAGCACCAGTGCGATGAAGGCCGGGGCGATCGCCAGCCCAGCCTGAGTCAGCGCCAGCAGGCCCCACCACAGTCCCAGCCAAAGGCCATGTCGCCACCGCCGCGCACCGGCGGCATCTTCGCCCAACCAGATCACCAAGCCGCGCAGCAGCAGGATGCCGAGCAGCACGGTCAAAGCCTCCTTCTGCGGCAAGCCAGCGCCCAGCGCAAAGGCGGGCCAGGCGAAATAGGCCAGCGCCGCTGCCTTGCCCGCCGCAGCCTGGCCCAGCCGCCGTCCGCTATCGGCCAGCGCCCAGGCGGCTATGGCGTCGGTCAGCGTCGCCAGAGCCAGCGTCGACCATGCCGACGCGCCCAGCAGCGCCCACCAGCCAGCCAGCAGCAAGGGGTAAAGCGGCGGGAAATGCGCCCGCAGGTCTGGCCCATAATGGACATCGGTCGTCACCAGGCCCCGCCCTTCGAGCACTGCCGAGGCGAGATTCGAATAGTTCATCGGATCGACGCCGAGCGAGACACCTTGCGTCAAGAGGGCGGACCATCCGCGCAGCAGCAACGATAGCAGAACTACGCTCAACCCCGTCCGCCAGTCGATCCGCCCCATGCCGGCCTGTCGCACAACCAAGGCCATGGCGAGCAACCAGACCAGCCAGACGAACAGGCCAAACGGCTCAAACCGCTCGTAAAGTGCAACGATCAGGACAGCGCCAGCCGCCAAGGTGACGACTGTAACAACGCCCATCAGCACCAGGTCGGCAAAGCGCAGCATGCGCGGTGCGGTCTGTGGCAACAGCGAAGCGGACGAACTGGCTGGCACAGGCTCTCCCGGCGAAGGACTGCACCGGGATGGCAAGAGCCGGCAAAGATGGCAAGCAATCAGGTGTTTGCAGGCACGGCCCCGCCATTAAAGCGATCAGTGACCGGCCTGCGGTCCTCGCTCGAGGCCGCTTGCGGCGAGTTGGGCATCAATCTCGGCCAGGAGCCGCGCGCACCCTTCCTCGCTGCCGCTTTCAGCCCGGGCAACAAGCACGTCCTGCGTGTTGGACGCGCGCAGCAACCACCACCCATCGGCTGTGGAAACGCGCACGCCATCGATCCCGTCAACGGCCGCGCCGGCAGCGGCCAGCCGCGCCTTGACCTCGTCGATGACTGCAAACTTCCGGCTTTCATCAACTTGAAAACGCAGTTCGGGCGTATTGACCAGTGCCGGCATGGCTCCGCGCAGCTCGGTTACCGATCGGCCCAGCCGGGCCGAAGCGGCGATCAGCCGCACGGCAGCATAAAGCGCGTCATCAAAGCCATAATAATCATGGGCGAAGAAGACGTGACCGCTCATTTCCCCCGCGAGCGGCGCACCCGTTTCCTTCATTTTGGACTTAATCAGGCTGTGCCCGGTCTTCCACATCAGCGGCTTGCCGCCGTGCTGATCGACATGGTCAAACAGAGCGCGACTGGCCTTCACATCCGCGATAATCGTTGCCTCCGGGACCATTTTCAGCAGGTCCTCGGCATAGATCATCAGCAGCTGGTCGCCCCAGATCACCCGGCCTTGGCCGTCGATAGCGCCGATGCGGTCGCCGTCGCCATCGAAGGCGACTCCGAAATCGAGGTTCTTCTCTGCGACGAGCGCCTTCAAATCGGCGAGAT
This sequence comes from Novosphingobium sp., assembly GCA_044238415.1. Lineage (GTDB taxonomy): Bacteria > Pseudomonadota > Alphaproteobacteria > Sphingomonadales > Sphingomonadaceae > Novosphingobium. Next base: position 4,945 of record JBIIDJ010000028.1, read on the forward strand.
TCTTCTCCTCCGTGGGATCCGGATGATGGTTCGGAAACGTCCCGTCCACTTGGGTGAAGAGCAGATGATGTTCGCCAGGAAGCTGATCGACCAGCAATTCCAGCGCAGGCCCGGCAGCGCCGTTTCCGGCGTCCCAGCCAATCCGCAGCCGGTCCAGGCCAGCCCGGTCGATGCCAGCGAGCCCCTCGACCAACCGGGCAACATAGGCGGTAAGCACTTCCCGCCGCTCGTGGCTTCCGCTTCCGTCAGCCCAGTCCCCGACGCTGGCCAGCCGGCCAAGCTCCTGAATGTCCGCCCCGAAAAACGGACGGCCCATGAATACCATCTTGAAGCCATTGTAATTGGCGGGATTGTGGCTGCCGGTTATCTGAATGCCGCCCTGTACATCTTCGGCTGAGGCTTCGGCATAATAGAGCATCGGGGTCGGCCCCAAGCCGATCCGCACCGCATCGACCCCGCTGGCGTTCAGCCCCGCCACCAACGCTTCCTCAAGTTCTGGCGAACTGACCCGTCCGTCATAACCGACTGCCACGCGGCTGCCGCCGGCTTTGCGCAGCAGCGTCGCAAAGCCGCGACCGATGGCATAGGCATCGGCCGTGCCAAGCGTTTCGCCTATGATGCCGCGGATATCGTATTCGCGCAGCACCGTGGGGTGGAACTGGTGAGGCATGGTCACTCCGAAGAAAGGCGGTCGAGCCTGGCGAGCAACAGATCCCGCGCAGCATTGGCAGCATGGACCTGTTCCGTGCTGCCGCCCCGATCCGGATGGACTTGGGCCAACAGCCGCCGATGGGCTTCGACAATGGCGCTGCGGCTAGCGGAACGATCGACCCCGAGCAAGGCTCGCGCTTGCGCTTCAGCCCCAGAGCGTTCCGAAATGGCGAAAAGTTCCCACGGCCAGCGCCCGGTCAGGACCCGGCAGGCAAGCACGGCTAGCGCGGCAACGATCAGCAGCTTGACCATTGGAAAGCCCTAGCCCGGCCCGGCCAACGCCAGCTCTGGTGCCGGCGTGGCGGGGAGCGGCAAATGGAGGTGGGCCAGCATCGCGCGCAGTTCCTGTCGGGCGACAAGATGGCTGGTGCCCAATTCACCCAAATGACCCTTGTCGAGCAGGGTCAGGCCCGATGGAAACAACTCACGGTAGATGACGCGTTCCGAGAGGCCCTGAGCGATACGGAAGCCCACCCTTTTGGACAGCTCGGTCAGCGCACCGTCCAGCCGGCGCATGTTGCGGGCTTCGACGTGCTGGGTACGATTGCGGACCACCACCCAGTCCATTTCACGGCGCTTGTCCTGGATTGTGGCCATGGCCCGCTTCTTGCGGGCCTCCCAGATCAGTTCGGCATAGAAGGACAGCTTGCGAACCTTGAAGGTTTCGGCGTCCACTTGGCCGATCAGATCGAAGTCGACAAAACTGTCGTTGAGCGGTGTGACCAGCGTATCGGCTCCAGTCGCCACATGGCGGGCCAGTGGATCGTCCTTGCCCGGGGTGTCGAACAGGAGAAAATCCTGCCCTTTGCCCAGTTCCGCCGCCATCCGGTCGAGCTCGTCCGGATCGTTCCCGTCATAGACGGCGAATTGCACCATCGGCAGGGAGATGCCGCGCCGGCGCATCGTATCGGCGCGGTTCTCGAGATAGCGGTGCAGCGTGCGCTGGCGATGGTCCAGATCGATCGCGACCACGCGGGCGCCCTGGTGCGCCAGAGCAATCGCAACATGAACCGCCGTGGTAGACTTGCCGGTTCCGCCCTTCTCGTTGGCAAAAACAATCCGGTGCGGGGCGGTAGTGGCAGTCACGGTGGGTTATCGCTCGCTTGCATGGTTGCTCGGGATGCGCCTGCACGGCTAGGGCGGCGCCAGCGCCTTTCTAGCCAAGGGGATTCGTCCGTGCAAACCGTGACTAGGCTTGATCCACTGCGCCGTGCGCTCGAACCGCTGCGCGCCGACGGGCCGCTGGCACTGGTCCCGACCATGGGCGCCCTGCACGAGGGCCATCTTACCCTGATTCGCGAAGCCAGGAACCGGGCGGCCCATGTCGTGGCGTCGATCTTCGTGAACCCCCGGCAATTCGGCGCGAATGAGGATCTCGATGCCTACCCGCGGCAACTTGCTCGCGATCAGGCCTTGCTCGAGGCCGAAGGCGTCAGCCTGCTGTGGGCACCGGAAGCAGAAGCGATGTATCCGGCGGGCTATGCCACCAACATTTCGGTCAGCGGGGTCAGCGACGGCTTGTGCGGCGCCGCGCGGCCGGGCCACTTCGATGGCGTCGCAACCGTGGTGTGCAAGTTGTTTAACCAGGTCCAGCCCGATCTGGCCCTGTTCGGCGAGAAGGACTGGCAGCAACTGGCCGTGATCCGCCGCATGGCGCGCGACCTGGACCTGACCCGTCCGCATGTCGATGCCATCATCGGCGTGCCCACGGTACGCGAAACCGATGGGCTGGCGATGAGTTCGCGCAACGCCTACCTCTCAGCGGAAGATCGGGTGCAGGCTGGCACCCTGCCGCGTGCGATGAACGCGGCGGCCTGGGCGATTGGGCGGGGTGAGCCGGTTCGCGCCGCCTTGCTGGAGCTGGAAGAGATGCTGCTCGCCGGCGGGTTTGACAAGATCGACTATGCCGAGCTGCGCGATGCGGATTCGCTCGAGCCAGTCGGGGAAGCGGCGAAACGCCCGGCACGGTTGTTTGTCGCAGCCCGGATCGGGGGAACGCGGCTGATCGACAATATACCGGTGCATCCTGCGCTTTGACGCAAATATGCAAGACAGCCATGTGAATATCGGCTTAGTTTAGCCTGTCGGGTCGCGCCGATGGCCTTCGCCTATCTGCGACACGTCTGGATTGATCGGGAGGTTTCATGCGCAAGATTTTCGCCAGCGCCGTAGCACTCGCCCTCGTGGCTGGGGCCGCTCCGGTACTCGCCAAGGACACCAAGGGTTCATCAGGCCGTCAGGCGCAAACCAAGGGCACGCGCGAGATTCCGCGCTGCACCAAGAATTTGGGTGCGATCGCCATTGTCGAGCCGGATAACCAGTGGTGGCGTGAGTTCAATCTGGGCAGCCCTGAGGCGATCCTGCGCGTGTTCGTCCAGCAATCGGGCTGCTTCACCTTGGTGAACCGGGGTCGCTCGATGCAGAGCCGGGCGATGGAACGCGCCATGGCCGACCAGGGCGAACTGCAGAAGGGCTCCAACCTTGGCAAGGGCCAGGTTCGCGCGGCCGACTACTTCCTCGAGCCCAACATCGTGTCAGCCAATCGCAATTCCGGTGGAGGCGGCGTTGGCGGCATCCTGGGTGGGATCGGGGGCGGCCTGTTCGGCCGCGCTGCAGGAGCCATTGCTGGCGGGATCAACGTCAAAAAGGGTGAAGCCAATGTAACGCTGTCAGTGGTCAATGCCCGAACCACCGAGGAGGAAGCGCTGGTTGAGGGGTATTACCGCAAGTCCGACCTGTCGTGGGGTGCGGGTGGCGGCTTGTTCAGCGGGGGCACCTTCGGCGGTGCAGCCGGTGGCGGCTATCAGGACACAGCGATCGGTCAGATCATCGTGCTCGCCTATCTGGATGCCTATACCAAGATGGTAAGCCAGCTGGGCGGCCTGCCAGCCAATGCAGCTGCGGCAGCGCCGCAAGCGCAGTAAAATTCGCAGCTTCGTCACGCAAGGGCGGTTCCGGTGAAGGCCGGGGCCGCCCTTTCGATTCGGGGGAGAGGGCTGGAGCGGTAGCGGGAACCACAAAGAACCTGCATGTTATTGATGTGTAAACGTTATAGATAAGACACCGCTAAAGTGGCCCCCGATATGGCCCCCAATGTCTGCGGTTGCATCCGAACGTAGGCGAACATCAGCGCCTGGTAGACGGCTCCTAGCTCGCTCGGCTATCGCCCGCTAGCCCCGGAAGCAGCAACGCCACCATAGTTGCCCTCGGGCTCCGCTAAGCTCCACCTGCGGCCAGCCATGGCGGCGGAGGCAATCTTGCACTAACAAATCAACGCGGACCACTCAGTGGGGACCGGTCAGGGGCAGATCATCCTTCGCGTTGCTCTCTCTTCATACCAGCGCCGGGCAGTATTTTCTGAGATAGTCTCCGTGCATGGGCATATGCTCGACCACAAAACGTATCGACTTTTCCATCTCGTCGAATTCTTTGCGGGTCGATACCGGGTCCAAAGTGTCGGCGACCGCGTTGTGGCCGCCCATCTTGATGCCCTGGCCCATCATCACTGCCGCCCAGCTGGTCTCGGTGAACAGCTCGTCCTCCTCGCGGAAGATCTGGCCGTTCATCCGGAACAGTTCGGTCTTCTCGGTCAGAGTGTCGGGCACGGCCATAGTCCGGCAATGATTCCAGAACTCTGAATCGGTGCGCGTGGTTGCATTGTAGTGCAGGATCAAGAAATCGCGTATGCGGATGTATTCCTTGGTGGTCAGACGGTTGAAGGCGTCTTCCTGGGTCTGGGTGATCCCGTCAAGCGAGAGCAGCGCGACCAGCTTGTTAATCCCGGTGTTGATCAGGTGGATCGAGGTTGATTCGAGCGGCTCCATGAAGCCGGCGGCAAGTCCCAGCGCGACAACGTTCTTGTTCCAGAACTTCTTGCGGCGACCGGTCGTGAAGCGCAGGAAATTGGGATCGGCACCGGGCTTGCCGGCAATGTTGCTAACCAAGATGTCGAGCGCCTCGTCGTCCTTCATAAAGCTGCTGCAATAGACGTGGCCGTTACCATTGCGATGCTGCAATGGGACCTGCCATTGCCAGCCCGCCGAATGGGCGGTGGCGCGAGTATAGGGCAAGGGACCGCTGCCGTCCTCGCGTTTACAGGGCAGCGCCACAGCGCGATCGCAAGGCAAGAAACGGGTCCAGTCTTCATATCCGGTCTGCAGCGCTTGCTCGATCAACAGTCCGCGGAAACCTGAGCAGTCGATAAACAGCTGGCCGGACAGTTCTTGCCCACTTTCCAGCTGGACTGCGGTGACGAACCCGCTTTCGGGATCGAGTCTGACGTCGCTTATCCTGCCCTCTTGCCGGACCACGCCGCGCATCTCGGCATATTTGCGCAGGTAACCGGCATAGCGCCCAGCATCGAGATGATAGGCGTAGTTGACCGGCGGTAGGTCTTCGCGTGCGTAGTCCTCGGTTCGGGCAAATCGACCGAAGAACGCAGCCATGGTTTCAAGGTTGAAGGCCTGGATCGGCCTCTTTTCGCCGACCTCGCGGAACCGCCGCCAGACTTGATGGAACGAGATTCCCCCCATGTTGTACCCATAGGCGCCGAATGGGTGGATATAGCTGTCGCCCAATTTCCCCCAGTTGACGAACTGGATGCCCAGTTTGAAGCTGCCTTGAGACGCGGCCAGCATCTCGCGCTCGTCTACTTCGAGCAGCCGATTGAATTCAACGAACGGCGGGATCGTCGCCTCGCCAACCCCGACAGTGCCGACCGCTTCTGATTCAACGAGAGCGATGTTGAGCTTGTGGCCTTTGCGCAAGCGCGAAAGCGCCGCGGCAGCCATCCATCCGGCGGTGCCGCCACCCACGATGACAATCTGTTCGATCGGCTTGCCTCGGGTCATGCTGGTGCTTTCTTGCTGGAGGGACTCTGCCCGCTGCGTGTCATAATTGCCACGCTTTTCCTACAAACGGAAGTGCGATTGTGAACGTTCCTTTTCCACTTGTGAACGCTCACAATGCAGGTTATGCCTTGAATCAGGGCAACCGTAGATTCTGCGCTAAGCTCGTGTTTTGGGAGGCTAGCTTGTCACGCAATCGTCATTCCTATTCCAGCCGTCTGCTTTATCTTAAGGCTTTGGGCGGCGCATCCAGCCTCGTTCTCGCGGTAACGGCGGCGACGCCCTCGCTTGCTCAGGACGCACAGAATCCTGAAGCGGGCAAAGATAAGGCCGAAACCGAAGAACCTGCCGATAGCAACGAAATCATTGTCACCGGCTATCGCGCTTCATTGCAGAGCGCGCAGAATGTGAAACGCAAGGCCGATACCTTTGTCGATGCGATCACAGCGGAAGACATTGGCGCCTTGCCCGACCGCTCAGTGGCCGAATCGCTGCAGCGCGTCCCTGGCGTCAACATCGGCCGGTTCGAGAAGAGCTCTGACCCTGACCGCTTCTCGGTCGAGGGCACCGGGGTCATTGTCCGTGGCCTACCGTTCGTTCGTTCGGAGCTGAACGGGCGTGACATCTTCTCGGCGACCGGTGGCCGCGAGCTGAGCTTTAACGACGTTTCGCCTGAACAACTCTCGCGGGTCGAGGTGTTCAAGAACGTCACCGCCGACATGGTGGATGGCGGTATCGCCGGTACGGTCAACCTCGTCACCCGCAAGCCGCTGAACAACAAGGGCCTGCACCTTTCGGGCACGCTCGAAGGAAATGTCGGCGATCTCGCCAAGAAGTGGTCGCCCGGCTTCTCGCTGCTCGGCTCGGCCACCTTCGAGACCGGGATCGGTACCTTTGGGTTCCAGGTCGGCTATGCCCAGTCGGAACTGGTCAGTCGCACCGACGCCTCGCAGGTCACCGATCCTTGTTTCCGCGACAAATCGCTGACCAGTGCGTGCTTCCGCGTGGTTCCTGTAGGCTCGGGCGGGTTCGGCTCGACCCAGAACTTCACCGCCGCGAACTTCCCGCCGCCCAACACCGTGGTTGTGCCCAAGGGCGCGGGCGTGCGGACCACCGAGCTAGAGCGCGACCGGCGCGCCTATTCGGGCGTATTCCAGTTCGAAAGCAACGACCGCCGCCTGCTGATCACGGCCGAATACCTTCGCGCCGAGACCGAGTTCTTCACCGACGAGTATGCGATCCTCGCGCTGGTCAACGACGACGCCCTGTTCCCGATCCAGGCGCCCGGCAGCACCTGGCAGTTCGACGGCAACGGCGTGTTCCAGAAGGGCCGGCTGACCCAGAGCAACGCGGGTGGTTATGCCAGCCCATTCGGCGGTATCCCAATGGAATCGCTGCGCTTCCAGCGCAGAGCTGAGGCCGATACCGAGGACTACTCGATCGACATCGACTTCGAGGCGACCGACCGGCTGCGCTTCAACCTTGAAGGCCAGCACATCAAGTCGAACCTCAGCCGCAATTCAATCATCGGCGCGATGAACACTTGGGCCGATATCGATCTTGACCTGACCGGCGATATTCCGCAGGTCCAGTTCCTGACCCCCGCCGGGGCGCCTTCGAACTACTTCTCGCGCGGGTTCTACACATACTACTGGTTCCTGCTCGACAGCGTCGAAAAGAACGACGGCGCGATGGATAGCCTGCGGTTCGATGCCGAATATGACATCAGCGACGATGGCTTCTTCCGGGGCGCACGGTTCGGCGCGCGCTGGTCGGATCGCGATCGCACCACCCGCGACACCGGCTTCAGCACCTGGGGCAACCTCTCGGCTCCCTGGGCCGGACGCGCCGGCTGCGCACCGTGGGGCAGTGGGCCGGGTTGTTTCCAGGGGCCAGGTCCGTTCACACCGAGCTGGGCGGGCTTCACCCCCGGGCGCCTCTACACCGGCTTGCCGGGCCAGGAGTTCGCGACTGGCGGCGGTGCATTTACCGACGAATTCCCGAACTTTTCGCAGGTCCGCAGCCCATTCGCCAATGGCTTCCAGCGCGGCGGTGCGCCGGTGCCGATCGCCAATGGCGCTGCCTGGTTCTACGGTGGGGATGATTTCCTTGGTGAATACCTCGCGGGCACGACGATCAACCAGGCCCGCCAGATCAACGCCTTCTCGCAGACCCCGAACCCGTTCTTCGGGGTGAACAACCGCACCGCCACTGTGCTCGGCCAGACCGCGCCGGTGTCCTGCGCCCCGTACTGCCCGTCGGAAATCTCCGCTGTTGGCGAAGAGACGAAAGCGGCCTATGCGCGCCTCGACTTCGGCCACAAGTTTGATGGCGGCGCCTCGCTCGAGGGCAACATCGGCGTACGTTATGTTCACACAAAGGTCCGTACGACCGGCCTGATTGCCTTCCCTAACCCGTTCTTCTTCGACAACTCGCCGGGCGCCAACGGCGATGGCAAGGTCCAGGTTTCGGAAATCCAGCAGGCGTGCCTGCTTGCGCCACCGTCCCAGCCGTTGCCGGGCTACTGCTCGCTGTCGGCGGCACGGCAGGCGGAGTTTGCGGCGGCGCATACCGGGGAAATTCTGGTCGATGACCGTGACATTACGTTCGATCACTGGTTACCAAGCCTCAACCTGCGGCTTGATGTCGGCGGAGGACTGCTGTTCCGCGCGGCGGTTTCGAAGAATCTGGCCCGCCCCGAACTGCAGCTGTTCCGGGCCGGTGGTTCGATCGGCGACAATACTAACGACCTGCGCTCCGAAGGGACGCTCGCCAACGGTCCACTGTTCCAGCTGTTCACCGGCAACCGCAATGTCCGGCCGGTCACCGCCTGGAACTATGACCTATCGGCAGAATGGTACTTCGACGACGTCGGTTCGCTCACGCTTTCGGCCTTCCTCAAGGACATCAAGGGGATCGTTAGCAGCGGCCAGAACCTGGTCGACTACACCAGCGGGCGCGGGACCACGCTTAATGTCGAGGTCAACGGGCCGAGCAACGAGCTGGGCGGAACGCTCAAGGGCTTCGAGGTTAGCCACCAGCAAACCTACGACATGTTGCCGGGGCTGCTCAGCGGGCTCGGCTCACAGCTCACTTACACCTATGTCGACGGGGGCGATTTTGTAAACGCCGACCTTAACAACAACCGGAGCCTTTTTGCTTCGCAGCAGCCGCTCGCGGGGATCTCGAAGCACACTGTCAACGCGGTGTTGTTCTACGAAAAGGGTGCGCTCTCAATGCGCGCCGCCTACAGTTGGCGCTCGGACTTCTTGATTACTCCGCGCGACGACATTTTCCCGTTCTCGCCTATCTGGCAGGAAGCAGGTGGGCAGCTCGACGCATCGATCTTCTTCACGGTAAACAAGCAGCTCAAGCTCGGGATCCAGGGCGTCAACCTGCTCGATACGGTGACCCGGACCTCGCAGGTGGTTGATTTCGACGGCACGCGGATCACCCGCTCGGCCTTCCGCAATGACCGGCGCTTCACCTTCCTGGCACGCTTCGACTTTTGATCCGGGGGGGATCGGGGGCAGGAAGTGGGCTTCTGCTGCTGCAGGGGCCCATTTTCCTTTTCGGTTCCATGATACAAAGAGGAGTCGATGATCCGACGCATATTCCAGGCGCTTGGCACTGTTCTAGCTGGCGGCGTAGTTGCCGGGGGCACGTCGTCCGCTCCCGCCCCGTTGGTGCGCGCTCCGGCCGCTACTGACGGTTGGGTGCTGGTCTGGTCCGACGAGTTCGACGGGCCCCGGCTCGACCGCAAGAAGTGGGACCTCGATGCCGACTGCTGGGGCGGCGGCAACGACGAACAGCAGTGCTATCGCGGCAACCCGCGCAATGCCGGAGTTGTCGACGGCAAGCTAGTGATTACCGCACGGCGCGAACAGTTCACCGGGGCGGCATGGCCGATGCACATGCGCGGGTCGGTACAGTGGCCCAACGCGCTCGCCACCAAGCCGTTCACATCGGCGCGGCTGACGACCAAGGGCAAGGCCGCGTGGTGCTACGGCAAGTTCGAAATCCGCGCCCGGCTACCGCAGGGGCAGGGAACCTGGCCGGCGATCTGGATGCTTCCGGAGAAAGACCGTTACGGCAAGTGGGCGGCTTCGGGCGAGATTGACATCCTCGAGGCGGTCAACCTCGGCGTGCCCTGCGCCCGCTGCCCCGGCGGCCGCGAAAACACGATCCTCGGCACGCTGCATTTCGGCGGGACCTGGCCGAAGAACCTCCAAAAGGGCGATGAGACCCATTACCCCGCCGTGCTCGACGGCGGCTTTCACACCTATTCGCTCGAGTGGCTCCCGGATCGGATGACCTGGCAGGTCGACGGGCAGATCTATGCCGAGCGCGTTGCCAATGAATGGTCGACAACCGGCTCGCAAGTGCCCGGCGCGCCGTTCGACCAGCCGTTCCACCTGATAATCAACCTCGCGATCGGCGGCAAGCTCGCCGAAACTCGCGGGCTTGGCGGCGTGGCGCAGGACGGCTATCCGAAGCAAATGGAGATCGATTGGGTGCGCGTCTGGCAAAGACCCGGGGCGGGCAGCGAAGTGCCGGGACAAGGGGGCAAGTAGTTCGATGGCGAGACGCCGCCAGGCCGTGACGATCAAGCACGTGGCCGCCGATGCCGGCGTCTCGCTGCAGACCGTCAGCCGCGTCATCAACAAGGAGCCCAACGTCCGCCCGGAGATGCAGGAGCGCGTCCAGGCGTCGATCGACAAGCTTGGCTACGTCCCGTCGATCGCCGCCCAGCGGATGAGCGGATCGCGTTCCTACCTGATTCTCGCGATCAACGACCGCGACCGGACAATCGAGGACTGGACTGCGCGGCAGGGTACTGACTGGGTCGACCAGATGCTGCTTGGCGGCATGCTCAAGTGCGCCGAGCACGGCTACCGGATGATCTTCGAACTGGTCGATACCCACAGCGACCATGTTGAGCGCGAGCTGCTGGGAGCCATTGCCGCGCTCCAGCCCGATGGGATCATCCTCACCCCGCCGCATTCGGACAATCCGCAGATCGTGGCGCTGCTCGACGAGCAGGGCATACCCTTCGTCCGGATCGGATCAGTCCAGAATGGCGCCGGCATCCCGGTTTCGATGGATGACGAGGGTTCGGCGCGCAATGCGACCCAGTACCTGATCAAGCGCGGCCACCGCCAGATCGGCTTCATTGCCGGGTCGAGCGAATATGCGCTCAGCGGCTGGCGCGTCGATGGCTGGCACGCGGCGATGGCGGCGGCGGGGCTGCGCACCGCCGGACTGCTGGCCGAGGGCGATTTCAGCTATGCTTCGGGCGAGCTAGCCGCGCGGCAGCTACTCGAACAGGGCGAGCGCCCCACAGCTATCATCGCCAGTAACGACCAGATGGCCTTGGCGACGCTGCAGGTGGCGCGCTCGCTGGGTATCTCAGTGCCGCGCGACCTTTCGCTGATCAGCTTCGACAATACCCCGCTGGTCCACTTCACCCAGCCACCCATGACTGCAGTCGACCAGCCAATCGCAGCGACCACCTCCAAAGCGGTCGAGCTGATCATCGCAGCACAGAAGGGCGAGCCGCCCCCGTCAGCGCTGACTGTGGTGTCCGCAACGATATTTGAGCGGGATTCGGTTGCGCCGCCGCCGGACGCAGCGAGTGCCTAACCAATCCAAGGCAGATGACCGGTTCGTACTACTCTATGCGCTGGCCTGGGCCGGCGGCACGATCGCCTATGTCCCGCTGCTCACAATCCTGCTCCCGGTGCAGGTCGAGGCGCTAGCAGGTCCGTTGCAACGGGTCGATTGGCTGGCCTATGTCGCCCTGGCTGGTGCGCTCGCGGCCAGCGCCGGAGGGATACTGTTCGGCTACCTCAGCGACGTGACCCGCAACCGTCGCGGTTGGATCGTCGGGGGACTCGCACTATCCAGCGGGATGCTGCTGCTGATCGGCCGGGCGGGAAGCCTGTTCGAGCTGATCCTGGCGATCGTCTGCTGGCAGCTCGCGCTCAATATGATGCTCGGCCCGCTGGCGGCCTGGGCCGGTGATGTGGTGCCCGACCGGCGCAAGGGCCTGCTGGGCGGCTTGATGGCCTTCGCACCAGGCCTAGGCGCGCTTGCCGGGGCGATTGTGACCCAGCCTGGGCTGGCACAGGCGGAGATAAGGCTTGGACTGGTCGCCGCGCTGGTCGTGGTCTGCCTCCTTCCGGTGCTGTTGCTGGGGCCGTCGGTTGGCAATACCGTCGGAGGCTCTGCGTCTCCAGCCGAACCAGCCAACTACTCCACCGCCGACAAGAAGGGCACGATGAGCCGGATGTGGCTCGCGCGGCTGGCAGTGCAAGTCGCCGAGGCAACCTTGTTCGCTTTTCTCTACTTCTGGCTTCTCGAGGTCGATCCGAACATGACAGACAACCAGACCGCGCGGCTGCTCAGCGCTGTAATGCTGGTATCTGCCCCGCTGGCACTTGCGGTGGGTCGTTGGTCGGACCGCACTGATCGCCCGATTGCGCCACTGCAAGCCTGTGCGCTCGCCTCCGCGCTTGGCCTGCTCGCCATGGCGCTTGCCTCCGACTTTGTCGGTGCGATCCTCGCTTACGGCCTTTTTGGCCTTTCGAGCGCAGTGTTCCTGGCGCTCCATTCGGCCCAAACCCTCCGGATTCTGCCCCGGCCTGATCGGCGCGGGCGCGATCTGGGACTGTTCAACCTATCCAATACCGTGCCCTCGTTAGTCATGCCCTGGCTAGCCATAGCGCTGGTCCCACTGTTCGGCTTCCCGGTGTTGTTCGTGCTGCTCGCGCTGCTCGCACTTGCCTCCGGTTTTCTCCTGCGATCACTCGCTCATTTGCGCTGAGTAAGTCGCTTGACTTTCCGCGCCGGATTGTGCGAATGAGAACGTTCACAAGATAATTTCGTTGGGGAAGACATGCCTTTCAGGAGATCGTCAGCGTTCCTGGCCGTGCTGCTGGCTAGTGGGGTACCCGCCGCGATCCAGGCCGGTACCGCGGCGCAAGGGCTGGCCGTGGCAAACCCGCAGCACTGGCCCGCCGCACGCAGCCCGTCGGCGATCACCGATGCCGTCACCGAGAACGTAATCTCCGCGTTGATTGCCCGGATGACAGTGGAGCAGAAGGTTGGCCAGGTGATCCAGGCCGACATCGGCTCGATCACCCCCGCCGATATCGCCAAATACCCGCTTGGCTCGATCCTCGCCGGGGGCAATTCTGGGCCCTATGGAAACGAGCGCGCCGACGCCGCGACCTGGAAGAAGCTGGTTGACGAGTTCCGCACAGCTTCAAAGCAGAGTGGGGCCGGGATCCCAATCCTCTTTGGGGTCGATGCGGTCCATGGGCACTCGAACCTTCCTGGCGCGACTATCTTTCCGCACAACATCGGGCTTGGCGCGGCGCACGATCCGGAACTGATCGCGCGGATCGGTAAGGCGACCGCTGCAGAGATTGCCGGTAGCGGGATCGAATGGACGTTTGCCCCTACCCTGGCGGTGCCGCAGGACCTGCGCTGGGGCCGCAGTTATGAAGGCTACGCCGCCGATCCGGCGCTGGTTGCTGCTTATGGCCGCGCGATGACCATTGGCCTGCAGGGCAGGCTTGAGCCGGGTAAGGTGCTCGGGTCCAGCCAGGTTGCAGCCACCGCAAAGCACTTCCTGGCCGATGGTGGAACCTTCGAGGGGCGCGACCAGGGTGATGCGCGAATCTCCGAGCAAGAAATGGTTGCGCGCCATGCTCTAGGATATCCGGCCGTGATCGACGCGGGGGCCCTTACCGTGATGGCCAGCTTCTCGAGCTGGAACGGGGTCAAGCACCATGGCAATGCCAGCTTGTTGACCGGGGTCCTCAAGGACCGGATGGGATTTGCCGGGCTGGTCGTGGGCGACTGGAACGGACACGGGCAGGTTGCGGGCTGCACTGCGACCCATTGCCCGGTTGCGCTCAACGCCGGAATCGATCTCTACATGGCTCCAGACAGCTGGCGCGGACTGTTCGATGCCACGGTCGAGGACGTCAAGGCCGGACGGATCGCGTCGTCCAGGCTCGACGACGCAGTGCGGCGGATCCTGCGGGTCAAGTTCAAGCTTGGGCTGATGGGCCCGGCGCAAGTGGAACGCGGCAATCCCGGGCTTTTGGGGGCTCCTGACCATCTCGCACTAGCACGGGAAGCAGTCGCCAAGTCGCTAGTGCTGCTCAAGAACGAGAGCAGCGTCTTGCCGCTGCGCCCAGGTGTGCGAGCGCTGATCGCTGGGCCCGGCGCCGACAGCATGGCAATGCAAGCGGGCGGCTGGACGATCTCCTGGCAGGGGGCTGACACCACAGCTGCCGATTTTCCCAAAGGCCAGACCATCGGCACGGCGATCGCTGCGGCGATCAAGGATGCTGGCGGTGAGGCGATCGTCGCACCCGATGGAAGCTTTCAAAGCAGACCGGACGTGGCGATCGTGGTCACTGGGGAGATGCCCTATGCCGAGTTCCACGGCGATGTTCCGCATCTCGCTTTCACCCCGCGACACGGCGAAGAAGCGCTGATCGCGCGGCTGCGTGCTCAGGGCACCAAAGTTGTGGTGGTCTTTCTCTCCGGGCGGCCGATGTTCATAAGCAAGCTGATCAACCAAGCCGACGCCTTTGTGGCAGCCTGGCTGCCTGGCTCGCAGGGCCAGGGCGTGGCCGATGTGCTGGTAGCGGGGCGCAACGGCAGGCCATTGCGTGGCTTCTCCGGCCGCCTGCCCTTTGATTGGCCCGCCGATGCGCGCTCGCCAATGGCACCGCCGTTGTTTCGCAGCGGCTATGGCCTCGATTACACTCGGCAGGTGCGACTAGGCCGGTTGAACGAAGACCCGCGGCTGGTTCTGGCGGCCTACGATACAACCACCAGCTTCATGCGCCGCGGTGTTGTCCCGGCGCCTTGGTATCTCGCTGCAGATGGGGCGGTATCCAATCGTGCGATCGATCTCTCAGCGCAAGAAGATGCGCGTCAGTTCACCTGGACCGGGGCAGGTAGATTCTCGATCATTGGCACTCCGGTCGATCTTGCCGGTCGGGGCGCGGAAGGGGCGGTGCTGGTGCTCGACTGGCGGATCGACAGCCACAGCGGCGCGCCAGTCAAGATTGCGCTGGGTGGCGGCGCGCTTGATATCGGCGGATTGGTTATAGCGGCAAGTCCCGGCAGGGCGATTGAGACGCGGATTCCACTTCGGTGTTTTGTCCGCGCGGGTGCCAATCTCGCCTCGGTCGGCGGGCCGCTTCAGATCGAGGCATCCACCGGCCTGACTGTCACGATCCGGACTGTCCGGATCGAGGAGGGCAAAGGCAGCGACACCTGTCCTGCCAGCGATTGAATACGAACATGCAGCAGGCATCCGCAGTTCGCCAAAGCCATCAGGCTGCTAGCATGGGACTGGATTGAGGGAGGGGAAAGCAATGGCAGGACCAATCAAGGCCAGCAGTTCGGGCAGCACCGGCAATATCAGCGCAACTCCGCCGAAGGGCAGTACGCTCACTGTCCTGATGCTCGTGTTCGCGGTGTTTTTCATCCTCGGCGGGGTGACTAACATCAACGACCTTCTGGTCGGCAAGTTCAAGCCAATGTTCCAGCTCAGCCATGCCCAGGCCAACCTGGTGCAGATGGCGTTCTTCATCGCCTACGCCGCGTTCTCGATTCCTGCGGGGATCATCATGGCGCGGCTCGGCTATATCCGCACTTTCGTACTGGGCTTTGTGATGGTCGCTGCGGCGTCGTTCCTGTTCATCCCTGCATCGGCATCGGCGAGCTACGGTGGTTTCCTCGCGGCCTTGTTCTTCATCGGCGCAGGGATCACCGTGCTGCAAGTCGCGATGAACCCGGTGATCACCACGCTGGGTCCGGCGGAGACCTCGCATTCGCGACTGACCTTTGCCCAGGCGTTCAATTCAGTCGGCGTGTTCCTGATGGTCTATGGCGGTGCCGAATTGCTGCTGGGCGGGCACGAGACGATCGATCCGGCCACCGCCAATGCTGAACAGATTCAGGCTTACCGCGTGGCGGAAGGTGCGGTGATCGGCGATTCCTACATGGTGCTCGGCTTCGCCATGCTTGCTATTGCCGGCCTGTTCTGGTTGTTCCGTTCTGCGCTCGATCATGCCAAGGCCGAACAGACACAGGTCGAAGGGACGTTGGACCTTTTCCTGGACAATTCCCGCGTCCGCTTCGGCGCGATCTGCATCTTCGCCTACGTCGGCGCCGAGGTGGCGATCGGCAGCAACCTGATCGCCTACCTTGGCGAGCAGAGTGTGATGGGCCTGTCGCTGGTCGAAGGCGGCAAGCTGGTCGCCTACTACTGGCTTGGCGCGATGATTGGGCGGCTGGTCGGCGGTTTCGTACTACGGATGTTTGCGCCCGGCCGGGTTCTGATGACTTACGCGACCGCTGCGATCGGTCTGATCGCGCTGTCCGCGGTGAGCACGGGCGCGCTTGCCGGTTGGGCGCTGGTCCTGGTAGGCTTCTGCAATTCGCTGATGTTCCCGACGATCTTCAGCCTCGGCACCGAGGGACTGAGCGACAAGCAGGCATCGCAGGGGTCCGGGATTATGTGCACCGCGATTGTCGGCGGGGCGATTGTGCCTTGGCTGTTCGGGACGATGGCCGACGCCGCTGGGCTGCGCACGGCGCTGATCGTTCCCGTAATTTGCTACGCGATTATTGCGACCTTTGGGTGGTACACGCGCCGTCCGGCCTGAACGCGGTCAGAAGCCAAGGGGGTAGGAAGTGCCGGTCACCGAATTGTTCCTGCTCGCGCTGGTGGTGATATTTGCGGCACCATACCTTGTATGGCGGCTCGGCCGGACCGACCACTGGGCGCCGCTGGTGGTGGTCCAGATCGTCGGCGGGATCCTGCTCGGACCAGGCGTGCTCGGCGCGGCCTTTCCCGAATACCACGCTGCGCTCTTTCCCTCGCAGGTGATTGGGGCGCTCAATGGGGTGGCCTGGTGGGCGGTGATGCTTTTCGTCTTCGTCGCGGGGCTCGAGCTGGACCTCAAGGAAGCCTGGCGCTGGCGCAGCGAGACCGCAGTGACCGCTGGCTTCGCGCTGGTCACCCCGATGGTGCTCGGCGCAGGAGTGGCCTGGGGCCTGCTCGAAGTGACCGATCCGGCGCAATGGATCGGTGCGAACAGCGTGCGCTGGCAATTCGTGCTGGGGATCGGCATGGCCAGCGCGGTAACCGCGCTGCCAATCCTGGTGCTGTTCCTGCAGCGGTTGGGGATCCTGCGTAAACCGTTCGGCCAGCGGATCCTGCGCTATGCTAGCCTTGACGACGTGTTGATCTGGGGCGTGCTGGCGTTGATCGTGCTCGACTGGGAGCGCGTCGCCCGGCAGGTTGGTTTCGTGTTCGGCTTTGTCCTTGCGGTCTTGCTGGTGCGCAAACTCATCGCGGCAATTCCCGAACGCGATCGCTGGTACGTCGCGCTGATCTGGCTTGCTGGGTGCGGGTTTCTCGCCGACTGGGCCGGGCTGCACTACATGGTCGGCGCTTTCCTCGCCGGGGCGGCGCTCGATGCCAAGTGGTTCGGCACTGAGGCGATCGACCGCTTCCGCGACGTGGTGCTGCTCGCCTTTATGCCAGTGTTCTTCCTCTCGACCGGCCTGCGCACCAGTTGGGAAATGGGCGGGTTCACCGTCTTAGCAGCTGCGGGGGCACTTTTAGCGGCAATGATCGTGGGCAAGCTCGCCGGGGTGGCTATGGCCGGACGCCTGCTCGGCTGGGCCAACGGCGAGGCCTGGACGATTGGCTGGCTGCTCCAGACCAAGGCGCTGATCATGATCATCTTCGTCAACGTGCTGTTCGACAAGCAGGTGATCACCAGCGGGGCCTTCACCGCACTGCTGCTGGCAGCAGTAGGCAGCACCATGCTGACCATTCCGGTGGTGACCCCGGCGCTGCGAAAGTTGGGCCAGTCGCTTGGGCATGCCAGACCTCAATGAATTGGTGCAGCGACGAAGGCTGGCTTCTCGCTGCTGCCGGAGCAACCAGCTTCCAGTCAGGGCTTGCAACCAAACTCAGTGATCGCGGAACCACCTCACCGGGGTAAGCAGGTCGGTGAAGGTTAGGCCTTGTCTTACTGCAGGGCCGCGCTAGCAGCTGGTCTTGGAAGGCCAGTGCACGGAGCCACGGCCCCCAACCGTCATCGCGGGCCGTCTGCTGTGCGAATTACTCCGGCCAAAACCTCAATTTCTTAATTATTTAGCATATAGCGAGATTGGACCCTTGTTACGAGGGCCGGGCGTTCTTTATCGCTACGTCTGTCAGGGCCAAAGTCCACTACGCCTTTTTGCTGGAAATGGCCCCCAGTTGGGGGGCACCCGAATTAAGCATTGATCCGCTGGCCCCCAATGTGGCCCCCATTGCGAGGTGATTGCAGGCGAACGACATCGAACGCCAACGGTCAGGAAAGTGGAGCGGGTAGCGGGAATCGAACCCGCATAACCAGCTTGGAAGGCTGGGGCTTTACCACTAAGCTATACCCGCCCGGGGCGATATGCCACCTTGAGCGCGGACGCCTATGCGCCAAGGTCGCTCCCTTCGTCAATTGCTCCGTGCAAACCAGGACATTTCGTCGGTCAGCCGGCAGCGGTCTGAATTAGTGGCCGGGAAAGTCGATCAAGGATTCAACCACCAGGCCTTCAGCCCTTAACCGCTCGGCACCGGCCAGATCGGGCAGATCAATCACGAACAGCGCGTGGTCAACGACGGCCCCGGCCTGACGCAACAGCTTGGCTGCCGCCAGCGCCGTTCCGCCAGTTGCGATCAGATCATCAATGATCACCACCCGCTGACCCGCTACAATCGCCCCTGGATCGATTTCGAGACGGTCGGTGCCATATTCCAGGGCATAATCTATCCCCATGACCGGCACCGGCAGTTTGCCGGGCTTGCGGACCGGGACAAAACCTCGGCCCAGTTGGGCGGCCACTGCAGCTCCAAAGATGAAGCCGCGCGCTTCCATACCGGCGATGGCCTGTGCTCCCGCGGCAGCTGCGCGATCGGCCAGATGGCCGACCGTGGCTGAGAGCCCCGGCCCGTTGCCAATCAGCGTAGTGATGTCGCGGAACAGGATCCCCGGTTTGGGAAAATCCGGAACCGTGCGGATCAGCGCCTTCAATTCGTCAACCGTCATGCGCGCTTCCCATGCTTGTTCGTGCTGTACTGACCCCAAGCAAAACGCCCCTCGCCGGTGGGCAAGGGGCGTTGTGATGCCGGTCAGGCGAAAGGGTCAGTGACCCTTCTTTTCTGCCCAGATATTGCGATAGGCCATGTAGCCCAGAACGGTGGCGAACAGCAGGAAGCCCAGCCACCACAGACCGGTCTGACGGCGCTGTTCGAGCTTGGGCTCGGCGGTCCAGACAAGGAAGGCAGTTACGTCGGTCGACATCTGCTCGACCGTAGCCTTGGTGCCATCGCTGTAGGTCACCTGGCCTTCGCCAGTCAGCGGCGCAGCCATCGCCAGGTTGAGGTTCTTGAAATAGGGGTTGTAATGCAGCCCGTCGCCGGTCTTGGCTTCGGGGAACTGCTTGAGCAGCTCGGCGGGCTGGGCCTGATAACCGGTCAGCAGCGAGTGCAGATAGGCAGCGCCATTCGGGCGAGCCTTGGTGATCAGCGACAGGTCGGGCGGCACGCCCAGGCCAGCATAGACCACCGGCGGGAACTTGTCGGCGGCAATGCCCGGACGGTCCTTGACCTCACCGGTCAGCGGGTCCTTGGCCGTAACGGTTGCCTTGCCGGCAATCGCCTTGATCTCGGCCTCGTTGTAACCCAGCGCGGCGAGGTCACGGAAGGCGACGTGCTTGATCGAGTGGCAGGCGGCGCAGACTTCCTGGTAAACCTTGAAGCCGCGCTGCAGCTGCTGGCGATCGAACTTACCGAACACGCCGTCGCTCGGCAGGTGGAGCGGCTCAGGCTTCTTGTAGAACACCTTTTCGGCCGTCAACGCCACCGGTTCGGTCGCGGCAGTATAAGCACCACGCACGAACGAATAGCCGAGCACCACGGTGAAGAAGGCACCGGCGAGGAGGGAGAGGATGCGGATCATGATATCGGTCTCTTTCCGTCTCGCGTTGGGTCAGGCTTTGGCCGCAGCCGGGCCGAGCACCGATTCGGTGATCGAGTAGGGCAGCGGTTCGGGCCGTTCGATCGAGGACACGATCGGCAGGATGATCAGGAAGTGCGCGAAGTAGTACAGCGTCGCGATTTGGCTGAGCATGATGTAGGGTTCTTCAGCGTGCGCGCCGCCGCAGATGAACAGGACGATCATCGACGGGATCAGGCCGAACCAGAAAAACTTCCGGTAGAGCGGCCGATAGTTCGACGAACGCACGGGCGACTTGTCGAGCCAGGGCAGCAGGAACCACACCAGGATCGCGGCGAACATGGCCAGCACACCCATCAACTTCGCCGGGATGAAGAAGAAGTCGAAGGTGAAGGCGCGCAGGATCGCGTAGAACGGCCAGAAATACCATTCGGGCACGATCAGCGCCGGGGTGCTCATCGGGTTGGCCGGAATGTAGTTGTCCGGGTGGCCCAGCATGTTCGGGGCGAAGAACACCACCGCGCTGTAGATCAGCATGAACAGGCCGACCGTCCAGCCATCCTTGGCGGTGTAATAGGGGTGGAACGGCACCGTATCGCTCTCACTCTTCACTTCGACGCCCGTCGGGTTCGAGGAACCCGGGATATGCAGCGCCCAAACGTGCAGGATCACCACGCCCAGGATCACGAAGGGCAGCAGGAAGTGCAGCGAGAAGAAGCGGTTCAGCGCCGCATTGTCAGGTGCGAAACCACCCAGCAGCCAGTACTGGATCGGCTCGCCGATCAGCGGGATGGCGCCGAACAGGCCGGTGATCACCTGGGCACCCCAGAAGCTCATCTGGCCCCAGGGCAGGACGTAGCCCATGAAGGCAGTCGCCATCATCAGCAGGAAGATCACCACGCCGAGCAGCCAGATCATTTCGCGCGGGGCCTTGTAGGACCCGTAATAGAAGCCGCGGAAGATGTGCAGGTAGACCACGACGAAGAAGGCCGAGGCCCCGTTCGCGTGAGCATAGCGCATCAGCCAGCCCCAGTTGACGTCGCGCATGATGTGCTCGGTCGAATCGAAGGCGACCAGCGTGTTGGGTGCATAATGCATCGCCAGAACCACCCCGGTGACGATCTGAATCATCAGGCACAGGCCGGCCAGGAACCCGAAGTTCCAGAAATAGTTGAGGTTGCGCGGCACTTCATAGCCGCCGCCTACGGCGCCGTAGATCAGCCGCGGAAGCGGCAGCTTCTCGTCCATCCACACCATGACGGGGTGGCTCGGCTTGTATTCGTTTGCCCAGGGAAAGCTCATGTCGGGTGCCCTCAACCGATCTTCACGACAGTGTCGGAAGTGAATTCATATTCCGGGACGACCAGGTTGGTCGGTGCCGGGCCCTTGCGAATGCGCGCGGCGGTATCGTAGTGCGAACCGTGGCAGGGACAGAAGTACCCGCCATATTCGCCCTTGACCTCGCCCTCGGCAGCACCCTGCGGCACGCAGCCCAGGTGGGTGCAAACGCCCATGGTGATCAGCCAGTTGCCGTGACCTTCCTTGGTCCGCTCAGCCAGGGTCTGAGGATCGCGCAGCGAACCGACATCGACCTTGTTGGCCTCTTCGATTTCCGCCGGGGTCAGATTGCGGATGAACACCGGCTGCTTGCGGAACACCGCCTTGATCGCCTGGCCTGGCGCAATCGCGCTGATATCCACTTCCGTCGAGCTCTGCGCCAGCACGTCGGCCGAAGCCGACATCTGGCTGATCAGCGGGTAAACGATAGCGAGCCCGCCAACGCCGGCCGCGCTGACCGCAGCAATATTGATGAAATCGCGCCGCCGCACACCATCGGTCGAGGTGCCTTCAAGTGTGCCCGTGCCAGCATTTTCAGCCATGGTCGAACCTATCCTGCCTTCTTGCGGGTAACCCGGAAAGTGCTGCAGCGCCCCCGATGGTCGACCCAAGTTCTTTGCCCAGGAAGCCCCCTTCCTGTCTCCACAGTCCCGGGCACCTAGGACACCCGAACCTGCGATTTGGCGCGCCTGATAGACGCAAGCTCGCCCTCTGCCAACAGCGATTTTTGCACTGGCGAATGCATAGCCTGCAAGCTCATCCCGGCAGGCCGATCAACGAGATTTGCCGCCCGTAGTCTGGCTCTCCGCGATGAGTGGCGCGGCGAAACGAGAAGAAGCGCTCAGCATCGACATAAGTGTCAAGGTTGAGCCGCTCGACGGCGCCAATTCCGGCCGCGATCAGTCGCCCGGCAACGTAGCCCTCAAGATCGAACTGCCAGCGGCCGGTCCGCCCGGGCTCGAAAAACTGCACATTTTCACCGTCAGCGGCCACTAGCCGGTCGTGAAATCCGCCATCCACCTCATAGCTGGGCTGGGCGATGCATGGGCCGATTGCCGCAACGATCCGGTCACGTTGGGCTCCGAGCACTTCCATTCCGGCAATCGTTGCATCGGTCACTCCGCTGACCGCCCCCTTCCATCCGGCATGGGCGGCCCCGATTACACCGGCCACCGGATCGGCAAGCAAGACCGGCGCGCAATCGGCCGTCACGACCCCCAACAGCAGGCCCGGCCGATCCGTGACAAGCGCATCGGCGTGCGGCCGCTGGGCATCGGGCCACGGCTCCATGGCCATGACACAGTCCGCCGAATGGACCTGATAGACAGTCGCCAGCGGCGCGCCGGGCAGCACCGCAGCCGCAGCCCGGGCCCGATTCTCGGCCACGGCAGCTGGTTCATCGCCGGTGCCAAGGCCGACGTTGAGCCCGGATACCACACCGGTCGACACACCTCCCCGACGCCCCAGAAAGCCATGCGGCAGCCCTCCAAGCAGTGCGGCCCGGTTGATTTCGACAGGTTCAGTCAAGGCTCTTGCTCACTTGCTCGTAAGTGTCCTTTGACAAGGCCGGAGCAGCGAGGATCCGTTCCAGTTCAGCGCGCATCAAGGCCGCCCGGCCCGGCTCGATCCGCCGCCAGCGCCCCAGCGGGGCAACAAATCGCGCGGCCGTTTGTGGGTTGAGTGAATCAAGCGCGAGAATGAGGTCGGCAATAGAGCGGTACCCCCGGCCATCGGCCGCGTGGAACGCGCCCGGATTGGC
>JBIIDJ010000103.1:0-8310 GCA_044238415.1 Novosphingobium sp.
ACGAGATCGACAAGATCAGCCGCAAGGCGGAAAACCCCAGCATCACCCGCGATGTGTCGGGCGAAGGCGTGCAGCAAGCCCTGCTCAAGCTGATGGAAGGCACGACCGCATCGGTGCCGCCGCAGGGTGGGCGCAAGCATCCGCAGCAGGAATTCCTGCAGGTCGATACCACCAACATCCTGTTCATCTGCGGTGGCGCTTTCGCCGGCCTGGAAAAGATCATCGCCGACCGCCTGCAAAAGCGCTCGATCGGGTTCGGCGCGCATGTGGCCGATCCGGACAAGCGCCGGGTGGGTGAACTGTTGCAGAAGGCCGAGCCGGAAGACCTGCTCAAGTTCGGCTTGATCCCGGAATTCGTCGGCCGCTTGCCGGTGATCGCGACATTGGAAGACCTCGATGTCGAGGCCTTGGTCAAGATCCTGCGCGAGCCGAAGAACGCGCTGATCAAGCAGTATTCCAAGCTGTTCGAGCTGGAAGATGTGACCCTGACCTTCACCGACGAAGCGCTCGAAGCGATCGCCAAGAAGGCAATCGAGCGTAAGACCGGCGCCCGCGGCCTCCGTTCGATCGTCGAAGGGCTGCTGCTGGATACGATGTTCGACGTGCCAAGCGAGAACGAGATCGCCGAAGTCGTCGTCGACAAGGACGTCGTCGATGGCCGCAAGGAGCCGGTGCGCGTGCTCAAGGGCAAGGAACAGGCGGCCTAGGCTGAGCGCTCGCTCACCTCAGCGCTGGTCTTAAGGCGGCCGCTTTTAGCGGTCGCTGCGGCCCCGCATACGTTTTCCCGACCCGCCACCGCTTGCCCCTAAGGGCTGCGGTCACTACCCCCCTGTGGAGAGTTGGCCTGAGGGCCCGCCCTGGGGAGGCAGTGCGACCATGAAACGCGGATCGGATAGCTTGCTGCTGTTTGGCGCGACCGGCGATCTGGCGCAGCGAATGCTGCTGCCCTCGCTTTGCGCACTCCACGCGGACAAGCTGGTGGCCGAGGACCTCAAGATTATCGGCACGGCCCGGCAGGGCCTTGACGATTCCGCCTATCGTAACTTTGCGCGGGCTGCGCTGGAAAAGTTCATGCCGGCCGAACGCCGCGGCGGGATGGGCACTTTCCTCAACCGGCTGCATTACCAGCCGCTCGATGCCACGGACCAGGCGGGCTACCGCACGCTCGCCAAGAAGGTCGGGCCGGTCGACGAAGGCCTGGCGATTTTCCTCTCCACCGCACCCGCCTTGTTTGAGCCTACCATTGCCGGGCTGGCCGCATCTGGCCTCGCCAGCGACAAGGCACGGATCGGCCTTGAAAAGCCGCTTGGCACCGATCTGGAGAGTAGCCGGCACATTAATGATGCGGTTGCCAGCGCCTTTCGCGAGGAGCAGATTTTCCGGATCGACCATTACCTTGGCAAGGAAACGGTCCAGAATCTGCTGGCGCTGCGCTTTGCCAATATCCTGTTTGAGCCGCTGTGGAATGCGGCCCACATCGATCATGTCCAGATCACCGTGGCCGAGACGGTCGGGCTGGAAGGCCGGGTGGGCTTCTATGACGGAGCCGGGGCGCTGCGCGACATGGTGCAGAACCACATGCTCCAGCTGCTCGCCCTGGTGGCGATGGAGCCGCCGAGCAGCTTTGACGCCACGGCGGTGCGCGACGAAAAGGTCAAGGTGCTGCGCTCGCTGCGGATGGTCGGCGCCGATGAAACCGTGACCGGCCAGTACCGCGCCGGCGCGATCGATGGCCAGGTCGTGCCGGGTTATGACGAGGAACTGGGCAAGGACAGCGACACGGAGACCTTTGTCGCGATCAAGGCGCACCTCGACAACTGGCGCTGGAAGGGCGTGCCCTTCTACCTGCGCACCGGCAAGCGGCTGCCGACCAGGCGGACCGAGATCGTGGTCCAGTTCCGCCGGGTGCCTCATTCGATCTTTGCCGGGAAGGGCGCAAAGAGCGAGCCCAACCGGTTGGTGATCGGGATCCAGCCGGAAGAAAACATCACTCTGTCGTTGATGGCCAAGGTGCCCGGACTGGACCGCGAAGGCCTGCGCCTGCGCGAAGTGCCGCTCGACATCCGGATGCAGGATGCCTTTGCCGGTCCGACCAAGCGGATCGCTTATGAGCGGCTGCTGCTCGATCTGATTGAGGGTGATCAGACGCTGTTTGTCCGCCGTGACGAGGTGGAGGCCCAGTGGGACTGGATCGATGCGATCCGCACCACCTGGGCGGACAGCGGCGTGACTCCCAAATCTTACACCGCCGGGACCTGGGGGCCCTCGGCCGCAATCGCGCTGACCGAGCGCGACGGAGTGCACTGGCATGAGTAATCTTCACCCTGCAATCGAACGCGTTACCGCACGGATCATCGAAAAGTCGGCGCCGACCCGCCGCCGTTACCTCGATTTGATGGACCGCGAGGCGGAGCGTTTTCCGAACCGCAATGCGCTGTCCTGCTCCAATCTGGCCCACGGCTTTGCCGCCGCGCTGGAAGACAAGTCTGCGATCAAGAGCGGGCGCGGGGCCAACCTCGCCATCGTGACCGCTTACAACGACATGCTCTCGGCGCATCAGCCCTATGGCCGCTATCCCGAAGCGATGAAGCTGTATGCCCGCGAGGTTGGGGCAACCATGCAGGTGGCCGGCGGCGTTCCGGCTATGTGCGACGGCGTGACCCAGGGGCAGGACGGCATGGAGCTGTCGCTGTTCAGCCGCGACGTGATCGCGCTGAGCACCGCTGTTGCCATGAGCCATGCGATGTTCGATGGCATGGCCATCCTGGGCATTTGCGACAAGATCGTGCCTGGTCAGTTCATCGGCGCCCTGCGGTTTGGCTACCTGCCCGCCATATTCGTGCCCGGCGGACCAATGCCCTCGGGCCTGGCCAACAAAGAAAAGCAGAAGGTCCGCCAGCTCTATGCAGAAGGCAAGGCGACCCGCGCCGACCTGCTGGAAAGCGAGAGCGCCAGCTATCACTCGCCCGGTACCTGCACGTTTTACGGCACCGCCAACTCCAACCAGATGATGATGGAGCTGATGGGGCTCCATGTGCCGGCATCGGCTTTTGTGCCGCCCAATACCCCGCTGCGTTCGGCGCTGACCCGCAAGGCGGTGCACCGCCTTGCCGAGATTGGCCGCGAAGGGCAGGACTATCGCCCGATGGCGCGGGTGGTTGATGAGAAAGCGATCATCAACGCCGCAGTCGGCCTGCTGGCCACGGGCGGTTCGACCAATCATGCGATCCACCTGCCGGCGATGGCCCGCGCCGCCGGGATTCAGCTCGATTGGCAGGATCTTGACGAACTCTCTGCCGCAGTGCCGCTGATCGCCCGGGTCTATCCCAACGGCGCGGCTGACGTGAACCATTTCCACGCCGCCGGGGGGATGGGGTTTGTCACCCGAGAACTGCTTGGTGCCGGCCTGATTCATGGCGACGTGCTGACCGTCGCCGAGGGCGGGATGGCTGCCTATGCCAGCGAGCCCGCGATGGATGGTGATGAGCTGGTCTGGACCCCGGCGCCAGAGACCAGCGGTGATCCCACGATCCTTGCCCCGGTATCCGCACCGTTCAATCCCGACGGTGGCATGCGGTTGGTCACCGGCAATCTGGGCCGGGGGACGTTCAAGACCTCCGCCGTCGATCCATCACGCTATACGATCGAGGCACCCTGCCGTGTCTTCGAAAGCCAGGAAGGCGTCCAGGCGGCGTTCAAGGCTGGTGAGCTTGACCGCGATGTCGTGGTGGTCGTCCGTTTTCAGGGGCCGCGGGCCAATGGCATGCCCGAACTGCACAAGCTGACGCCGCCACTGGGCGTGCTGCAGGACAAGGGCTTCAAGGTCGCGCTGGTGACTGATGGCCGGATGAGCGGCGCTTCGGGCAAGGTTCCGGCGGCGATCCATGTCACGCCCGAGGCACTGGGCGGTGGCCCGCTGGCGCTGGTCCGGGATGGCGATGTGATCCGCCTGTGCGGCAACACTGGCAATCTGGAAGTGCTGGCCGATCTTTCGACGCGCGAGCCCGCATTGGCTCCGCCCGACGCCATGGGCATGGGCCGCGAACTGTTCGCGATGTTCCGCCGCTTTGCCGACGGGGCTGAACAGGGCGGTTCGGCCATGCTGGCGGAGGGCGGGCTGTGACCCAGCTCGTCACGGTCGATATCGGCGGGACCCACGCGCGCTTTGCCCTGGCTACGGTTAGGGCTGATGGCAGCATCGAACTCGGCGAACCGGCGACACTTCACACCCGCGATCACGCCAGCTTCCAGACCGCATGGGAGGATTTTGCCCGGATGCAGGGCGGCAGCCTGCCCGATGCCGTCGCCATTGCCGTGGCCGGGCCAGTCGGCGGGGAAGTGATCCGCTTCACCAACAACCCCTGGATTATCCGTCCGGCGCTGATTCCAGAGAAACTGGGCGCCAGCCGCTACACGGTGGTCAATGATTTCGGGGCCGTTGGCCATGCCGTGGCGCGGGCTGAGGATGATCATTTCATTCACCTGACCGGACCAGATGTAGCCCTGCCCGTGTCCGGAACACTCTCGATTGTCGGTCCCGGCACCGGCCTCGGCGTCGCCCATGTCTGGCGCGATGGCGAGGGCGGCTACCGGGTCCAGCCGACCGAGGGCGGGCATATCGACTTTGCCCCGCTCGACACGATCGAGGACGCGATTCTTGCTCGCCTGCGCCAGCGCTATCGCCGCGTTTCGGTCGAGCGGGTGGTGTCGGGGCCGGGTCTGGTCGACATTTACGAGGCCTTGGCCGCCATGGAAGGCCGCGCAATTCAGCCGACTGACGACAAGTCGTTGTGGCAGCTCGGCCTGTCAGGCGACGACAGCCTTGCCGCCGCCGCGGTTGACCGGTTTTGTCTCTCGCTTGGCGCAGTTGCGGGGGACATCGCCCTTGCCCAGGGTGCCAGCGGTGTGGTCATCGCCGGCGGGCTTGGTCTGCGCATTCGCGATACCCTGCTCCGCTCTGGCTTTGCCGAGCGGTTCCGCGCCAAAGGGCGCTTCAGCGAGCTGATGGCCGCCCTGCCGGTCAAGCTCATTACCCATTCCCAGCCCGGCCTTTACGGCGCTGCGGCAGCCTTTGCTTCGGAACATCTATCATGACACCAATCGAAAGAATCATGCGTCTCGCTCCGGTTATTCCGGTGCTGGTGATCGAGGACGTTGCCCACGCCGTGCCGGTGGCAGAAGCGCTCGTCCGCGGCGGCTTGCCGGTGCTGGAAGTGACCTTGCGCACGGCTGCGGCGCTGGACGTGATCCGGGCGATGAAGACGGTGCCGGGCGCGATGGTTGGGGCCGGGACCGTCCTCAACGAATACGCGCTCGACGATGCTCTGTCGGCCGGGAGCGAGTTCATCGTTTCGCCGGGCCTGACCAAGCCGCTGGCCCGCGCCACCGAAGCGGCAAAGGTGCCGTTCCTGCCAGGCGTATCGACGCCGACGGATATCATGCGCGGCCTTGATCTGGGTCTTGACCGGTTCAAGTTCTTCCCGGCTGAGGCGAACGGCGGGATCCCGGCCTTGAAGGCCATAGCCGCGCCGTTCGGTTCGGTTCGGTTCTGCCCGACGGGTGGGATCACGGCTGCAACCGCGGCGGAATGGCTGGCGCTCGACTCCGTCCTGTGCTGCGGCGGATCATGGCTGGTCGGCAAGGGCGCGCCAGACGTCGCCACGATCGAGGCAGCCGCCCGTGCCGCTGCTGCTTTGACGCGATGACCAGGCTGGCTGCGCTCGACCAGCGGCTGCAAGAGCTGCATGCCCGCACGGCCGAGACGCCGCTATTCAATCCGGTTTTCCAACTTGGGCTTGAGCTTTCGCGCGAGCTGGAAAGCGGGATGCTTTCGCTGAGCGAACTGGAAGCGCTTGTTGCCGAGCTGGAATGCCAGGGTCTGCAATCTCGTGCCGAACGGCTGGCGCGACTGGCCGGGCCGGTCGATCCGGCGCTAAACGACACCAGTATTGCTCGCCTGGCAGATCAGGAACCGGACTTTGCCGCTTTCGCGGCGCGGTGGGCCAAGCCGTTGGCGCATATCGTTTTCACGGCGCACCCTACTTTCCTGCTGGCGCGGGCCCAGGGTGAGGCCGTGGCGCAATCCGCCTCGGCTGGCGCGATTGGTGCAGCGACCACCTGCGTGGCACCTCCGACCCGTGAACCCATCACGCTTGATAGCGAGCATGCCCAGGCCATGGCTGCGCTGGCCCATGCCCAGACCGCGCGCGACCGCATCACCGGCCTGTTGTTCGCGGCGGCGCGCAAGCGCTGGCCGGATCAATGGCGCAAGCTTGCCCCGGTGCCGCTGCGGCTG
Organism: Novosphingobium sp.; assembly: GCA_044238415.1. Classification (GTDB taxonomy): domain Bacteria; phylum Pseudomonadota; class Alphaproteobacteria; order Sphingomonadales; family Sphingomonadaceae; genus Novosphingobium. The sequence goes on from JBIIDJ010000103.1 coordinate 6,296, forward strand.
GCCAGCTGGGTCGGCTATGACATGGACGGCCGCACCGACATCACCTGGGCAACCTCGCTGCGTTACCGCCTCTCGGAAAAGGCTGAGCGGCTGGCGGGTTATGGCACGGCCTTGGGAGCCGTCGCGCCCGATCTGGCGGGACAACTGGTCCGCGCATCGGCCTTTGCGGCAGAGCAGGCCGCAGCCTTTGCGGCGGACCTGTCCGATCCGGCCGCACTGTCTTTGACCGCTAACGCCTTTACCGCCGATCACCCGGACAAGCTGATCAGTCTGGCACCGACGATCGCGGCACTGGAAGAGCGTGCCGCAAGCGCAGATGACGATACCGCCGAAGCCCTGCTGAGGGTGGCTTCGGCGATGCGCGCCGATGGGCTGGGCATGGGCTGGATCCACTTCCGGGTGAACGCCAGCCAGCTCCAGAACGCGATCCGCCGCCGGATCGATCCCGCTGGCAAGCTCGACCTGGCGAGCCAGGCGGCACTGGTGCGGCTGCGCGAGCTGCTCGGTTCAGTTAAGCCGCTGCGCGCCAATATGGCGGCGCTGGCGATCGAAAACAGCACGGCGGTGCGCCAGTTCCTGCTGATCGCGCAGTTCCTGCGCCACGTTGATGCCGATACGCCGATCCGGATGCTGGTCGCCGAGTGTGAACAGCCGACTACCGTGCTGGCCGCGCTCTATTTCGCCGAGCTGTTCGGGGTGGCGGACAAGGTCGACGTTTCGCCGCTGTTCGAGACCGAGAGCGCGTTGGAACATGGCGGGCGGTTCCTCGATGCCGTGCTGTCTGAGCCGCACTACCAGGGCTATGCGCGCCGGCGCGGGCGGGTTTCGATCCAGACCGGTTTTTCCGATGCCGGACGCTTTGTCGGGCAAATCCCGGCGGCGCTGGCGATCGAGCGGCTGCAGGGCCGCCTGTCGGAAGCCATGGCTGCCAACGGCCTCACTGATGTGGCGGCGCTGATCTTCAACACGCACGGCGAATCGATGGGCCGCGGTGCCCATCCGATCAGCTTTGCCGACCGGCTGGAATGGCCGCTGTCCCCCTGGGCGCGGCGGCGGTTCGTGCGGGCTGGAATCGTGCTGGAGCCGGAAGTCAGCTTCCAGGGCGGCGACGGCTACCTGTTCTTCGGCACGCCGGAGCTGGCCTATGCCACGCTGACCCGCTTTGCCGAGCTGGCCCCGGCCAAGACCGATCCCGATGCGCCACCCGATCCATTCTATCGCCGCACCGACCTCAGCCTCGATTTCTACCGGGCGATCCGGCGGGTCCAGCAAAGCTACCTCGCCAGCGCGACCTATGCCCGGGCGGTAAGCGCTTTTGGACTTGGTCTGCTTAACGAGACCGGCAGCCGCAAGAGCCGCCGCCAGTCGGACCTGGCGGCCGACCGGACGATGAATCTGCGCCAGATTCGCGCCATCCCGCACAACGCCGTGCTCCAGCAGCTGGGTTATCCGGTCAACGTGATCGCGGGGTTCGGCACGGCGGCCGACGGCAATTACGAAGCCATTGCCGCGCTGCTGCGGGACAGCCAGCGCGGCCGGCAACTCGTGCGGCTGGTGCGGGCGGCCAACTCACTGGCCTCGATCAAAACCGTGGCGGCCTATGGAGAGCTGTTCAATTCGGCCTATTGGGCCAGCCGACCCTATCGCGGTGACGAGGAAGGCATTGCCGATGCCTGTCTCGCACTGGCCGAATATCTGACCAAGGATGATCGCACCGGGGTCTATCGTCGCTTTGCCTCGCGCCTCAGGGTCGATGCGCTCAAGCTCCACAAGCTGCTGGCACTGATCCCGGACGAGGTCCCGCTCGTGGGCCGCGAGCAGGTCCGGCGCGAGCTGGGTGTCCTCCAGGCGCTGCGGCTGGCGCTGTTCCAGCACATGTTCATCCGCGCTGTCTCGGTCCCGGCCTTCAGCCGCGCCAATGACATCAGCCGCGATGACGTGCTCGAGATGGTTTTCACGCTGCGGATTGATGAGGCTCTGGCTCAGCTGCGCCGCGCCTTCCCGGCCTCCGCGCC
>JBIIDJ010000104.1:0-8201 GCA_044238415.1 Novosphingobium sp.
GCCAGCCACCGGCCAGGCCGGGAAACGCGGCCTTCAGTGTGGCTGGGGCAATGGCGGCAACGGCGTTCATACCAGCCGGCCCAGAGCCGCCAGCGCGGCGTCAAGCAAGCGGTCCTCATCCGGCGCGCCAGTGAAGGCTTCGGCCACGAAGGCCTGCAGCATCAGCTTCTTGGCCTCAGCCGGGGGCAGCCCGCGCTGGGCCATGTAGAACAGGCCATTCGCGTCGAGCTCGCCCACCGCGCAGCCATGCGCGCACTTCACGTCGTCGGCGAAGATTTCCAGTTCCGGGCGGGCATTGGCCGTCGCCGTCCGGTCCAGCAGCATGGCCCGGACCGACTGCTCGCCATCGGTGCCGTCGGCGCCCTTGGCAACCCGGACCTTGCCCAGGTAATTGGCCGTGGCCTTGCCGCCCGCGACCGAGCGGACCACCTGGCGGCTGACTGCGTCGGGCTGGGCGTGCAGGACATCAGTGACGATCTCGACCACCTGTTCGCCGCCCGCCAGCTGCGCCGCGCCGAGCGTGAATTCCGCCCCCTTGCCCAGTTCCACCTGCACCGCGATCCGGCCATAGGCGCCCGGCGCGTTGAGCACGCGCAGGTCAAACGAAGCGCCATCGCCCAGCACGATCACCAGCTCGCGGGCCACCGCCTCGGTACCATCGAGGACCAGTGCGAGATTGCCACTGTCACCCGCCGCAACGGCGATCGTTTCCACCGCTACTGGCCACAACGGCTCCAGCGCGGCGAGGTCCGCATAGCGGAAGTCCTCGTCCCTGCGGGTGGGAAGGGCGATCGCCTCGCTCACGCCGCAACCGCCTCGTAGCCGCGCTCTTCCAGTTCGAGCGCGAGTTCCGGCCCACCGGTCTTGACGATCCGGCCGCCGGCCAAGACGTGGACGAAGTCCGGCTTCACATAGTCGAGCAGGCGCTGGTAGTGCGTGATCAGCAGCACGGCCTTGTCCGGTGCCCGCATCACCGAATTGATCCCGTCACCCACGATCCGCAGCGCATCGATGTCGAGGCCGGAATCGGTCTCGTCCAGGATCGCCAGCTTGGGGGCGAGGATGCCCATCTGGACCATCTCGGCGCGCTTCTTTTCGCCGCCCGAGAAGCCGACGTTGACCGGCCGCTTGAGCATGTCCATGTCCATCTTCAGCAGCGCCGCCTGTTCGCGCGCCAGCTTGAGGAAATCGCCGCCTGACAGCGGTTCCTCGCCCCGGCTCTTGCGCTGGGCATTCAGGCTTTCGCGCAGGAACTGGACGAAGGACACGCCCGGAATCTCAACCGGGTACTGGAAGCCCAGGAACAGCCCGGCAGCGGCCCGCTCGTGCGGTTCCAGCTCGAGCAGGTCCTGCCCCAAGAATTCGACCGAGCCGCCGGTCACCTCGTAACCGGGCCGCCCGCCCAGGGTATAGCCCAGCGTCGACTTGCCGGCGCCGTTCGGGCCCATGATCGCATGGACCTCACCCGGATTGATCGAGAGCGACAGGCCCTTGAGGATCGGCTTGTCAGCAACAGTGGCGTGAAGATCGGTAATGGTCAGCATATCAGGGCTTCAATCCGGTAAGTCTGGCAATATTGGCTGCCACTTCATCGTTGAACTGGCGGATGACCTGCCGCTCGGCGGTCTCGGCAGCAGCGCCGGACAGGCCGCGCCGGGCCTGCGCCACACGCTTGGCTTGGACCTGGCGCAACTGCGCGCCGCAGAAGCTGCGAACCTCCGTGATGGCATTGGCAAGGCTGGCACGCGAAGCATTGCTGGCGCCGGTCAGCAGACAGCGGTCGAGCCGCTGCTGTGCGCTTTGCCCGGCCTGAGCAGACGCGGCGGCGAGTCCAAGCACTAAAGTGGCAAGCAGCTTGATCATGCCGTTCGGTCCCTCCGGCCCGGTGCCCGGCCAGCCTTGGCGCGGGCGCGGCGTTCGTGCCAGCGTTCGCGCATCACGGCGGAGACTTGCGCGGCGGCGGCAGCGGGATCGGCCAGGACGGTGGTGGCGGAGAGGCGTTCGACCCGGTAGCCGATCTCGGTCAGGCTGCGGGTGCGGTCAGCGGCAAAGGCGGCATCCTCGTCGCCATCAAGCTCGACCACCAGCATCAGCGGCTTGCAAGCAAAGTCGACGATGGCCGAACCGATCACATCCTGGCGCTTGAACGAGTAACCGCCGGTTTCAGCTTCGGCCAGAGCAGCGACCAGCGCCTCCTGCGCCGGGGTGGGATTGCGCCGCATTTCGCGGGCGCGCTCGTGCAGCGCATCGAGGCGCTTTTCCGAAATCTCCCAGCCGCGACCCTTCTTCTTGATCGTGGGAGCGGCGTCATCGGCGGGTTCGCGCAGGGTCAGGGTCTTCTTGGTCACTTAGCCACACCTTCCGGTGGCGCAGTTTCCGCGGTCTTCATCTGATCAAGCACACGCTGCTGTGCCCGGTCGACGAACTGCCCGGCCATCTGTTCCAGCGTTTCGCGGCGCACGAAGGGCACCTGTTCGGCCAGGGCGTCAGTAATCGCGGTCACTGCTGCCGCCCGCGCAGTCTGGAGCGAAGCGAGATCGGAGAGGTGAGCGGGCAGCTGGCCATATTGAGCCTTGTAAGCCTCGATCTCGGTGCGGGCGCCCTGCCCCAGGATATCGAGCGCGGCCTTAGCTTCGGTCGAAAGCAGCCCGGCGATCTTGCTGTCATCCAGCGCCTTGAGCGCGCCGGATGCAGCCTCGCCTTCGGTCGGAACGGAGCTGTCGCCACAAGCGGCGAGTGACAGCGCCGCCGCCACGATCAGGGTCCATGCACCACGCATCAGCCAACACTCCCTTCAAGTGAAATCCCCAGCAGCTTCTGGGCCTCGACCGCGAATTCCATCGGCAGTTGCTGCAGCACTTCCTTGGCGAAGCCGTTGACGATCAGCGCCACGGCCGCTTCCTGATCCAGCCCGCGCTGCATCGCGTAGAACAGCTGGTCGTCCGAAATCTTGCTGGTGGTCGCCTCGTGCTCGATCTGGGCGCTGGGGTTGCGCACCTCGATGTAAGGCACGGTGTGGGCACCGCACTCCTTGCCCAGCAGCAGGCTGTCGCACTGGGTGAAATTGCGCACGCCCTCGGCCTGCGGAGCGACGCGGACCAGCCCGCGGTAGGTGTTCTGGCTCTTGCCCGCCGAGATGCCCTTGGAGACGATGGTCGAACGGCTGCCCTTGCCATTGTGGATCATCTTGGTGCCGGTATCGGCCTGCTGGTAATTGTTGGTCACAGCGACCGAGTAGAACTCGCCCACCGAATCCTCACCATTGAGCACGCAGCTTGGATACTTCCAGGTCACCGCCGAGCCGGTTTCGACCTGGGTCCAGCTGACCTTGCTGCGCTTGCCCTGGCACAGCGCGCGCTTGGTGACGAAATTGTAGATGCCACCCTTCCCTTCGGCATCGCCGGGGTACCAGTTCTGCACGGTCGAATACTTGATCTCGGCATCGTCGAGCGCGACCAGTTCAACCACGGCGGCGTGAAGCTGGTTCTCATCACGCATCGGCGCAGTGCAGCCTTCGAGGTAACTGACATAACTGCCCTTGTCGGCAACGATCAGCGTCCGTTCGAACTGCCCGGTGTTTTCGGCGTTGATCCGGAAATAGGTGGAAAGCTCCATCGGGCAGCGCACGCCTTCGGGGATGTAGACGAAGGTCCCGTCCGAAAAGACCGCGCAGTTGAGCGCGGCGAAAAAGTTGTCGCGCACCGGCACGACCTTACCGAGCCACTGCTTCACGAGGTCGGGATACTCGCGGATTGCCTCGGAAATCGAGAGGAAGATGACCCCGGCCTTCTTCAGCTCTTCACGGAAAGTGGTGGCGACCGAAACCGAATCGAACACCGCATCAACCGCGACCTTGCGCGCGCCTTCGACCCCGGCGAGCACCTTCTGCTCTTCAAGCGGGATGCCGAGCTTCTTGTACACCTCGAGGATCTCGGGATCGACCTCGTCCAGGCTGGAGAGCTTCTTCTTCGCCTTGGGCGCGGCGTAGTAATAGGCGTCCTGGTAATCGATTGGCGGAATGTTGAGCTTGGCCCAGTCGGGCGTGGGCATGGTCTGCCAGTGGCGGAACGCCTTCAAGCGCCAGTCGAGCATCCATTCGGGCTCGTTCTTCTTGGCGGAAATGAACCGGACTGTATCTTCGTTCAGCCCCTTCTCGGCGAACTCGGTTTCGATGTCCGCTGACCAGCCGTGCTCGTAGTCCGCAACCTTCGCAGCCGCTTCGCGCGCGGCCTGGTCCTTCACGGTCACGTCGTCGGTCATGCCTGCGCTCCCTGGGCGGCGGCGAGCCGGGTCAGCGGAACTTGCGACAATGCGCCGCGCAGCGCCTCGTTGACGATCGGCCAGTGCGGCTTGACCGAGCAGCAGGCATCCAGTGAGCAGTCAGACCGGGCGGAATCCACGCACTGGGTCAGCGCAATCGGGCCTTCGACTGCCTCGATGATATCAGCAAGCGTGATCGCGGCAGCGGGGCGCGCCAGCTTGAGCCCGCCGCCCACACCGCGCGTCGACCGCAGCAGGCCAGCCGCAGTCAGACGGCTGACCAGCTTCTGCACGGTCGGCACGGGCAAGCCGGTTTCGGCAGCGAGTTCTGCAGCAGAAACGCGCGAACCACCGCAGTGGCGCGCGGCGGCGCTCATGGTGACAACGGCGTAATCGGCCATGGATGAGAGGCGCATAGGCTGGTCCCGTTAAATCGGACTGATTCTTTCCGGTTTGCCCCTAGGCCTGCCGGTCAGCCTTGGCAATGGCGCAATTGCCACAAAAAAGCGGCTCGCCGGACTATCCCGACGAGCCGCGTTCAAGGTCCAGGCCGGGCCGGCGAATCGCCAGAACGGCCCTTCGGGTCGCGAGTCGTTGGCTATGCCATGCCGGGGACGGGGAATTGTAGGGAATCGACAGCACCGCCTGGCGCTGCCACTAGGGCAGGCCATGCTGTACGCTCTGCTGCGCCCCGCCCTGTTCCTGCTCGATGCCGAACGCGCGCACCGGTTGACCATCGATGGTCTGAAACTGATGCCGCATGGCGGACCAGCCCGTTCGGGACCTCTTGCCACCGAGGTGGCTGGGATTTCCTTCCCCAATCCACTCGGGATGGCGCCCGGGTTCGACAAGGATGCCGAAGTGCCCGATGCCGTGCTGGGGCTGGGCTTCGGCTTTACCGAGATTGGCACGGTCACCCCGCGTCCGCAGCCGGGCAACCCCCAGCCACGGCTGTTCCGGCTGGCCGAGGACCAGGCTGTGATCAACCGGATGGGCTTCAACAACGGTGGCCACGAAGCGGCGCAGGCCCGGCTGGCGCGGCGCAAGCGGCAGGGCGTGGTCGGGGCCAATGTCGGCGCCAATAAGGACAGCGCGGACCGGATCGTCGATTACATTGCCGGCATCCGGGCCTTTCGCGATCTGGCCGATTACATCACGGTCAACATCAGCAGCCCCAACACGCCAGGCTTGCGCGACTTGCAGGGGGACAAGGAACTGGCCGACCTGCTCTCCGCAGTGGCCGCCGAACGGCAGGCCGGGGATCCGCCGGTGTTCCTGAAGGTCGCTCCAGATCTCGATGCGGCAGCGCCGGCCCGGATTGTCGAGGCGGTAGTCAAGCATGGACTGGCAGGGATCATCGTCTCTAACACCACCATTACCCGCCCACCGCTACGCTCGCGCTACAGCGGAGAAGCCGGTGGCTTGTCGGGTGCGCCCTTGCGGGATCTGGCCCAGCAGCGCCTGCGCGACTTCCATGCCGTTACCAAGGGTGCCGTACCCCTGATCGGCGTGGGCGGGATCGCCACGGCGGAAGACGCCTGGGCCAGGATCCGCGCCGGAGCCAGTCTGGTCCAGCTCTACAGCGCCATGGTCTATGCCGGGCCTGGCATCGCCCGGCAGATTGTCTGCGGCATGGAACAGCTGATGCGGCGCGACGGGTTCACCACCATTGCCGAGGCAGTGGGAAGCGAATAGCAAGGACCGATGGTTCTGTTTCGATCTGCCGCTTTTGCCGCATTCGCCCCTGCCCTGCTGCTTGCCGCGGCGCCTTCGGTTGCCGCACGGGATGTCGCGACTGCACCTTTCGATACCGGCATGGTGTCCGCCGCCGATCCGCGCGCGGCCGAGGCCGGGGCCGAAATCCTGCGCAAGGGCGGCAATGCCACCGATGCCGCACTGGCCGTGCTGCTGGCGCTGACCGTGGTCGAGCCGCAAAGTTCCGGGATCGGCGGTGGGGGGTTCCTGGTGCTGGACACGGGCACGGGCAAGCTGATCACCATTGACGGTCGCGAGACTGCGCCCAAGGCTGCCACGCCCGACTGGTTCAAGGCCGGCGACAAGTACCTGTCCTACATGGACGCCATCCCCGGCGGAAAGAGCGTGGGCGTGCCGGGCAATCTCGCCCTGATGGCCGAAGCGCACCGCCGCCACGGCAAGCTCAAGTGGCGCGAGCTGTTTCAACCGGCGATCCGCCTTGCCCGCGATGGCTTTGTGGTGACGCCGCGGCTCAACCAGTTCCTGGAGCGGTTCAAGGTTACCGCCGGGCTTAGCGAACAGGGCCGGGCCCTCTATTACCGGGCCGATGGCAGCCCGGTTGCAGCCGGTTCGACGCTGAAGAACCCGGCGCTTGCCTCCTTCCTTGAACGACTGTCGCGGGAAGGGCCAAAAGCCTTCTATCGCGGGCAGAACGCGGCCGAGATCGTGCGGACGGTCAACAATGCGCCGCGCAACCCCAGCGCGATGACGCTGGCAGACGTTGCCGCCTATCGCGCCAAGCCGCGTCCGCCAGTCTGCGTCACCTATCGCCAGCACCGGATGTGCGGAATGGGCCCGCCGAGTTCGGGCGCGACTACGGTGCTGGGTACGCTCAAGCTGCTGGAGCGGTTCGACCTGAAGTCCATGGGCAAGGATTCGCCGACCGCCTGGCACCTGATCGCCGAAGCCCAGCGGCTCGCCTATGCCGATCGCGAGCGGTACCTGGCCGATCCTGATTTCGTGTCGGTTCCGGTCGCCGGGCTGCTGGCACCCGACTACATCGCGGCACGCTCGCAACTGATCGCGCCGGATCGGGCCATGCCGTCGGTCACGGCCGGCAATCCGGCCGGCGTCAAAATTGCCCTGGCCGACCATCTGGGCCCCGAAGAGCGCGGCACCTCGCACTTCTCGGTCATTGACCGAAGCGGAATGGCGGCCAGCCTCACCTCCACTATTGAAGGCCCGTTTGGTTCGGGCCTGATGGTCAACGGCTACTTCCTCAATAACGAGCTGACCGACCTGTCGATCCTGCCTGAGCGCGATGGACGCGCGGTGGCAAATCGGGTCGAGGGCGGCAAGCGGCCGCGCAGTTCAATGGCGCCCACGCTTGTCTATAGCCCGGATGGCCGGGTGAAGCTGGCGGTCGGCGCGGCCGGCGGGGTGACCATTCCGGCCCAGGTGCTGAAGGCGATCATCGCGGTGGTCGACTGGGACCTGCCCGCCGACCAGGCGCTGGCCCTGCCGGTGATCTATGCGCCGGGCGGAAACACGGTCTTCGTCGAGCGCGGGACCGAGCATGAACAGCTGATCCCGGTCCTGCAGGGCCTCGGCCATGCCGACGTGCGCCTGCGCGATCGCAGCTTCAAGGCCAATGCGGTCCAGGTGCTGGATGGCAAGCTGCTGGGTGCGGCCGATCCGCGCAGTGAAGGGGAGGCCGCGCGCCAGTAGCGCTTGCCGCTGGCGGCGTCACCGCCTAGGGACAAGGGCATACGGGAAAGGGTGCTGCAAAAGAGGGGCAGTGCACGTGGTAGATATCTCCGACTTGCCGACTTCGGCCAACCTGGTCGAGCTATTCCTGAATCGCGCCGATACAAAAGGCGCCAAGCCGTTTCTGTGGGCCAAGCGCGATGGCGACTGGCAAGCCCTAAGCTGGACCGAGGTGGCCCGCCAGGTCTGCGCCCTGGCCGAATCGTTGCGGGGCCTGGGGCTGAAGGATGGCGACCGGGTCATGCTGGTGTCCGAAAATCGCCCGGAATGGTGCATCGCCGACCTGGGCATCATGGCTGCGGGCTGCATCACCGTTCCGGCCTATGTCACCAATACCGAGCGCGACCACCTACATATCCTCGACGATTCCGGCGCCACTGCGGTGATCGTTGCCAATGACAAGCTGGCCGTCCCGCTGATCGGGGCTGTGCTCCGCTCGGGCAAGGCCAAGCACGTGATCGGGATCGAGCCGCTGCGGA
>JBIIDJ010000029.1:0-26916 GCA_044238415.1 Novosphingobium sp.
ACCACCCTGCTTACCCCGCTGAGATGGTTCCGCGATCACTGAGTTTGGTTGCAAGCCCTGACTGGAAGCTGGTTGCTCCGGCGGCAGCGAGAAGCCAGCCCTCGTGGCCGCACCAATTCATTGAGTTCTGGCATGCCCAAGCGACTGACCCAACTTTCGCAGCGCCGGGGTCACCACCGGAATGGTCAGCATGGTGCTGCCTACTGCTGCCAGCAGCAGTGCGGTGAAGGCCCCGCTGGTGATCACCTACTTGCCGAACAGCACGTTGACGAAGATGATCATGCATATCGGCGAAAGGCGACGTGCGACAATTGAGTTCATTGCCGCTTAGTTGCAGGGTACTGAAACCTGGTCTCAGTCATCACGATCAACCTTAGGCACACCATGCAATGGCTGGTTGGATCCCGTCAGGTTCGCGGCGGTCCGGATGCGTTCGCTGGCGGCTTGCATGTCGTCAAGCAGCAGGTCCAGATTATGAGAACAGAGCACGCCGTCGCGCTTCGCTAATTGACCTGCGATCATCACGTGTTCGACATGCGCGCTGTCCGAGCGCAGGGCCGTCGCCACCGGATCGTTGTTCGGCCACAGCTCAAGGGCCCGGCCGTTGATGATCATCAGATCAGCCTGAAAACCGGGTGCGATCCTGCCAACATTTGCATCAAGGCCGAGCGCATGGGCACCGGCGCCCGTCGACCAGTGCAGCGCCTCGATACGCTTGATTCGCGCACCGCTGTCAGCCGGTTCCGCAAGGACAGCGGCACCGTCCAACGCGCGCTGATGCATCATCGCAAATGTAGCCGCGGTCAGCAGGTTTGGAGCGACAGCACTTTCGATATCGATGCCGATAGCCGGAGCCACGCCGCGCCGCCGCAGGCGCCCCGTGATCGGATGGCCATGTCCGTCGCTCATCTCGACCTCCGGGGTCATCGTGAACGTTGCCCCGGCATCAACCAGACGGTCGAGCAGTTCGTCGTCAATCGTGTTGCCGTGGACGATATTGACACACGGCCCGATGAGCTTCTTCTCGATCAGACGGTGCCAAACTTCTGGCGGGCAGGATGGACCACCGCTGTGATGCATCGACGCGACCAGTCCCATTTCGCTGGCCAGTGACAGATCTGCCTCTGCGATCTCGGGCGAGGAGTAAAGCGGTCCGTCAACGGCAAGGCCTAAAGTCAGCAGCCCACCTTTTGAAAAACTCCCGCTGTTTGCAAGCCGCTCCACCTCGGTACGCTGATGGCCTGCACCGCGCGGTGCAGCAAGAAAGAACACACCGCGGATGCCGGCTTCTTGCAGACCGGCGATTGCTGCATCGCTGTGAGCTGGGGTTGGATTGGCGTGGCACCAATCCCCCAAACTTGTCGTCCCCGCAGCGATCTGGGTCAGCGCGGCCGCCAGATTGCCGAGATACACGTCCTCAGGGGTCATCACTGGCATGATGCGTCCGTGCATATTGCCTAAGTATTCGAGCAGATTCCAGTCGAGCGACATCCCACGCAGCAGCGTTTGCCAACTGTGCATGTGCGCGTTGACCAACCCGGGAAGGATTATCCGCCCCGTTGCATCGATTATCTCGTCTGCCGTCTCTCGGCGAGCATCGGCATCCTCGCCCAGAGCGGTAACAAGGCCGCCTCCAATCAGGACTGATTGCACTCGCCCATAATCACCCGACTGGGGTTCGGCGATCACATGCCCGTTGCGGATCAGCGTTGTAAACATATCCAGTTCCTCTTAAGGTTCTCCGACGGAGGCTTGTTTTGAAGCGCTAGCGCCGAAAGAAATCGACCCCGTCGCCACGCAGCCGTCCTGTGTGCGAATAGATCCAGGGCTGCTTCATGCAGCGATCCAGCCAGTCGGCAAGGCGCCCCTTGGGTGCGCGGACATTGGCATGCGTTGTTTCGATTTGGAGCATAGCCAGTCCTGTCAGGTGGGTCAGTCGATCTCGACCTTGCGAACCAGCTCGCCGAAATAGCTGCTCACCTCACGGCGGCTGATGTCGGCGACATAGGCGTCGGGCCGAACCAGGATATGGGGTGCGCTGCGGCGGATCAGCTGGGTCGCGCTGGTGTGGCGCAGGTGATCGAACAGCCGCGAGCCATCGGGCAGAATCCGGTCGGCAATCCGGTCTCCGGGAGCAACTCCCTCGTACGGCTCGCCCTTGCAAAGCGGGCTGTCACGATAGTTTAGCGACAGATGGTTGGTCAGCTCGCCGCGTTGGCGCGAGTTGTTGACATGCAGTTTGCCCGTTAGGTTCAGCATGGCCGCTGCAATCGGCAAGCGCTCTTGCTCATAACTGTCGAGCAGATCCTCCCCGCCATGCAGAATCGCTGCCGCGAGTTTCCAGCCCAGGTTCCATGCGTCCTGCACGCTGGTGTTTAACCCCTGTGCGCCTGATGGCGGATGGAGATGCGCGGCATCGCCGGCAAGGAACACCCGGCCGATCCGGTAACGATCGACCATCCGGGTCTGGTGCTTGAATTCGGACTGCCACGCGATACCGGTCACACGCTGCCCGGTCGCCTTGAGAACCCCCGCTTCCAGTCCGTTTTCGCCAATGCGTTTGGGCGACTGGAGTTGAAACAGGTTGCCCATCGGCAGCGGGCAAAGCGAGGGTGGGCCACCCCGGTTGATCGGCCAGACGTGCCAAAATTCGCGGTCCAGATTTTCGATCTCGAGATCGGCGACTACCATCGCCTTTTCGTCAAGCGACTTGCCGACCAGCTGAATCCCAAGCAGACCGCGCACGGTGCTGCGCCCGCCGTCGCAGCCGACCATATAGTCTGCTTTGACACTCTCTCCGGTAGCGAGTTCTGCAGTTATGCCGCGATCGGTCTGCGTTAAGCCGGCAACGGCGGAGTTATACTCAATCTTGCCGCCAAGCGCGTTGAAGCGGGCGAGCAAAATCTCATTGGTGCGCCACTGCGGCACCATCAACATATTGGGATATGGGCGCTCTTCGGTCGGTTCATGCCGTGTGCCCAGCGGAGCTAGCCGCTTGCTGAAAGGCCCAAGATGAAGCTTGAGGTAAGGGTAGAGCGTACTCGATGCGACAACATCTTCAGCCACGCCAATTAGGTCGAATATCTCCAGCGTGCGCGGCTGAACACCCTTGCCGCGCGACCCTTCGAAGGGACCGGAGGCGGCATCGACCACCCGCACCGCGATGCCTCGGCGCAGGAGTTCGATCCCCAGCACGATGCCCGTTGGACCCGCTCCCGCAATCAGCACCTGCGTCATCAGATCACACCTTTCTTATGGTTTGGGAGAACGAGATAGGAGATGATCGCAGGAACCAACAACAGGGCTGCGATCGCAAGCGCCATGTCGTAAGATCCGTAGCGATCGAAGAGTTGCCCAAAGCCAATCACCCCTGCAGCCGTCCCAAGCATCGATATGCCGAACAGCAGGCCATAGATTGTGCTGAACGATCCAATCCCGAAATGCCTGGCCACGAAATAGGCAAGGACATCCGTTTCTGCGCCTTGCAGGAAGCCGATGAGGATGATGGCAAGCGGGACGAACATTGCCGGAGACGAAGACAACAGCAAGAGGCTGCCAGATATTCCGCCCATGGTGACCAGCGCCGCAATCCGGCGGGCGTCAAATTTATCGAACAGCCAGCCAATCGCGATCCGTCCGATTAGAACCGAGACGGCAAACAGCGTGAGATATAGCGTTGGATTGGCGATCCCGCGTGCGAGCACCAGTGGTTCGAACTGGGTCAGAACCCCTGCCGCCGGCAAATTAGCCGCAAAGATCGCCACTGCAAGAATCCAAAAGGTCCGACTGCGGGCTGCCTTGCTCCAGTGTTCTTCCTGATCCGCTGCAACGGTCTTTGGTCCCATACTTTCGCCTGGCACCGGAACAGTTCGTTCGCGCAGGCCAATCGCCACAAATGGCAAGGGCAAGACGAGCATCAGCGCGGCCAAGGTAACATATCCTCCGCTGCTGCCATAGTGACCGATCATGGAACGGATCAGCGGCGAGAACACCATCGCGCCAATCGACATGCCGGCCGCAGTGATGCCGAGCGCAATTCCCTTGCCGTGATCAAACCAGCTGTTGACCGCCCGTCCGTAGATTAGGGTGGTGCAACCGGGAGCGACTATCCCCAGGGCCGCAGAGATCGCCAGGAAGTGCCAGTAAGTGCCGGTCATTGCCGATAGCGCAACAAAGCACAGTGCCATCGCCGTGATGCAGACCATAGCGATACGGCGAGCGCCCAGCCGGTCTGCATACCGGCCAATGACCGGTGCCGTTAATGTGCCGATCATTCCCAAGGCAGCGGCGTTGGAAATGTCCCCCCGCGACCAGCCGAATTCGGTTTCAAGCGCCACAATGAATAGGCTGGAAACATAATGATAAAGCCCAGCCCCGGTTGCCATGCCGAGGGTTGCAACCCCAACAACAGACCAACCTTTCTGCCACTCTTCTCTGGCAGTCAGCGCCGATCGATCAAACATCGCGGATCTTTCTATAACGGCAGAGAATCTCCTGGCGCTGTGCCGAGTTGGGGACGCAAAGTGGTGCCATCATATTGGCGAGTTCCGGGTCGCCCGTCAGATCAGCGAGCAGGGTCTTGATTCCGGGAACCAAGGGCAAGCCATCGAAGATCTGCCGGATCGATACGGCTTGCGTTAGGGCAGCCTCATCGCCTCGATTGAAAGCGGCACCGCATAATGCGGAATTGAGATTGGCGGTGGCCGAGATGCAGCCGGCGAATTCTCCCGACCGTGCCCGAATCAGGATTGCCTCGTTCGATGGAAAGACCTTGAGTGCAGGCCATATTTCGGCAATCCGGCCAGCATAGTCCAGATCCCCGGATGAGTCCTTGAGCCCCGCAATCCGCGATCCAAACCGCCGGACAAGATCGGCCATCAGATTGGGCGTATAAGCAATCCCGCTGAGTGCCGGGAAGTTGTATAGGAAAATTGGCAGTTTTGCGGCCGCGGTCGCGGTGACGATCGCGTCGAGGTACCAAGCGATCCCTTCGTCGGTCACCGGCTTGTAGTAGAACGGCGGAAGGACAAGGGCCCCGGCATACCCGAGTTCGGCGGCGGCAGAGGACAAAGTGACCGCATCTGGGCCCGCTGCCGCGCCAGTGCCAACCATGAAGCGGTCCATTGGAAGGCCCGAGCCGGCGACCGCCTCCATGATCGCGCGGCGCTGGCTCACCGAGAACGAGGTAGCCTCGCCGGTCGTGCCGAGCAGGTTCAGCGCATTACAGCCATTATTCAACAGAAACCGAGCACGCTCAATCAGCCTGTCGGTGTCGGGCGCGCCGTTCTTGCTCACAGGAGTAATGACCGCGGCAATCACGCCGCGCAGGTTATCCAGCATGACTGGGGGCTCCTGCTAGAGCAATGGCCCTGGTGCCGATGATCGGTAAGCGCGATCCGGCCTTCAGGCCGCCGGCTGATCTTTCATGTTTGCACGGGTGCCGCCCAGGTGATCGAGCATCGCCTGCCGCGCGGCCTCGCCGTCGCGATTGGTGATCGCCTCGACGATCTGCTCGTGCTCCAGAAAAGAGTGATAGTCTCTGTCGGGCCCGACTGGGCGCTTGATCAGATTGCCCCAGACCACATAGCGCCGGACTCTGTTGACCAGCCGCTGGATCTCGACCAGCACGACATTGCCGGTCGCTTCGGCCAGCAGGTTGTGAAAGCGCCAGTCGAGCTCTGCGTAAGCATCCCAAGTCTTGGCGCAGCGCATGTTTGCGCACAGCTGCTGCAGCTCTGCAATCTGTCTGGAGCTGGCCCTCATCGCGGCGATCCTTGCAATCTCGGGCTCGATCATGCTGCGCGCCTGCATCGCATCGATCGGATTGGTCATTTCCGCGACTTCTGCTGCCTCTGGTGCGGTCTTGTCCCCGGGCTGGATCACAAAAGTGCCGCGTCCGACGTGGCGATAAACTAGCCCTTCCTTCTCCAGGATAGCGAGCACTTTGCGCAGCTCTGCGCGACTGACGGCAAATTTCTCCGCCAATTCCCGTTCCGGGGGAAGGCGTCGCTGTGGTCCGGCCTGTATCTCCGTCAACCAGTGACGAACCACAGACAAAAGTGAGGGAGGGTGAGTAGGCATGAACGATTGCAGGCCTAGAGTTTGAAGTTTTCATGCGCAAGCACCAGTTGTGACGAACTAAATTGGGAGTGCGCCTTTGCAGGCGCACTCCCCGGCACGCCCGGAGGGGCGTGCCCATGCCTCCCCAGGCACAGGCTCACCCGTGTCACCGAGCAAATTTCAACTGCACGGCAATCGTCCTCGGCAAACTTCTCGTCCCGTAGAATGCTTGCCGGTCCAAGAGGTGGAACGAGGTAAAGGCTGTCGGTCTGCGATTGGTCAAATTGTTCGCCAGGAGTGCCAGCGACCAACCCGCTTCCTTGTCTGCAATTTCAAGTTTGACATCGAGGAAGGCGCCCGCCGTCGCCTTCGGGGCTGTCGGCGCGGTGGAGCGAAATTGCAGATCTGCGTTGCTGGCATATCGGATCAAGCCGCTGGTGTTGAGTTCCAGGCGACTGTTGATCGGCACGGTGTAGTTCAGGCTCATCTGCCCCATCCACTTGGGGGCTCTGGGCAGAGGCATTCCATCAAATATTTCAGGTGTAAAAACACCCGGCGCAGTTTCGCTTAGCACGTTCTCGGTAAAACGCGCATCGGCATAGGTGAGCCCGCCTTTGATCACTAGAGACTGCGTAGCAGACCATTGAGCAGATATTTCTGCCCCAGTTGATCGGGCATCTGCGTTGCCAATAAGCGTCTCTGGCAGCGTTGAAGGCGGCCTGATTACCAGGCGACCCGCCTGAAAATTCCTCACGATCGTATCGAAAACAGCCACTTCGACGAAGCTACGTCCCCCAAAGTCGAACTTCACCCCCAACTCTTTGTTATAGGTCGCCTCGGGACCATACGCGGCGGTAGCGAGGGAATCCGGATTAGTTTGAAATCCGCCGTTCTTGCTGCCGCGAGCCCAAGAGGCGTAGAGGAGGATATTCTGTTGAGGACGGAACTCTAGTCCGACATTTCCATCAGTTTCCGCATTGTCTTTGGCAGGAAGCTCACGAATGCCCGGCAGTTTCGCCAATGTGCCCGACAGATTGTAGTCGACGCCCTTGCTTTCCCAAGTTTGGCGAAGCCCACCGACCAGGGCAAACTTCGGCGAGAGTTCAAGACGGCCCGAAGCAAACAGTGACCACGATTCGGTCTTGGTGTTAGCGATGGCGTTCAGACTGATGCCAAGGTCAGAGGCAACAACGCGATGAATCTTGTATTTATTCCAGTAGTAGAAAGCTCCGACGCTAAATGTAAATGGTCCTGATTGTGCGGAATCAAGCCGAAGCTCCTGAGATATGACCTCGTTGTCTTCTCTGTCCGAGATGTCGATCAATCGAAATGTCGTGAAATCAATGTCATTTGTGCGGTTACCTGTCCAGTTCACATAAGCCGTTTGCGCCGTGATTTTGAACTTCGAGCTCAAATCATGTTCTACTATCAAGGTCACCCGGTCTCCGTCCTGCTCATCGAACGGGAGCGCAACCGAAGGGTTGGCGGGATTGGTTCGGACACTTCCGCTGTAAGTGATGTCGTTGCCAACTGCCTCAAAACGCGTTTGGCCGAACCGGGCGGCGGTTGCTGCAATTCTGCCATTCGGGTCACTGAGCAGTTCGAGATTCTGCCCCTTGGTCCTCAAGTAATCCCGTTGATAGATGGCGGTTAGACTACCGCTCTCTCCGAGGGGGCCTTTCAGGGTTAGGCGGCCCGATGCTTCGTTCCTATCCGTCTCAGACCGCTGCAGGTAATCATTTCTGACATAGCCCTGCTCGGAATTGACCAGGAATGCGGCACGCAGGGCGAAATCGCCACCCAATGGTACATCTGCGGCCCCGTCGAAGCGAACCGCATCAAGCTCCGATGTATATGTTCCAGCGAGTTCAAAGTTGAAGGACCGGCCCGGTCGCTTCGTGGAGATTGCAATGGCACCCAAACTGGTGTTTCGCCCCAAAACGGCCGATTGGGTACCCGATATGAACTCGATCTGCTGGGTGTCGTACAATGGCACGATAAAATCGCGTGCATGCCCGAGATAGACTCCATTCATGAATACCGCCACCGAGGATTCGATGCTCGGATCGGGGGAGTTGGAGCCCAACCCGCGGATTGAAGCCGAGTGCCCCGTCACGCCCTGCATCGAGAAATAGCCTGGCACGATGCCGCTTAGCTGCTGGGCGCTGGTAACGTTGGCAACCTCAAGAGCGGCGTCATCGACCACTTTCACCGTTGCCGACGTGTCGAGCAGTGCCGCGTTCTGTTTGAGCGCGGTTACGACAATCGCGTCACCGCTGGCATCAGCTTCGGCAGCAGCAGTTTGTGCCGTCGCGGGTGACGCCGCCCAGGCACCTATTGCGCAGGTAGCTAAGAGCCCCTTTCGAATCGCTGATTTGGTAGTCATTGACTTGCTCCTCCCGATTGGCTTGATAACCATTTTGAGATATTGGTTGACCATATGCCCAAGATTGGTTTCAATTGCAAGCCCATCTGATCCGAAGCATCAAAAAGACATTAATTCTTTTATATTAGTATTTTACATACTGACTTCGACCTAACGACCCGAACCTCAAACCACCCATCACCTACGAGCAAGCATTCAAGCCACTTGCCATGTTGGGCATAATGGTTGTATTGGTTAAACCGTGAGCCGACCTCACGGTTTCGGCAATCAAGAGGGGTTATCGACGTGGACAAAAGGATGCAGGCATGGGAGCTTGATGCCCCCGGGGGATTGACATTGCGGGAACGGGACGTTCCCAAGCCTGGCCGCTCAGAAGTGCTTATTCGGATCGATGCGGTGGCGATATGCGCCACCGACCTGGACGTGATCGCCAACGGGCCGCCAGCGCTGATCAATGGCAAGTTGCCCTTCGGCCAGAACTTCACCCCTGGCCACGAATATATGGGAACCATTGTCGGGCTGGGTCCAGAAGTCGATGAATATGCGGTCGGCGAACGCGTCGCGGTCGAAATCCACGCTGGCTGTGGGCAGTGCAAACGCTGCCGGGGTGGAATGTACACTTCGTGTCTCAACTATGGCCGGAACTATCCAGGCCATGACAAGGGTCATCGCGCCAACGGCTTCACCACAAATGGCGGTTTCGCCCAATACGCAATCAACCACATCAACACGCTGGTGCGGGTGCCGCAGGGGATGTCTGATGCTGAAGCGGCGCTGGCAGTGACCGCGGGAACCTCAATGTACGGCTTTACCGAGATGGGTGGACTGGTTGCCGGCGAGAGTGTCGCGATCATCGGGCCAGGCCCGATCGGCCTACTGGCCGCTGCCGTTGCCAAGGCGCTCGGTGCCGATCCCGTGATCTTGATCGGCACGCGCGAGAACCGGCTGCAGATTGGAGCTAAACTGGGCGCAGATAGCTTACTTGACGCGCGCGCCACCGACCCGGTCGAAGCTGTCCTCGCCGAAACCGGCGGTAAGGGCGTCGATTACGTGATGGAATGCGCCGGAACCGAGCAGTCGATCAACCAGGCGATCCACATGTGCAGCCGCGGCGGCAAGATTTGCCTTGCGGCCTTCCCGCACGGCCTTGCCAGCATCGATCTGGCCCGTGCGGTGATGAACAACATCTACATGTATGGCATCCGTGGCGAGGGCAAGAGCGCGGTTTCGCGGGCGATGGCGCTAATGAAGGCCCGGCGCTTCGATGCTACCCTGATCCACACCCACAGCTTCGGCCTGGAAGACCTGCCCGAAGCCTTGCGACACGCGCGCGAACGGATTGACGGAGCGATTAAAGTCATCCTCACCCCCAACTCCAACCCCTGAGGCGAGCGGATTAGACCATGGACCACAAGATCATCATCCGGTCAGAGCCCGGCCCGCCCGACAACCCGCGCGGGCACTGGCCCCAGCACCTACAAGACGAGTTCGAGGCGAACCAGTTTAGCGGTGCGGTGGGCGACCAGCTGGTCTTCGAAAACGAAAGTTGCAGGGTCTGGCACTTGCACTTGCCACCGGGCGGCTTGCTGACTTTCCACCGCCATGTGCTCGACTATTTCTGGTCCTCGCTAAGCGCGGGGGTTGCTCGCGGCTATTATGAGGATGGACGCATCCAGGATGTCGTCCACTTCCCTGGAGAAACCCGGTTCTTCCGCCATGGCCCCGGAGAATACTTTGTCCACGCGGTGGAGAATGTCGGCGATACCGAGATCAGCTTCGTGACAGTGGAGTTCCTGCCGGGCGACAACCCGGCAATTCCTATTCCGGACAATTACCGGCTAATCTCACCGCACACCGAAACCGATCACTGAGTGCCCAGACCTTGTCTAGCCCCTACGCGATTCCCGTTCAGCCTGTTCCGGCCATTCCGATCGTTGGCTCCTCCAAGCTCTTTCCGGTGCGGCGGATATGGTGCGTAGGGCGCAACTATGCCGAACATGCGCGCGAAATGGGCAGCGACCCTACGCGCGAGCCGCCATTCTTTTTCGCCAAGCCGGGCGATGCAGTAGTGCCGCTGGGTGGAACTTTGCCCTATCCCCCAATGACGCAAGACCTGCATCATGAGGTTGAATTGGCCGTGGCCATTGGCAAGGCGGGGCGCAATCTCAGTCCGCAGGAGGCTTCAGGTCTTGTGCTTGGCTATGCCGTCGCGCTCGACATGACCCGGCGTGACTTGCAGGCCGAGGCTAAGCGTACTGCACGGCCCTGGGATATGGCCAAAGGCTTCGACCAATCCTGTCCGATCAGTGCCATCACGCCCGACGTTGATCGAGAGATGCTAGCCTCAGCGCGGATCAGCTTGTCTGTCAACGGAGTGGAGCGCCAGACAGCACTGATCGGCGACATGATCTGGTCAGTGGAGGAGTGTCTGGCAGCCTTGTCCCAACTGGTAGAGCTCCTGCCGGGCGATCTGCTACTAACCGGAACGCCCGCGGGCGTTGCCCCGGTGATCGCCGGCGAACAGCTCTATGCGGCTTGCGAGGGAATCGGCGAACTTCGTATCGAGTATCAAGCATGATCAATCTGCCTATCGAAACCCGCCAGTTCTCAGGAAAACGCTTAGAAACCGAAGCTGAGTTTGAAGGGCTTGCGCCAATCTCGCAGGCGGGACTGAAGCAGTTCTCGCTCGAACGAATGTTGGGCTATGGCGTCGATTACGCAGATGCCATCGAACTGCGGGCACGGATCATTGATGGCGTGGAATGGAAACGGGCCGCGATCAGCATTGCCGAAGACTTGTTGGCGCTAGCACCGCCAACCGCCCCCTTTCCGACCCGGATCAGCGCCTGTCACCGTGCCGCCGCCTTGCTGCGAATGGGGCAAATGATGATGCTGGAAAACACCCAGGAGCGCGCCGCGCTATACGCCCGGTCTGCGGACCTTTACCAGCAAGCCAGTGAACTAGGGCTCAATCGCGAGCGCGTATTGATCGATGGTCCTGGCGGTCGTCTAGCTGGCTGGTTGATCAAGGCAAGCATCGCACCAGCCGTCGGATCCACAATCGTCTTCGGTGGTATCGAGGGCTGGGCAATGGACTTCGACTCCATGGGAGACGCGCTGGCCGCACGTGGCGTCGACGCGCTGATGTTGGATTGCCCAGGCCAAGGCGAAACCCGCTTTGCCCATGACCACTATCTTACCGCCGATTGGCTGGCCGATCTCACGGCTGTAATCGACTATCTCACTGCCCGCGCACCGGATCGCCCAATTGGGATCGTCGGCAACAGTATGGGCGGCAGCCTAGCCATGAACGTTGCCGGGACGGACAAACGCATCGCCGCCTGCTGCAACAACGGCGGTGTGATCAAGCCCAGCATGGGCCGGACTGTTGGCGGTGCCTTCTTCGCGAAGATGGTCGCTTTCTGCGGAGCGGTGGATGAAGATCAGGCGACCTCGATCTGGGAGAGCGTGACGCCGCTCGAAGCCAGTGGGAATCCAGGCTATCCGCTTCTAGTAGTTCAGGGCGGCAGGGACATACTGGTGCCGACGGCACATGGTCAGATGCTTTTGGACATGGCTCCAACGCAGGACAAGCGCATGGTGCTTTTCTCCGATGGCGACCACTGCATCTACAACCACCGCAGCGATCGTGACAATCTGGTTGCCGACTGGATGCTTGAGCGCCTTTCCGCCGCGCCCGGTTCGCAATCCTGATTAACAGATTGAAAGGACCTTTCGATGCCAATTGTTGATGCCCAAATTCACCTATGGACCAGTGATACTGCTCCACCGCACCACTGGCGCGCACCATACTTGATCGACGATGCCCTGCGCGAGATGGACGCAGCCGGAATCGATCGGGCGGTGAACTGCCCCGCGGTTTGGGATCCCGGTTCTAACGACTACGCAGTGGAAGCTGCGCGCCTTCACCCCGGTCGCTTTGCGACATTGGGCTGGTTTCCGCTCGACGATCAAGCAGGGCCGGCCAAGGTCGATGAATGGCTGGGGAAGCCCGGCATGCTCGGCCTGCGCTTCATCATCGCCACCCCGGAAGCCTGGGCCAAGTTTGCGGGCGGAGAGCTCGACTGGCTGTTCGAAGCGGCTCACGAGCGCGAAATCGCGCTCGGCTTGATGGCGCCGCCGGCTGGTTTCGAGCAGCTTGGTGCATTGGCCGCTCAGTACCCCAAGGCACGTTTGCTGATCGACCACCTTAGTGTCAGCCCGTTTGCCAAATTGCCCGATGCGGTCGATCATTTCGACGCAATGATCGCGCTGGCCAAACATTCGAATGTCGCGGTCAAAGCGACAGGTGTTCCCTCGATGTCGAACGAAGCTTACCCGTTCGCCGACACTCATGCGCCCCTCAAGCGGGTCTTCGATGCGTTTGGCCCGAAGCGCTTCTTCTGGGGGACAGACTACACTCGCATGCATTGTTCGTGGCGCGAATGCCTGACCATGTTCTCACAGCACCTCTCGTGGCTGCCAGACGCTGACAAAGAATGGGTGCTGGGCCGCGGGATCAGCGAATGGATCGGTTGGGATTCCTGACCTTCTACTCATAAGTCACAGCTTGCGGTGCACTCGCGAAAGGCAGGCCCTGAATGTCCATCAAGAGATCTTGCCCAACAACAATGCCAGCCGGACGGTAATGCTGGCGGGATGGTGCTGTCAGTCTAATGCCAACCAGTCTCCACTTAGCAAGATGCCCCCGCTGAGCCGGCGCCGCGACAGCCATGCGTCCGAGCGCCTTTGAAGAGAAAGTAGGTTAAGCTCACAATGGACCTATCGATCAGCCCTGCATTGGAAACCTTCCGCAAAGAAGTCGCCGATTTCCTGGACTGTGCGCCCACCTTGGAAATTCGCGAGGCTGGCCGTAAAACGACAAGTGTTTTCGCGCCATTTCGAGAAACAATGGCTTGGCAGAAGATTCTGCATGCAAGAGGATGGGCAGCACCAGCGTGGCCTATTGAGTATGGCGGAACCGGTTGGACAGTCGAGCAGCGCTACATTTTTGCAGAAGAGTACTGGAAGCGCGATCTTCCGCCATTGCTGCCTAACGCGCTCCAAATGGTCGGCCCGCTGCTGATAGAGTTGGGGAGCGAGGAGCAGAAGGCGAAATACCTCCCGCGCATTCTCTCCGGCGAGGACTACTGGACGCAAGGCTATAGCGAGCCAGGTGCCGGTTCAGATCTCGCTTCATTGTCTTGCTCAGCGGTAGCCGACGGGAACGACTACATCATCAATGGCCAGAAGACTTGGACCACGATGGCGCATGAATCGAACCGGATGTTCATGCTCGTGCGAACCAGCAGCGATGCTAAGAAGCAGCACGGGATTACCTTCCTCCTGCTCGATCGCACTGACTACCCTGGTATGACTATCCGCCCGATCATCGGGCTCGACGGTTTCCCAGAACAGTGTGAGGTTTTCTTCGATAACGTTCGCGTTCCTCAGTCGGGCCGCGTGGGCGAAGAGAATGATGGCTGGAGGGTTGCCAAGTCCCTTCTAAAGCATGAGCGTGGCGGCTCTGCGCAGAGTCCCGCGATGCGCCGGCGCTTAGAGCTGCTGCATAGAGAGGCAGCCAAAGCCGAGTCGCCCTTGGGTGGCACCTTTGCTGAAGATCCTGTCTTCCAGCGTGACGTTGGCGCACTCGAGGCCGAGATCGCCAGCTATGAGCATTTCGAGAAGCTGGTCATGTCAGGCCATCCCATGGCCGACGATCCTGCCATGCCGTCACTCAATAAAGTCATGAGCTCAGAACTGGCGCAGCAGGTTTCAGTGCTCTGGAACCGCGTATGCGGGATCGACACCCTTCCCATCCAGCTCGACGCTCTGTGTGTGAGTGGCCCGCGAGCACTAGGAGGGGATCTCGCGCTGGTGGCAATGCCTTACTATCTGAACAGCAGAGCAACGACAATTTACGCGGGGACCAATGAAATTCAGCGCGACTTGATCACCCGAACGCTTCCAAGGGTCTGAGGAGAGCCGCAATGGACTTTAAATTTACTCCTGAGCAGGAGATGCTTCGGGAAGGCTTATCCCGCTATTTCAGGCAAAATTATTCGTTCGAACAGCGTCGCAGGGGCCTTTCCAGTGGGGACGATACGGGGACTTGGCAGCACCTCGCAGACTTTGGCTTGCTCGCTTTGCCACTTACCGAAGCAGCAGGAGGAATGAGCGGCACAGTAACTGATCTAGTGGCAGTGGCCGATTTGTTTGGGCGCCATCTGGTGCGACAGCCTTTCGTCCTAAAGGCCGTAATCACAGGCAGTATGCTGTCGTTGGCTGTCGATAGGCCTCACGTCGCCGCATTGCTGAAAGAGATGGCTGCAGGTACCGCAACCGCGGCATTTGCACATGAAGAAGGGATAGGGACAGCGCGGCTTGACCAGCTCACTACGACGCTGACAGCGGGAAATCTGGTCGGGACTAAGCGCTTGGTTGCGGGTGCCCACGACGCTTCCGCTTTCGTAGTCAGTGCTCGGACCGATACCGGAATCGCAATCCTGCTAGTTGGCGCTGAAGCACCCGGTGTCTCGCTGACGCGCTATCGTACGATTGATGGCCACGATTCGGCGGACGTCAAATTCGAGGGGGTCGAGGTTGCCAACGACTCCGTAATATCATTGGACAAAGCCACTATCGAAACATTGATCGGGGATTCTATCATAGTGCTCTGCGCAGAAGCAGTAGGGGCGATGGAAGCTCTGCTCGAACAGACGTCTGCGTTCGCGGCCGTTCGAAAACAATTTGGGCAGCCAATTGGAACCTTTCAGGCGATATCACATCGTCTTGCCGACATGAAAATCGCGTGCGTCAAGGCGCGCGCGACGCTGCTCTACACCTCTGCCCTAGCACAATCCGGGAAGGCACAATCGCGTGATGTCTCGCTACTCAAGGCGCAGGTCGGCCGGTTAGGAAGAAGCGTTGGTGAAAGTGCCATCCAGATCCATGGCGGCGTTGGCACTACAGACGAACTCGCAATCGGACACTTTCTCAAACGGATTCTTGCGATCGATATGCAGTTCGGAAGCAGTGAATTCCACTTTCAACAGGTCGGGCGGGTGCTGTCAGTCTAACGCTAACTCGTCTCCACTTGCGAAGCGCTGGCCAACCAGGAGCACTGCCTCATGCAGCGAGAGACTGCCACTCAGCCACGGCAGCTGAGCGGCTTTGCTATTAGATCTTTCGATCAACGAGGTGGCGGTCGAGATTGAAATGGTTGTGGATGTTGGCATGGACTGAGGCGAACTTCTGCAACGACTTCATCTGCCTGAACCCGAGCATCGCCTGCTCTCTTCGCCTGAAGGGCAGATGGCTGCTTTCCGCCCTGTTGTTGGCCCACCGGCCAATCTCCTGATTGTCGCGATTACCCAGCTCGTCCATCGCCGCGCCATATGAGCGCAGGCCATCGGTTGTGATCGTTTCAACCTAGCCGTGCCGCTTAAGCGCCTTCTTGTCCTGGGTCCTGGTGACGTCGCCTTCGAGCACCTCGCCCTCGTGATCGACGGCGCGCCAGAGGTAATGCGTCTCTCCGTTGATCTTCACGTAGACCTCATCGAGGTGGCAGTTCCAATGGCGAAAGCCCCGCATCTGGCTCACCCGATGCCGCCGGATGTCGGCTGCAAACAGCGGACCGAACCGGTTCCACCACAGCCGCACCGTCTCGTGGCAAATGTCTATGCCGCGCTCAAACAGCAGGCCCTCGACACTCCTCAGGCTTAGCGGGAAGCGCACATACATCAACACCACGAGGCGGATCACCTCGGGCGAGGAGTTGAAATAGCGATATGGGCTGGCTGGTTTGCGAGAGCGTGGCATGAGGCGCAGCTAGCCACTTCGATGCTCTCCCCCTAGCCGGTGCATTTGGGCTGACAGAGCCTGCCCAACAGATCCCTATCCGGTTTTCATGCCTCTTTCAGCGCATCGATCATCAAACGGAGCGTGATGTAGGCGAGCCAAGGGACGGCATCGGCGCGTTATCTCTGCAAAGTGGCAGGATTGGAATTTCGCCCGCAGGTCACGATGGTTCCCAGTGCAATCTGCAGTTTAGGCGCTTTGGGTGGAGGATGTGGCTTGCTGGTGTGATTGCTGGGTGGTTGCTTGCGCATTTTCGTGTTGCGGATTATCATCCGAATTTATCTCTAAGATTTTGAAAAAAATGGTGGGCGGTGACGGGCTCGAACCGCCGACCCTCTCGGTGTAAACGAGATGCTCTACCAACTGAGCTAACCGCCCGGCCCGTGGCTTTGCCACCTAACCAGCGCCGTCGCGCCTAGCGCACAGCGCAGGCGCTGTGAAGTCTAAACAAGACTCGTCGCCCTGCTGCCAAGCTCAACGAAATAGCGTGCCATGCCGTCAGCTGCCTGGTCCGACAGGGTAATGAAGGCACGGCGCCGGTCCGTCTCGTCCTCAAGTCGCAACAATAAGCCGGCATCGATCATTTGCCCGATCCAGCGCAGTGCCGTCGTGGGTGGAACGCCCGAGGCAATGCACAACGAAGTTACCGAAACGCGGGTGTGCTCGGCCCGCGCCGCAGTCAGATCCAGCAGCATATCCCAAGCGGGATCGGCGAACAGGTCACCATCAAAAAAACGGGCGCGCAGTTGCCGCTGCCGAATGATCCGGCGGACTAACCGAGGATCGGGCAACGGTGCGCGGGCTGCGCGGACCAGCCGCTCGCTATCATCGCCCGCAGCAGCGGCGAAGGCTGGCTTCGGGCTGCCAAAGCGGAAGAGGCTGCCCCCGTCGTCCCGCTCGATCTGGCGCAGCGGCGCTTCCAGCCGCTCCAACCGTTGGGCAATCTGGCCGACCTGCTCGGTCAACCGGAGCAGCACCAGCCGGTCCTCCTCGGACAGTTCGCGCAGCCGAAGGTTGGGAATCCTGGCCAGAACCCGGCCCAAAGCAATTACGTGATCGGCCCGGCTTGGATCGACCAAAATCTGAGGATTGGACTGATCAAGACAGCCGAACACATCATCCAGTGCATCGACCGAGGTCGAGACAATCAGGTGTGCACCAGCATTGGCCACGCGAAGATCGAGCTGGGCCAGAGCGGCAAGCCGCGTTCCGTCCACCGTCGGGCAATCCAGCAAGACAACTTCGCCAAGCGGTCGGACGTCTCCGTCGAGGAGGGCCGCCACTTCTCCCACCTCGCTAACCCTGAATCCCGCTGCCGCTGCATCCTCGCCCAGCTGCTCGCGCACATGGTCACGGTCCGCGAAGACCGAAAGTGTCAGCGGCAGGCCCGCGGCGTCGTTGGCAGGCGTGCTGTAGGCAAAATTGGATTGGGACATGTTCCGCTCCCGCTCGATTCATTCGAACAAGAGTAGAACAAAAAGGGGCTAAGTCAAGATTTCACTTAATCCACAAAGGGATCCCGCACGAGGATCGTATCCTCGCGTTGCGGGCTGGTCGACACAAGTGCCACCGGGGTTTCGATCAGCTCCTGCACGCGCTGGATATACTTGATCGCCTGGGCGGGGAGATCGGCCCAGCTGCGTGCACCGGCGGTGGTGCCGCTCCAGCCTTCCATTTCCTCGTAGATCGGCTCGACATTGGCCTGATCGGCGGCATGGCTGGGGAAATAGTCGAGGATTTTTCCGTTCAGGCGATAGCCGGTGCAGATCTTCACTGTTTCCAGACCGTCCAGCACGTCAACTTTAGTCAGCGCAATGCCGGTCACGCCCGAAATGGCGCAGGACTGGCGCACCAGGACGGCATCGAACCAACCGCAGCGGCGCTTGCGTCCGGTGACCGTGCCGAATTCGTGGCCACGCTCGCCCAGCCGCTGACCGATCTCGTCCTCCAGCTCGGTCGGGAACGGGCCCGAGCCGACCCGGGTGGTATAGGCCTTGACGATCCCCAGCACGAAGCCGGTGCTGGCCGGGCCAAGGCCCGAACCGCTGGCCGCCGTGCCGCTGACGGTGTTGGAGCTGGTGACGAAGGGATAGGTGCCGTGATCGACATCGAGCAGCACGCCCTGCGCGCCTTCGAAAAGGATCCGGGCGCCGGCCTTGCGCACCTTCTTCAGCCGCTTCCACACCGGCTGGGCGAATTGGAGCACGAAAGGCGCGATTTCCTTAAGCTCTGCGAGCAGTGCGGCCCGATCAACCGGCGGCTGACCGAACCCGGCGCGCAGCGCATCGTGGTGAGCGCAGAGCCGGTCCAGCTGGCTATCGAGTGCATCTAGGTGGGCCAGATCGCAGACGCGGATCGCACGGCGGCCGACCTTATCTTCATAGGCCGGACCAATCCCGCGGCCCGTGGTACCGATCTTGCCGGAGCCGGCGGCGGTTTCGCGCAAGCCATCGAGATCGCGATGCAGCGGCAGGATCAAAGGGCAATTGTCGGCAATGGCGAAGTTTTCGGTGTTGATCACCACGCCCTGCCCTTCCAGCTTCTCGATCTCGCTCTTCAGGTGCCAGGGATCGAGCACCACGCCGTTGCCAATGATCGAGAGCGTTCCGGTGACGATGCCCGAGGGGAGAAGGGAGAGCTTGTAGGTCTGATCGCCCACGACCAGCGTGTGGCCAGCATTGTGCCCGCCCTGAAAGCGGACGACAGCATCGGCGCGGCTGGCCAGCCAGTCGACGATCTTGCCCTTGCCTTCATCGCCCCACTGGGCGCCGATCACGGTAACATTTGCCATGAATACAGTCCTACCCCTGCCATGTGACCGGCAAGCGCCCTTCGACAGGACTCGGCGCGAGCGGTGGACCGGAGGGAGCCAGCGGCTCCGGATGCGGGGCGGCGGTTAGGGGCGTGCCCGCGCAGAGTCAACCGGGACCAGCGACAGACCGCGACAAATTGCGACCGGCCCGTTCACCGATCAGCAAGCAGACCGGCACCACCCATGGTCCATATTCGAATTCCGGAGTAACAACCGATGAAACGAACCCTGCTTCTCTCGCTTGGCTTGGTCGCGCTGATCGGCACCTCTATCGCCCAGGCTGCGCCCGGTGACCGGCTGCGCGAACGACTGCGCGAGCGGATGGCCGAGCGCGCCGCCGAAGACGCGAAAATACCCGCAGCCCGGCCCGACCAGATGATCGCCTATGGAAAGGACCCCATGCAGGGCCTCAACTTCTGGCGGGCCAAGGGCACGCGCGGCCCCGCCCCCCTGATCATGTTCGTGCATGGCGGCGGCTGGTCAAAAGGCAGCAAGGACAATGCCACCGGCCGCGCCAAGGTGACGCATTACCCTGACCAGGGTTATGCCTTCGCTTCGATCGACTATCGCCTGGTGCCTAATGCCACGGTCGAACAGCAGGCAGCCGACGTGGCCGCCGCGCTGAAGGCCCTGCTGGACCGGGCGGGCGAACTGGGGATCGATCGTGGCAAGGTGGTGCTGATGGGCCATAGCGCGGGCGCACACCTGGTGGCGCTGGTCGGCACCGATCCGCAATACCTGCGTGCGGTCAGCCTGAGCCATGCCGATGTCGATGGCGTGATCCCCCTGGACGGCGCGGCCTATGACATTCCGGCCCAGTTCGCCGATGCCGGGGGGCGCATGGCGCAGATCTATACCGCCGCCTTCGGCACCGAACCGGCGCGGCAGAAAGCGCTTTCCCCGATCAGCCACGCCGCCGAGCCGAATGCCGGGGCCTTCCTGTTCCCGCATGTCGACCGCGCCGATGCCGTGCGCCAGAACGAGCCGCTGGCCGCCGCGCTGCGCGCCGCACGGACACCAGCCGAAACCGCCAGGGTGGAGGGGCGCGGCCTGATCGGCCACATGGAGATCAACCGCAAGCTGGGCGAGGCAGACTATCCCGCCACCCCGATTGTTGATGCCTGGCTGAAGAAGCTATTCGGCCGCTAGCCGTCCAGTCGCCGATGGCCTGACCCGGTGCCGGAGTTCCGCTGGCAATCGCGGCAGACAACAGCTCTTGTTCCGCTTCCCCGCAAAAGTCGCGTCGGCTATGCGGACTAGATCAGGAAGGAGATCGGCATGGGTGCAAGAAATAGGGTGTTCGCCTGGAGTGCCGCGCTGATCATGATCGGGCCTGGCCTGGCTGCGAATCCTGCCATCGCACAGACTGAAACGACCGCTTCAGTCGGCAGCTGGCAGCTCAACCTGACCGAATCGATCCCGCCGCAGGGCAAGACATTTCGGGCCTTCACTGTGACCATCCGGGAGGCCGGGGCCATGCTCGATTTCACGCAGGTCGAAACCGGCGCGAATGGACAGCCGCGCAGCTTTAGCCACCGCACACCGACCGATGGTGTCGAACGCGCGGTCCCTGGTTTTCCGGGCGCAACGATGGCGATGACCTTGCTGCCCAGCGGATTGATCGATGCGAAACTGCGATTTCCCAATGGATCGCTGCAGAACAAGGTCTGCATGATGCAGCCGGGCCTGAAGCGGCAGGTCTGTTTTGCCACCATCACTGCACCGGGCGGCGAGGTGAGCTTTTTCAAGCACGTTCTTGATCGGGTCGAATAGGCCCGGCCCGGCGCTGGAGGATATTAGGAACCGACCGGCACAACCTCTGCTCCGTGAAGCCGGTGTGTGCAGCCCAGCGCCACCGGCTCGCAGTCTTCGCACAGGGCGGCAACTGTGCGCCAGCCGATCGCGCGCAGGCGAGCCGCGACTTCGGCATTGTGGCCCAGCGGCAGGAACAGCGTGTCGCGCGCTGGTTCCGATGCGGCGAGGGCATCGATCAGGGTATCGGGGTACAGCGAAAAGCCGATCGCGGGCTCGGTTTCGCTGCCCGCGCCCAGGATCGCATAGGAACCGCCCCGGCCCAGCGCGCCGGGCACATCCTCAGCATAGATCGTGAAGCCGAACCAGGATTGGTATTCGAACCCGTGCCGCTCGCTGGGGTCGAGCGTCAGGCGCGCCTGCCCGCCCACCCGCTCGGCAATCTGGCGCAGCGCGGCGATCCGGCTGGCCAACGCCCCGCCAGCATCGAAGGCGGCCAGCTTCTCAATCGCAGCTTCGAACGGGCCAATCGCGGAGAGCAGCGGCAGGTAAGCCGCGCCGCCGGCGGCCACCAGGCCACCGGCGTCCTTAGCATCCAGTTCGCGCCGCACGGCCTCAACCATGTCGGCAGCCAGCGGCAGGGTCTTGGCGGCAAGCGTATCAACTAGATCAGGCAGGGTGAAATCGACCGAGATGCTTCTGGCGCCGGCCGCAGCCAACGCCTCCAGCGCCACGGCCAGCACTTCGCCGGCCGCAGCCACACTGTCGCTGCCGATCAGTTCCGCCCCCAGCTGCAGCCGCTCGCGCGTGGGGTCCAGACCATCGCCCTTAATGGTCACCACCTGCCCAGCATAGCATAGTCGCAGCGGGCGGGCCTGCTGGCCGAGCGCCGTAGCGGCGATCCGGCCGACCTGCACGGTCATGTCACTACGCAGCGCCAGGGTGCGCAAGCTGGCTGGATCGACGAAGCGGAACATCCGGCGCGGCTGGACCCCGGCCATGCGACTGGCCATCGACTTTTCGAACTCAATCGTCGGCGGCTGGACCCGGTCATAACCGTGGCTGTCGAGCACATCGAGGACGGCCCGCGTTACCCGCGCCGCGGCGGCGGCATCGCAGGGAAGGCGATCTTCAAGGCCTTCGGGCAACAGGTCACGGTCAGTGTCTTGCATTGCGCCGTTCCCGTTGCCCGATTGCGCCTTAAAACGCCAGCGCCATAACCCGCTTCACGCCGGGCACTGCGCGGGCGGCAGTCAGTACTTCGGCCGGCACCGGGCTGTCGACGCTGAGCAGCAGCACGGCTTCGCCGCCGGCGGTGCGCCGCCCGAGGTTGAAAGTGCCGATGTTGATGCCGGCTTCGCCCAGCAGGGTGCCGATCCGGCCAATGAAGCCGGGGGCGTCCTCGTTGACGATGTACATCATGTGGCCGGCCAGTTCCGCCTCCACCTTGATGCCGAACAGTTCGACCAGACGCGGTTCGCTGTTGGAAAAGAGCGTCCCGGCGACCGAGCGTTCGCCCGCATCGGTCTTCACCGAAACGCGGATCAGCGTGTGGTAGTCGCCTTCCTTTTCGGTCTTGACCTCACGCACCTCGATCCCGCGTTCCTTGGCCAGAAATGGCGCATTGACCATGTTCACCGTGTCCGACTGGACACGCAGGAACCCGGCGAGGACCGCCGCGACGATCGGCTTGATATTGAGCTCGGCCGCAGCGCCTTCGGCGTGGATCGAGATCCGCGGGATGGCGCCGGTGGTCAGCTGGCCGACCAGGCTTCCGAGCTGTTCAGCCAGCGCCATGTAAGGCTTCAGCTTCGGTGCTTCCTCAGCGGAGAGCGAGGGCACGTTGAGCGCGTTGGTGACACCGCCGTTGACCAGGTAATCGGCCATCTGCTCTGCCACTTGCAGCGCCACGTTGACCTGCGCTTCGTTAGTCGAAGCGCCCAGGTGCGGGGTGCAGATGAAGTTCGGGGTGCCGAACAGCGGCGATTCCTTGGCCGGTTCGGTCTGAAACACGTCGAGTGCGGCCCCGGCGACATGGCCGCTGTCGAGGGCGGCCTTCAGCGCCGCCTCGTCGATCAGGCCGCCGCGCGCGCAGTTGACGATCCGCACGCCCTTCTTGGTCTTGGCCAGGTTGTCAGCCGAGAGGATATTGCGGGTCTGGTCAGTGAGCGGCGTGTGCAGCGTGATGAAGTCGGCCTTGGCCAGCAAGGTATCGAGATCGGCCTTTTCGACGCCCATCTCAACCGCGCGTTCGGGGGTCAGGAACGGGTCGTAGGCGACGACCTTCATCTTCAGGCCAAGCGCGCGACTTGCGACGATCGAGCCGATGTTGCCCGCACCGATGAGGCCCAGGGTCTTGCCGGTCACTTCGACACCCATGAAGTCGTTCTTCGGCCACTTGCCAGCCTGCGTCTGAGCATTGGCTTCGGGGATCTGGCGGGCCAGCGCGAACATCAGCGCGATGGCGTGTTCGGCGGTGGTAATCGAGTTGCCGAACGGGGTGTTCATCACCACCACGCCCTGGGCCGACGCGGCAGGGATATCGACGTTGTCCACCCCGATCCCGGCACGACCGACGACCTTGAGGTTCTTCGCAGCGGCCAGGACTTCCTTGGTCACCTTGGTCGAGCTGCGGATCGCGAGGCCATCGTAATCGCCGATGCGGGCGATCAGCTGTTCGGGGGTTTCACCGGTGATGACGTCCACATCACAGCCCATCTCGGTGAAGATGCGGGCGGCGTTGGGGTCCATCTTGTCGGAAATGAGTACGCGGGGCTTGGTCATTGCAACTTGTCCTTGGTTCGTCGTCTCGGACTTGATCCGGGATCCCGCCTGGCGGCGGGCATAAAAAGGGGGGAAAGCGGGACCCCGGTTTGGAGACCGGGATTACGCCTGAAGCTTAGGCCGCGGCCTTGGTTACAGCGTAGGCCCAATCGAGCCATGGGCCGAGCGCCTCAACATCGGCGGCATCGACCGTGGCACCGCACCAGATCCGCAGGCCCGGCGGGGCATCGCGATATCCGGCGATGTCATAGGCCGCGCTTTCCTTTTCGAGGAGGCCAGTCATTGCCTTGATGAAATCGGCGTCGGCGCCCTCGACCGAGAGGCAGACTGAGGTCTTCGAGCGGATGCCCTTGTCCTCCGCCAGGTGGCTGAGCCATTCGCGATCAGCCACGATCTTGTTCAGCGCGTCGGCATTGGCGGTGCAGCGGGTCTTGAGGCCTTCCAGCCCGCCCAGGCCCCGCGCCCACTCCAGCGCGAAGATCGCGTCCTCGACCGCCAGCATCGACGGGGTGTTGATGGTTTCGCCCTTGAACAAGCCTTCGGCCAGCTTGCCCTTGGAGACGAGGCGGAACACCTTCGGGAGCGGCCAGGCCGGGGTATACTCCTCCAGCCGCTGGACCGCGCGCGGGCCCAGGATCAGGACACCGTGGCCGCCTTCGCCGCCCAGCACCTTCTGCCACGAGAACGTGGCGACATCGATCTTGTCCCATGGAATGTCATAAGCGAAGACCGCACTGGTCGCGTCGGCGAAGGTCAGGCCCTCGCGGTCGGCCGGGATCCATTCGCCGTCAGGTACGCGGACGCCACTGGTGGTGCCGTTCCAAGTGAACAGCACGTCATCGGCGAAATCGACCTTGGAGAGGTCCGGCAGCTGTCCATAGTCGGCGCGGTGGACCTTGGGTTCGAGCTTGAGCTGTTTGACTGCGTCAGTCACCCAACCCTCGCCAAAGCTTTCCCATGCAAGGCAAGTGACGCCGCGCGCGCCCAGCATGGTCCACATCGCCATTTCGAAGGCGCCGGTGTCAGACCCGGGGACAATGCCGATGCGGTGCGTATCGGGCAGACCCAGCACTTCGCGCATCAGGTCGATGCAGTATTGCAGGCGCGTCTTGCCGATCTTGGCGCGGTGCGACCGGCCCAGCGATTCGGTTGCCAGCTTGTCGAGGGAATAGCCCGGCGGCTTGGCGCAGGGACCAGAAGAAAAGAAGGGGCGCGCGGGTTCGCGCGCCGGCAGTTGTGCAGTCATGTAGTCTCTCCTTGCAGAGAGCACGCGCGGCGTTGGGACCGCGTGGCCCGGAGCCGCGTTTAGAGGCGGCCCCGGACTTGTCAATGACGCTTAGCTATGTGATTGGAATCAATAGCCCGGCTTGCGGAAAAGCACCTTGCCGCGCTGCGCGACATAGAGCTTCTCGAAGCTGACGGGGTGGAAATAGGCTTCGACCTTCTCGCCAGTTGGCAGCACGCCGTAAACTTCATAGCAGCCGCCGTCGACCTTGGCCTTGGTCACCTTCCAGCCTTCCCGAGTGAGCTGGGCCTTTAGTGTTTCGACATTGTTCCAGCCCGACTGCGGACCTGCCTGGCACTTGACCTTGCCGGTCGCTTCAGCTGGGCTGGCAGTAATAAGGGCGGTCGTCGCGGCAAGGCCAAAGGCGGCGGCGAAAATCAGGGAACGCATGGTCTATACTCCTGCTTGGGGGGTCAGAGGGGTCTTGCGGGTCCTGCGCCAGAGCAGCGCCAGCCAGAGCAGGACAAGCGGGACGAAGTGAATTACTGCGGTGGTAGCGCCATCATGCACCCACCACCAGTGCAGCAGGGTGAGCAGTGCCGCCGGATAGGCCAGACGCTGCACCGTTTTCCACGCGGAGCGCAGCGCGCGCAGCGCAGCCTGGTTGCTGGTCAGCGCCATCGGCAGCATCAGCGCCAGCGCCAGCCAGCCGGTCCAGATCGATGCGATCGGCAGTTCGCCCATGATCGCCTCCAGACTGCCCATGTCGATGACGTAGAAAACCAAATGGAGCACGGCATAGGCAAAGGCCGCCACCCCGATCCAGCGACGGCGGACCAACCACCATTGCAGCCAGCGCCTGGAGCCAAGCAGACCCGCCAGCGGTCCGATCAGCATGGCTAGGATCATCAGCCGCGCGCTGGTTTCGCCGGTGGGGGAGAGCATATCCATCGTATCGATCGCACCGCTGAACCAGCCATACAGCTGGGCGACGCCGGGCAGGGCCAGGACCAGCCAACCAAACGCAGTGCTATTGATAATCGTTCGCATTAGTTTTGTTCCTAGGGCTCAGCGGATAAGCTGGCAAGCCCCTAAAGCAAGCAAAGCAGCGCAACTTTGACGGTAAGCAATTCTTAACCATAGCGCCTGAAAATCTTGCCATGCGCAGAGTCGTTGCCCTGCTGCCCGCGTTGGCCCTGCTTTCGGCCTGTCTGGAGATTCCGCAGGTTTCGAAACGCGAAGCCGTACGTCGGTCGGCCAGCGCCACGTTCACCCCCAATCCTGCAACCCACCAATGCCTCGCCGACCTCGGCGTCACCCGGGCCAGTTTCACTCCGCTGCCAGACCAGTATTTCGGCGCGGGTTGTTCAATCGTCGGTACTGTGCGGCTTACCAGCCTGCGCAGTGATGATGCCCATCTCCAGCTCAGTAATCTGGGCCCGGTAACGTGCCCGCTGGCGGATACCCTGGCGGGTTGGGCGCGATTTGGCGTCGATCGTGCGGCACGGCAGATTCTTGGCAGCCCGCTGATTAGAATTGAGACCATGGGTAGCTATGCCTGCCGCAATGTGGCCGGCAGCGATCGCCGCAGCGCCCATGCCACGGCCAATGCCATTGACGTTTCAGCCTTCATCCTGGCCGATGGCCGCAGAATTTCAGTGTTGCAGGATTGGTATGCCGGCGATCCGGCCGAGCGCCGCTTCTTGAGCGTGGTTCACCAGAGCGCCTGCAAGCGGTTCGGCACGGTACTGAGCCCGGCATACAATGTGGCACACCGCGATCATCTCCACCTGGAGCTGTCGGGACAGCAATTCTGTCGCTGAAAAAGGAGGGGAAGCAGGCTCGGGACCTGTCATGGCGACCCGATGACCGAGCCTGCTTCCTCGCTTACTCCCGGACCCGTTGGGAGGGGTGGTTGGGCGGGCCACAAGAGCAAGACGGAGACTTTTGAGCTGTCTCGACAACCGCTCTGCCTCAACATCGCCAAACCGGCCATACCGCCTTTGGCCCACGGT
Organism: Novosphingobium sp.; assembly: GCA_044238415.1. Classification (GTDB taxonomy): domain Bacteria; phylum Pseudomonadota; class Alphaproteobacteria; order Sphingomonadales; family Sphingomonadaceae; genus Novosphingobium. The sequence continues at coordinate 26,895 of JBIIDJ010000029.1, forward strand.
ATTTGTGCGGTTATTCCGTAAC
>JBIIDJ010000105.1:0-8134 GCA_044238415.1 Novosphingobium sp.
TGTTCTGATCGCCGCGCCAATAGGCGCCCGAGACACGCGTCAGCTTGAAGGCCTGCGCATCGAGCTTGCCGGTGGAGGGCAGGTGCGGGCCGCGGCACATGTCGAGCCAATCATCGCCCGACCAGTAAACCGTCAGCGGTTCATCGCCCGGCAGTTCGGCGGCCCATTCGGCCTTGAAGCTTTCGCCCTGCTGCTTCCAGCGGCTGATTAGCGTTTCGCGGCTCCAGACCTCGCGGCGCAGCGGCTTGTCGGCCTGGATGATCTTGCGCATCTCGGCCTCGATTGCGGGCAGGTCCTCTTCAGTGAAGGGGCGGTCCTTGGGCGCGAAGTCGTAATAGAAGCCGTCATCGGTGCTGGGGCCAAAGGTGATCTGCGTGCCCGGAAACAGTGCCTGAACCGCTTCGGCCAGGACGTGGGCATAGTCATGCCGGGCCAGGTCGAGCGCTTCGGCCTCGTCGCGGCTGGTGATCAGCGCCAGTCTGGCATCGCCGGTAAAGGGCCGGGTTAGATCAACCAGCTCACCATCAATCCTGGCCGCCAGTGCCGCCTTTGCGAGGCCCGGGCCGATCGCCGCGGCGACATCGGCCGGGGTCGATCCCGTGGGCATCTCGCGCACGGAACCATCGGGCAGGCTGATCTTGAGCAGTTCGGACATCACTAGGCACTCGTCTGATTTGCTGGGCGCTTTGGCACAAGCCGGGCGCTCCGCAAAGGGGCGGTGTCGGAAACGGCGATTTCGGGAGGAGACACCAGCCGCCCGAAACCGGACGGCGGGGCAGCGTTGGCGTCAGGCCAGCGCGCTCCGCCCCCGGCAGGCCGGGGTGGTAGTAGTCAAAGTCAGGGCGCAGCCTTGCTTCATCGCCGCCCTCCTAGCAGCACAGCGGTTAAGCGGCAACTAAGCCGAAAAGCGGCGCTGGCCGGCCAGCACGGTCATCCGCTTGGCACCCGCCAGGGCCGTTCCCTTTTGTCGCACGGTCTGCAGGAAGCGCCATTCGCCGGTCGCCGCCTTGGGTGTCAGTTCGACGGCCAGGTAACCGCGGCGGCTGGTGTCGCACCACTTGAGCGCCGGGCTCGCCGCCATGACGCCAGCCGCCAGGTCATCAGGCTTTACCCAGCGCAGGTAATGTTCGAATCCGGGCGACGTTACGCTTTGCCCGGCCATTTCGACGCCAACGCGCTCACCGCCGTGGTTGTGATCGAAGGCCCAGGCATTGTGGCTGTCCCCCGCCAGGACCAGCAGGTTGGCGTCAGCCTCCAGCGCAGCGCGGTAAAGCCGTTCGCGTGCCGCCGGATAGCCGGACCACATGTCCATGGCATAGGGAATGCCACTCTGTTGGACCCGGTCAGCGGCGAGGATCCGGGCGCGCATGGTCTTGTCGACATTCTGGGTCATGCTCTCAACCACGGTGCGGGCAAAGCCGAACTGGCCCATGATGATCTGCTGCGCCAGCACCTGCCAGGGCTTTCCGGCCCTGGTCGAGGCCTTGAGCCCGCCCGCCAGCCAGGCTTCCTGTTCCACCCCGAGCAGGGTGCGGGCTGGATCGCGCCAGGTGCCGTCGCGGAAGGCCACTAGCGCCGCCTCCAGTTCCGGCCCGCGCTTGCCCTGCATCAAGTCGCCCAGGTCGAACGGCTTGTCGCGGCCAAGATGCCGGGTTTCGAGCCGGAACAGGGTGGCCAGCTTGCCGATTTCGTACTGCGTCCAATAGGCGTCCGATACGGGCAACCATTCACGATAGACTTGCTCTGCCGTCGCCTCACGCACCGCATAGCTGCCTTCTCGATCGGGCTGGTGATTTTCAGCCCCGTCCTTCCAGGCATCGTTGGCCACCTCGTGATCATCCCACATCGAAATGACGGGATAGAGCTGGTGGAGCCGCTGCAGGTCCGGATCGGCGCGGTAGGTGGCGAAGCGTTCGCGGTATTGGGCCAGCGTTACTGTCTCGTGATCGGGCAAGATGCGTTCCGCCAGGCCTTCTTTCGCGCTTGGGTAATTGCCGCGTTCGTATTCGTAGAAATAGTCACCCAGGTGCAGCACCAGGTCGAAATCGCCCACTTCGGCGGCATGGCCATAAGCGTTGAACCAGCCGAACCCGTAATTCGAGCAGGAAAATACGGCGATGCGGAACTTGTCGACCTTGCCGACGGGCAGCGTCTTGGTCCGTCCCACCGGGCTCTTTTCGCCATCGGGCGCGATGAAGCGGTAGAAGTACCAGTGGCCCGGTTGCAGTCCCTTGGCCCAGGCCCGCGCGCAGCAGTCGCTGGCGGGGGAGGCGACCGTGTCACCTTGCGCCACCACCCGGGCAAAGTCTGCATCCTCAGCCAGTTCCCACTTGAGCGCGGTGTCCTGCGCACTGGCATAGCGGGTCCAGAGCAGCACTTGGTCCGGCCCCGGCTCACCGCTAGCGACGCAGTGGGTAAAACCCTGACCCTGCCCAGCCAGGGCCGGCGCACCGATTCCGGCTAGCCCGAGCAGTCCAAGGCGCAGCGCCTGGCGGCGGTTTGCGGCAAGCAGCGGGGTGTGCACCGGCTGATGGGGCGGGGCTGGCGGCATCGTGTTCTCTCCCTGGTTGACGCCACAGTAACGCAGCAAGGCGGGCTGACAAGCGGCTGCCATCCGGGCATGACGCGGGCATGACAGACACGGCCTTTCACACCCTGCCCGATGGTACCCGTATCGCCTTTCGCTACACGGCGGGAGCCGGACCAACGCTGGTATTCCTTCCCGGTTACATGTCCGACATGGCCGGCGGGAAGGCCACTGCCGTGTTCGATTGGGCCGTCGCAAACGGTCGCGCCTGCTTCTTGCTCGACTATTCCGGCTGCGGGGCCAGCGATGGCGAATTTGCCGATGGCACCCTCAGCCGCTGGCGGGATCAGGTGCTGGCACTGATCGCCGCGCAAGTGTCCGGCCCGGTCGTGCTGGTCGGCTCGTCCATGGGCGGCTGGCTGATGCTGCTGGTCGGCCTTGCGCTGGGTGACCGGCTGGGCGGGCTGGTTGGCATTGCCGCCGCACCCGATTTCACCGACTGGGGCTTCGATCCGGACCAGCAGGCGCGGCTGGCGGCGGGCGAGACCTTGCTTGAGGACAATCCCTATGGCCCCGACCCGACGCCGACCCATGCCGAGTTCTGGAGCGATGGCCAGGTGCTGCGCTTGCTCGAGGCACCGATCCCGATAGTCTGTCCGGTGCGGTTGCTGCACGGCCAGCAGGATCCGGATGTCCCGTGGGAATTGTCACTCCGTCTGGCCGAGATGCTCCATTCGGACGATGTTCAGGTCACCCTGATCAAGGACGGCGATCACCGCCTCAGCCGCGATGCCGATATCGCGCTGCTGCTGCGGACGATTGCGGAGCTGCCATGATTCTTGCCGCTTTTTTGCCTCTGTTGCTGGCGCAGGCCGGGCCGACGGTTTCGCCCGGCGCTGCGCCACCTGTTCGCGGTGCGCCGCTGGAAATCCCGCGCAAGAAGAAGGCGCAGACGGAACCGGCCGCAGCGGCGGGTCCGTCCCAGGCCGGGCAATGCCGGGACATGTTGCGGTCCAGTCCGGCGGCGGCGGAAACCTATGCCGAAGATTGGCTGGACAGCGTCAAGGGATCTGCCCGGGCCGAACCCGCAGAATGCCTGGGCATGGCCCGCGCCGCGCTGGGCCAGTGGAGCGGCGCGGAAGCTGCCTTTGCCGAAGCGCACACCATGACCCCGGCGAACGAGGCGGCCAACCGCGCCCGTCGCGGGGGCATGGCTGGCAATGCCTTGCTGGCCGCCGGCAAGTCTGAAGATGCCTTGAAGCGCCTCGATGTGGCCCACGGTGAAGCGCTCGGTGCGGGCGACCTGCGGCTCGCCGGAGAAATCGCGATCGATCGGGCCCGCGCGCTGGTGCTGCTCAAACGCGATGGCGATGCCGCTGCGGCGCTGGCCAGCGCGCGTGCCAATGCGGCGGACAACGGGCAGGCCTGGCTGCTCTCCGCCACGCTGTCGCGTCGGCAGGGCAAGCTGTCCGAGGCGCAAGACCAGATCCTGACCGCCGCCACGCTGCTGCCGCTCGATCCGGAAGTCGGTCTGGAGGCCGGGGTGATTGCGATGCTGGCGGGCAACGAGGCAGCAGCGCGCCGCTCGTGGCAATCGGTGCTGGCGGCAGCGCCAGGCAGCGATCCGGCGCGCACTGCACGATCCTATCTTGACCAGTTGGGGCCAGACCCGGCACCATCCGGCCGGTGATCCCGCTTTCCGTCCTTGACCTGATCCCCGTCCGCGAAGGCGGGACCGTTTCCGAAGCCTTGATTACCGCTGCCAGCCTGGCCTCCGCGGCCGAGTGTGCCGGTTACAAGCGGTTCTGGGTGGCCGAGCATCATGCGATGGACGGGATCGCGGGCGGCGCCACAGCGGTCGCCCTGGCCCATATCGGCCATGCCACTTCGACTATCCGGATCGGCGCGGGCGGCATCATGTTGCCCAATCACAATCCCTTCGTGATTGCCGAGCAGTTCGGTACGCTCGACGCGCTGTTCCCCGGCCGGATCGACCTGGGCCTTGGCCGCGCGCCGGGGGCGGACAGCCGCATCGGCCAAGCCCTGCGCAAGGATCTGATGCGGGCGGCCGAGTACTTTCCACAGGACGTGGTGGAACTGCGTGCACTGGTCACCGGTGAGCCGGAACTGGCCCTGCGGGCAACGCCAGGTTTCGGTGCGGCTTTGGAGTTCTGGATCCTTGGCTCCAGCCTGTTCGGAGCGCAGCTGGCTGCCGTACTGGGCATGCCCTATGCGTTCGCTTCGCACTTCGCGCCGGATCATCTTGATGCGGCGCTCAAGCTCTATCGCGAACGGTTCATCCCCTCGCCCTGGCTCGATCGCCCGCATGCCATGGCCGCCATGACCGTGCTCTGCGCGGAGAATGATGCGGAAGGCCGGCTGCTGGCATCCTCGCTCGAGCAAAGTTTCGTCGCCTTGCGCAGCGGTACGCCGGGACGCCTCAAACCCCCGGTTCCAGGTTATCGGGAAAGCCTGTCGCCCAGCACCCAGGCCATGCTCGACCACCTTGGCCAGGCCCGCGCAGTGGGCAGTCCGGCCACCGTCCGCGCGGCCATCGGCCGGTTTGCCGAGCGGACGCAAGCGGATGAGATCATCGTTGCCGGGGCAACTTTCGACCCTGCTGCGCGCGAGCATTCGCTGGCACTCACTGTTGAGGCGCTGGCGGGCTAAACAATTGTTGCTCAAGCCGGTTGGGTACGATTCCCTAGCGGCAAACTGGTTGCAGTGGTGACCAGTTGCTCGTAGTATGGATACGAATGCTGCGCCAGACAGCAACTTTCTTATACGCAGGGGCGACGCCCGCCAGGCGGCCCGAGGAGTGCCGATCCGATGAGTGCCAAGTCCGCCAGTGCGCCCGCCGTGTCCCTTGAAGCAGCCCTGGCTCAGCGGCTCAGCGCCGCGCTCCTGCCCGGCGATGCGCCTTTCACGGATGCCGGACTGAAGGCGGCGGCCAGCTTCGTCTGCACGGCTGCCGCCAACCGCCAGCCCGGCGAAGCTGCCATCACGATCGAAACGGTCTCGGGCAATGCCGCGGAACGCTTCATGCGGATTGCGGTCATCAACGATGACATGCCCTTCCTGGTCGATTCCATTGCCACAACCGTCGCTGCGCATGGGCTTACGATCGACCGGCTGGTTCACCCGGTCCTGCCTGTCCGACGTGATGCCGACGGCGCACTGACCGTGATCGTCGAAGGCGATGCGGCAGGTGAAAAGCGGGAATCTATGGTCTATCTGGAGATGCGCCGGGCCGATGCCCGTAGCCGGCGGGCCTTAGAATCGGCGCTGCGTACCACGCTGGGCGATGTCCGCGCCGCCGTGGCCGACTGGCCGAGGCTGCAGGAAGCCATGGCCGTTGATGCCGATGGCCTGGCCGATGGCGAGGGGGCGGCGCTACTGCGCTGGTTCAAGGACGGGATGTTGACCCAGCTTGGCCACGTTACCCGCCACCGCGATGGCAGCCAATCCGGCGCACTCGGCATCTGCCGGCGCGGGGCAAAGGCGCTGCTCGGGCCGGTGTCCTATGATCGCGCCTTTGCCTGGTTCGAAGGCAAGGGGGCAAAGGGTCGCCGTGCGCCGCTGGTGGTAAAGTCCAACACGGTCAGCAACGTCCACCGCCGTGCGCCGCTTGACCTGTTCATCGTGCCGTTATTCGAAGGCGGCAAGCTCGAAAGCCTCTCGGTCCATGCCGGGATCTGGACCAGTGCCGGGCTCGCCGCCGCGCCAACCCAGGTGCCGCGGATGCGTACCCAGCTGGCCGAACTGATGGCACGGCTGGGCTTTGCGCCGCAGGGCCACGCTGGCAAGGCACTGGTCCATGCCCTCACCGCACTGCCGCATGACATCCTGATTGGCTTTGCCGACGAGGACCTGGAGCGGATCGCCACGGCGATGATGAGCCTGGTCGATCGCCCCCGTCCCAAGCTGGCGCTGGTGCCGGCGGCACTGATGCGCCACGCCTTTGCCTTCGTCTGGCTGCCGCGCGACATTATGTCGACCGCCACCCGCCGCCAGATCGAGGCCATGTTGGTTGAGGCCGCCGAAGCCCCGGTGCTGGACTGGAGCCTGGAGGTGGAGGGCAGCCTGGCCGTGCTGCGCTATGTGCTGGACCTGCCCGAAGTGGCCAAGCTGCCGAACGAGGCTGCACTTGACGCCCGCCTGCAGGGCATGCTGCGCGGCTGGAACGAGGCTGTCGAAAGTGAGATCGCGGCGAGCGAGGAACCCAGCCGCGCTGCTGCCATTGCCGCCCGTTATGCCGAAGCTTTCCCGCTGGCTTATCGCAGCACCTATGGCTCTGCCGAGGCCGCCCGTGACATTGCCCGGTTGCATCGGCTGGCCGGGGAAAGCGAAGGCGGCACGCGGCGCGATGCCCGGCTTCACGCCGTAGCCAGCGACGGCGCTGGAGTGCTGCGGCTAAAGCTGTACCAGCGCGGTGGCACAGTTGCCCTGTCCGATGCCGTGCCGGCGCTGGAAAACTTCGGATTCCGTGTGATCGAGGATCTGCCGACCGACCTTGATGAAGGTCGGCTTGGCACGATCCACGATTTCCAGCTCCAGCTCCCCGCCGGGCTTGAGGCTGCTATCGTGATGGAGCGCGCCGGGGCGATCGAAACCGCCTTTGCCGATGTGCTCAATGGCCAGGCCGAAGATGATCCGTTCAATCGGCTGATCGCCATGGTCGGCCTGTCCGCCATCGAAACCAACTGGCTGCGCGCCTGGTATCGCTATCTGCGCCAGGCCGGACTCAATTATGGCGTGCCGACCGCAGTCGATGCACTGCATCATGCTCCGGCCGTGACGCGCGGCCTGATTGCGCTGTTCGTCGCGCGCCACGACCCAGCGTTCAAGGGTGATCGGGCCGCGGCCGAAACCCTGGCGCAGGACATGATCCGCGATGGCCTTGCTCAGGTATCGGCTATCAATGACGATCGCCTGCTGCGCCAGTACCGCGCCGTGGTGGAGGCCATGCTGCGGACCAACGCCTTTGCCCCGGTGGGACGCGAGGCGCTGGCTTTCAAGCTCGATTCAGCCAAGGTTCCCGGCTTGCCCAAGCCGCTGCCCTGGCGTGAGATCTTCGTCTACTCGCGGCGGGTCGAAGGCATCCACTTGCGGTCCGGCCCGGTCGCGCGCGGTGGTCTGCGCTGGTCCGACCGGCGTGACGACTTCCGCACCGAAGTGCTGGGGCTGATGAAGGCCCAGCGGGTCAAGAATGCAGTGATTGTGCCGGCCGGGGCCAAGGGCGGGTTCTATCCCAAGCAGTTGCCCGATCCGGCGCGTGACCGCGACGGCTGGCTGGCTGAGGGCAAGGACAGCTACAAGCTGTTCATCCGTACGCTGCTGTCGATCACCGACAATATCGTCGACACCAAGGTGGTCCATCCCCGCCATGTCACGATCCGTGATGGTGAGGATCCCTATTTCGTGGTCGCCGCCGACAAGGGGACGGCGACCTATTCCGATACGGCCAATGCCATCGCCGCAGAGCATGACTTCTGGCTGGACGATGCCTTCGCCAGCGGCGGCTCGAAGGGATATGACCACAAAGCGATGGGCATCACCGCGAAAGGTGCCTGGCTATCGGTCCAGCGCCATTTCTTCGAAAAGGGC
>JBIIDJ010000106.1:0-8072 GCA_044238415.1 Novosphingobium sp.
GACTGATCCCGACCGCTCGGGACGGGCTCAGTGCCCGCCCGAAGGATCGTTGAATACTTCCGGCACCCAGCCGTTGACGATGCCGCCGTCGATCGGGATCGTCGTGCCGACCACGTAGTCACCCGCACGGCTGGCGAGGTAGATCGCGCCAGCCGCCATGTCCTCGGCCACGCCGACCCGCTTGTAGGGGATGCCCTTGGCGCTGCCTTCGGGGTTCTTCGCCGCGGCCTTGTTCATCTCGCTCGGGAAGGCGCCGGGGGCGATCCCGGTGCAGACGATGTTGTCCTTGATCAGCCGCGCGGCGAGGCGCTTGGTCAGGTGGACCACTGCCGCCTTCGATGCCTGATAGGAATAGGTTTCCCAGGGGTTGGGGCGCAACCCGTCGATCGAGGCGATGTTGATCACCTTGGCCGGAGCCTGGAAAGTGCCGGCGGCCTTGAGCAGGCCGTGGAGCTGCTGGGTCAGGAAGAACAGGCTCTTGACGTTGAGGTCCATGACCTTGTCCCAGCCGGCTTCGGGGAACTGGTCGAATTCCGCGCCCCAGGCCGCCCCGGCATTGTTGACCAGGATGTCGAGCTTGCTCTCGCGGGCCGAAATATCGGCCACCACGCGCTTCAGGTCTTCCATCTGGCTGAGGTCGCCCGGAATGCCGATCACCTTACCAGGATACTGCGTCTCGAACTCGGCGATGGTCTCGGCGATCTGTTCGCGCTTGCGGGCGGTGATGTAGACCCGCGCGCAACCGGCGGCGAGGTAGCCTTCGAGGATCATCTTGCCAATCCCGCGGCTACCGCCGGTGATCAGGGCAACCTTGCCTTCAAGGCTGAACAGTTTCGAGAAATCCATCGCTCAATCCTTTCTTCACCCCGGACCTGATCCGGGGTCCCGCTTTTTCGCCCGCCGCAGGAAGGAAGCGGGACCCCGGGTCAAGCCCGGGGTGACGGTCCAGGTTCAGTATCCGCTCAGCTGCGCCACGCGCTCAGCATGATAGTACATGTCGCCCATGAATTCCGCGAGGGCGCGGTCGCGCTTCATGTAGAGGCCGATGTCGTATTCATCGGTCATGCCGATCCCGCCGTGCATCTGCACCCCTTCCTTGACCGCCAGGCCCGCGACCTTGCCGACCTTGGCCTTGGCGACCGAAACCATCAGGTCGGCATATTGCGAAGGCTCGCCGCCAGCACTGGCATCGAGCAGCTGCTGTGCCTTGATCACGCTGGCGCGGGCAATCTCAAGCTCCGAATAGAGGTGCGCGGCGCGGTGCTGGAGCGCCTGGAATTCGCCGATCAGCTGGCCGAACTGCTTGCGCTGCTTGAGGTAAGTGGTGGTCATGTCGAAGGCCCCGCCAGCCACGCCGACGCTTTCCGCCGCCGCGCCGATCCGCCCGGCATTGAGCACACGGTTGAGTAGCGCACGCCCGGCATCGACTTCGCCGATCACGGCATCGGCATCGACCTGAACCCCGTCCAGCTTCACATGGGTTGCCATCGAGCTGTCAACCAGCCGGACCGCGTCCTGGCTGAGACCAGCCGCATCCTTGGGCACGGCGAACAGTGTGATCCCGTCGGCATCATCGTCCGCACCGGCAGTGCGGGCGGCAACCACCAGCATGTCGGCGCTGCCACCATGGACCACGAAAGCCTTGCTGCCGGTGATGCGGAAGCCGTTGCCGGCGCGCTCGGCGCGGGTGGCGATCCGCTCGGGGCGATGCTTTGGCCCTTCATCGATGGCGACGGCAAACACGCTGTCGCCGGCAAGCAAGCCGGGCAGGTAGCGCCCGCGCAATTCATCATTGCCGGCCCCGATCGCCGTCGCGGCCATGACCGAGCTGGTCAGGAACGGCGAGGGCGTGAGGTTGCGGCCAATCTCTTCCAGCACGATGCCAGCTTCGACATGGCCCATGCCGAGGCCGCCATCGGCTTCGGCCACCAGGATCCCGGTGAAGCCCAGCTCGGCGAACTGTTTCCACAGGGCATGGCCGAACCCGTCCTTGCAGCCCTTGTCGCGCCAATGGCGCAGCTGCTTGGCGATGGTGCCTTCCTCGCCCATGAACTGGCGCGCGGTGTCGGCCAGCATGGTCTGGTCTTCGGTATGATACAGCGCCATCTGAGTACTCCTTCAAACTTTCCCGTCACCCCCGGACTTGATCCGAGGTCCCACTGTTTGGTGACCCGCCGCAGGAAAAAGCGGGACCCCGGGTCAAGCCCGGGGTGACGACGAATCGGCGAACCTACGCTCCGGGCAGATCCAGAATGCGCTTCGAGATCACGTTGAGCATGACTTCGCTCGTGCCGCCTTCGATAGAATTGGCCTTGGTCCGCAGCCAGGTGCGCGCCTTGGAACCGCCGTTCGAACCCTCGCTGTCCCATTCCAGCGCTGCCGAACCGCCAGCTGCCATCAGCAGTTCGTGACGACGCTTGTTCAGCTCGGTCCCGGCGTACTTCATCATGTTGGGCTGCGCCGGGTGCGCCTTGCCGACCTTGATCTCGTCAAGGAACTTCTCGCCCATGGCGAGATAGGCCAGGGCATCGACATCGAACATGGCGAGCTCGGCGCGCAGCAGCGGGTCTTCCAGGCCATTGCGCTTGGCGACGGCACCGATGGTGTTGAGCCGGTCACCCCCGCCCGCGCCCGAGATCATCTCGCGCTCGTGGCCCAGCAGGTACTTGGCCACGTCCCAGCCGCGGTTCAATTCGCCCACGATCTGGTGCTTAGGGACCTTCACATTGTCGAAGAAGGTTTCGCAGAATGGCGAGTTGCCGCTGATCAGCAGGATCGGCTTGGTCGAAACGCCAGAGCTTTCCATGTCAAACAGGAGGAAGGAAATGCCCTGGTACTTGTTGGTCTTGTCCGTGCGGACGAGACAGAAGATCCAGTCAGCCTTGTCAGCATAAGAGGTCCAGATCTTCTGGCCGTTGACCACCCAGTGATCGCCCTTGTCCTCGCCATAGGTCTGCAGCGAGACAAGGTCGGAACCCGAACCCGGTTCGGAATAGCCCTGGCACCAGCGGATTTCGCCGCGGGCGATCTGGTTCAGGTAGTGAACCTTCTGCTCCTCGGTGCCGAACTTGAGCAGCGCCGGGCCCAGCATCCAGATGCCGAACGACGAGAGCGGCGGACGGGCATTGATCCGCTGCATTTCCTGCCGCCAGATCTTGGCTTCAGCCGGGCTCATTCCGGCCCCGCCATAGGCCTTGGGCCAGTCAGGCACGGTATAGCCCTTGGCGGCGCAACGCTCCATCCAGAGCTTCTGGGCCTCGCTCTTGAACTTGAACTTGCGCCCCCCCCAACAGACGTCGTCATCGCTGCGGGCGGGCTGGCGCATTTCGGCGGGGCAGTTTTCTTCCAGCCAGGCGCGGATTTCGGCGCGGAAGGTTTCAAGGTCGGACATGGTCACAAACTCCTCTCTTAATCGAAAGGTTAAGGCGACTCGGCGCCGCCGCGCAAGGGCGGATTTCTGCCGACTGCACGGTTCGGCCTTGCCGTAACGTCAACCGCTTTGGCGTTGACCGCGCCCCTTGCGGGCCTAAGCTGGTGGCAAAACAGGGCCAACGGCCGGAACAGCGGGATGTGAGGATATGCGCTTTCAAGGAAAGGTTGCCGTGATTACCGGCGCGGCATCGGGGATCGGGCGGGATGCGGCCAAGCTGTTCGCAGCCGCAGGGGCCAAGGTCTATGCCGCCGATCTCGACCTGGCCGGGGTCGAGGCGCTGGCTGCAGAAGCAGCAGGAATGGTGCCGGTGGCCTGCGATGTTTGCGACGTTGCCCAGATCAAGGCGTTGATGGACCGGGCTGGTAGTGAGAACGGCGGGATCGATGTCCTGTTCAACAATGCCGCGGCTGGCGGCGCACCCGGGCGGATCGACGAGGTTGACGCTGAAGGGTGGGACTGGACCATGCACCTGGTGCTGCGTTCGGTCGCGATGGGGATCCATTACGCCGTCCCGCACATGAAGCACCGCAAGGGCGCAGCGATCGTCAACACCAGCTCAGTCGCAGCCTGCGGTCCGGGTTACTCGCCGACGGCCTATGCCGTCGCCAAGGCCGGCGTGTTGCACCTGACGAAGTGCGCCGCGACGGACCTGGCCCAGTACGGCATCCGGGTGAACGCGGTGCAGCCCGGCTTCATCAACACCAACATATTCGCCGCCAGCCTCGACATGACCGGTGAGGACAAGCTGACGGTCAACGCCATGATCGCCCAAATGTCGAGCCATGCCCAGCCAGTCGCCCGCGGCGGCCAGCCGCGCGATATTGCCGAGGCCGTGGCCTTCCTGGCCAGCGAAGCCGCCAGCTTCGTGACCGGCTCATCGTTGATCGTCGATGGCGGCATCACCCTGGGCCCGCGTCACTCGTGGGATCCGGAGGCGCCGGGCCTGTTCGACACGATCCGCGCTTTCGTCGATAGCCGCAAGGCCGCGGAAGCAGAGCAATGACCCCGATTGAGGGGCGCATCCCAACCAGACTGGCCTTTTTCCACGGCCTTGGCTCAATTGCCTACGGGGTGAAGGACAACGGCTTCCTTACCTTCCTGATGCTCTACTACAATCAGGTGCTGGGGATGGATGCGCGCCTCGTCAGCCTGGCGCTGATGCTGGCGCTGGTGATCGACGGGATCATTGATCCGATCATCGGCTATCTCTCGGACCGGACCTACACCCGCTGGGGCAGGCGCCTACCCTGGCTCTACATCGCCGCCATTCCGCTAGGCTGCGCCTGGTACCTGCTCTGGGTTGGGAGCGAGGCACCCGGGTTCTGGGAGCTGGTCGGCCTGGCCGTGGTGATCCGCCTGCTGGTTTCGGCTTGCGAGGTGCCTTCGGTTGCGCTGGTCCCAGAACTGACCCGCGATTACGACGAGCGCACTCGGCTGATGCGGTTCCGCTACCTGTTCGGCTGGGGTGGAGGCCTGTTCGTGATGATGCTGGCCTATAATGTGTTTCTAGCCGACGGATTGCTCAATGCTGAAGGCTACCAGGCCTATGGGCTCACTGGGGCGGTGATGATCACCTTTGCTGTGCTGATCTCCGCTCTGGCCCAGCACAAGGTCGCCTCGGGCTATCCGGCCCGGCCGCAATCGCGCTTCAGCCTCGGCACGGCCTTTGCCGAATTGCGCGAAAGCTTCTCGCACAAGGCCTTCCTGATCCTGCTGCTCGGCGGTGGCCTGGCCTATACCAGTCAGGGAATCACTTTTACGATCAGCAATTACCTCTACCTGTTCATCTGGGAATTCTCGGCCACGGACCTGCAATTCTACCCGTGGATCCTGTTCCTCAGCGTGATCGCCACCTTCCTGCTGCTGCCCAAGTTTCACGCCCGCTGGGGCAAGCGGGACACGGCGGTGATCACCGCCGTGGTCGGCGCAACTTTCTGGGTCACGCCGTTCCTGCTGCGCGCCGCCGGCCTGTGGTTCGAGGTGGGCTCGGCGGTTTCAACATGGTTGCTGTTCGGGCTGTTCTTCTGCTCCAACGTGTTCAGCGTCTCGGCCATGATCTCGGCCAGTTCGATGGTGGCCGACGTTGTTGAAGCCTCCGAGGAGCAGACCGGCCGGCGCAGCGAGGGCGCATTCTTTGCTGGCAACATGTTCATGGCCAAGTGCGCCACGGGCCTTGGCATCTTCGTTACCGGGCTCATGCTCAGCTTTGCCGGCCTGCCGGAGAAAGCCAAGCCCGGACAGGTGCCGGTGGACGTGATCGACACCCTGTCGCTGACCTATGCGATCACAGTGGGGCTGTTCGCCATCGGCATTTCGCTGGTGCTGCGCCAGTTCCCGATCACCCGCGCCGATCACGAGGCGCGGCTGGCGGCGCTCGCCGCTTCGCGCACCAACCCGGATGCGGAGGGCATGCATCCGTGAAAGCTTAATCGATCGCTTAAAACACCCCTTGGCGCAGCCACCGGGCTCTGCCACAGATAACCCAAACCAGACTCGACCCGATTGCAGGAAAGGATTGCTCCATGGATTTCGACCCCACCGAACGGCAGGTCTACTGGCGGGACCGCGTGCGCCAGTTCATCGAAAACCACGTCCGTCCCCGCAATGACGTCTACAAGGCTCAGGACCGCGAAGGCGAGCGCTGGAAAGTGATCCAGGTCGTCGAAGAGGAGAAGGCCCGGGCCAAGGCCCAGGGCATCTGGAACCTGTTCATGCCGCCGCAGTCAGGCCGGACCCATGTCGATGACACGTTTGAATTCGATGGCCCGGGCCTGACCAACCTTGAATATGCGCTCTGCGCCGAGGAAATGGGCCGCGTCGGCTGGGCCAGCGAAGTGTTCAACTGCTCTGCGCCGGACACCGGCAACATGGAAGTGCTGCACCGCTATGGCACCCGCGAGCAGAAGGAAAAGTGGCTGAACCCGCTCATGAACGGCGAAATCCGTTCGGCCTTCCTGATGACCGAGCCCGCCGTGGCCTCATCGGACGCGACCAACATCGAATGCTCGATCCGCCGCGAAGGGGATGAATATGTCCTCAATGGCACCAAGTGGTGGTCCTCGGGCGCCGGCGATCCGCGCTGCAAGATCGCGATCGTGATGGGCAAGACTGACTTTGAGGCGAAGAAGCACCAGCAGCAGTCGATGGTGCTGATGGAACTCGATGCCCCTGGCGTGGAGATCATCCGCCACCTGCCGGTCTTTGGATATGACGATGCGCCGCATGGCCACATGGAAATCAAGCTCAACAACGTGCGCATCCCGGCCAGCAACATGCTGCTGGGCGAAGGGCGCGGGTTCGAGATTGCCCAGGGCCGCCTCGGGCCGGGCCGGATCCATCACTGCATGCGCACCATCGGCGTGGCTGAGGAAGCACTGAGGAAGATGGTTCAACGGCTCCAGTCGCGCGTAGCCTTCGGCAAGTCGATCAGCACCCATTCGATCTGGGAACAGCGCATCGCCGAAGCCCGGATCGAGATCGAATGCTCGCGCCTGCTGTGTCTCAAGGCCGCCGACATGATGGACAAGGTCGGCAACAAGGCGGCCCAGGCCGAGATCGCGATGATCAAGGTCAAGGCCCCCAATATGGCGCTGAAGATCATCGACGATGCGATTCAGGCCCATGGCGGCGGCGGCGTTTCGGAGGACTTCGGTCTGGCCAAGATGTACGCCGGCCAACGCACCCTGCGCATTGCCGATGGTCCGGATGAGGTCCACAACCGCTCGATCGCGCGTCTGGAAATGGGCAAGTATGCCCCCCAGGGCGACAGCGGCCCGACCTCGGGCGATCTCGGGGTCGCCCGCTGAATGACGTGAAGCGGTCCTTCTTCTCCCCTCCCGCCTGCGAGAGGGGCCGGAGGAGGGCCTGTTACCGGAGAGCCAAGCGCAGGCCCTCCCCTGGCGCCTCCCCCAGGCGGGAGAGTGATTTACGGAGAATGACATGAAAGCCGCAGTCCTCGTTGCACCGAACCAGCCGCTGGAGATCGAACAGCTCCAGATCAGCAAGCCCGGCCCGCACGAGGTGCTGATCCGCACCGCGGCCTGCGGCCTGTGCCATTCCGATCTGCACTTCATCGAGGGGACCTATCCCCACGCGCTCGCCGCTGTGCCCGGCCATGAAGCTGCCGGGATCGTCGAGGCGGTGGGCAGCGAAGTGCGCACGGTGAAGGTCGGCGATGCGGTGGTGACCTGCCTGTCGGCCTTTTGCGGGCACTGCGAATTCTGCGTGACCGGCCGCATGGCGCTGTGCCTCGGCGCGGATACCCGCCGCGCCCCTGGCAGCGAACCGCGCCTGTCACGGCCCGATGGCAGCCCGGTGGCGCAGATGCTCAATCTCTCGGCCTTTGCCGAAATGATGCTGATCCACGAGCATGCCTGCACCCGGATCGATCCGGAAATGCCGCTCGACCGCGCTTCGGTGATCGGCTGCGCAGTGACCACCGGGGCCGGTACGATTTTCAACGCCTGCAAGGTCACCCCGGGTGAAACCGTCGCCGTGGTCGGCTGCGGCGGTGTCGGCCTGGCGGCCGTCAACGCCGCCAAGATCGCCGGGGCGGGCAAGATCATCGCTGCCGATCCGATGCCGGAAAAGCGCGAACTGGCGATGAAGCTGGGCGCGACCCACACCGTCGATGCCCTGG
>JBIIDJ010000107.1:0-8052 GCA_044238415.1 Novosphingobium sp.
CAGCCACCATTACGGTGACCGACGGCAGGATCGTCAGCGTCGCGCCCGGCTCGCCCCCGGCACCGGTCGGCGCGCGCGAGGTTGACCTTTCCGGCAAGACCGTGCTGCCCGGCCTGATCGACCTGCATGTCCACCTCACATCCGACCCCGGCAGCGATTATCGCAACGAAGCGGTCGAGCCTGACGAGTGGGGCATGATGGTCGGCACCAAGAACGCGCTGCTGACGCTGAAGGCCGGCTTCACCACCGTGCGCGAGGCGGGATCGGCCCAGTACACCGGGTTCTCGTTGCGACGCGGCACGGCCGAAGGCCTGATTCCCGGCCCGCGGATCGTCGCCGCCGGACCGGCCCTGTCGATCGTCGGCGGGCACGGCGACGTCACGGGTTTTCGCGAAGACGTCCATGGCGCGCTGGACCAGGGCTATACCTGCACTGGTCCGGTCGAATGCGCCGAAAAGGTCCGCAAGGCCAGCCGCGCCGGGGCCGACCTGATCAAGATCACCTCGACCGGGGGCGTACTCAGCCAGCAAGGCCGCGGCCTTGAAGGCCATTTCACCCAGGCCGAGCTCGAATCGATCATGACCACGGCGCATTCGCTGGGGCTGAAGGTCATGGCCCATGCCCACGGCGCACGCGGGATCGAAAGCACGGCGGCAGCCGGGGTCGACACGATTGACCATGGCACTTTTGCCGACGAGGCGGCGCTCAAGGTCATGAAGGCCAAGGGTACTTACATGGTGCCAACGCTGATGGCGCTGGAAGGTGTCCGGGCGCGGCTTGGCAAGGGGGTCTATACTCCGACGGTGGAGGTCAAGGCGCGCCAGGCGATCGAGGCGGCCGGCCGCCAGGTCACCCGGTCCAAGCAGCTGGGCGTACCGATCGCCTTCGGCACGGATGCCGGGGTGTTCGAGCATGGCCGCAACGGCGAGGAGTTCGCGCTGCTCGTCAAGTTCGGGCTGACCAACCGCGAGGCGCTCGCCAGTGCCACCACTGTCGCCGCCAGGGCGCTGGGGCTGGAGCAGGAAATCGGCAAGATCGCGCCCGGCTTCTCTGCCGACCTGATCGCTGTCGCGGGCAACCCACTGGCCGATGTCCGGGTGCTGGAAAAGCCGAGCTGGGTCATGGCCCGCGGGCGCATCGCGCCTTGAGCATTCGGTCGACCTGCAGGCACGGTTGATCGAAGCGGACGCCCGGTCGCGCGAGCCGGGGCCTAATTGCCTGCCTTATCCATGCTTCGTCCAAAGGACCCGTTTATGAAGACGCTCCGTCTTGCGTTGCTCGCCTCTGCCCTGCTGACCGCGCCGCTCGCGGCGGCTCCGGCTCTGGCCAAGACCGCCCCCGCCGCCAGCACCGCGCAAAGCGAACATGACAAGCTGTTTGCCCTGTTTGCCCGGTCGGATGAGGAGAACCTGAAGCGCAATCCGCTGAGCGCGCTATTCCGGGGCGATATGCGCTATGCCGACCGGCTCGGCGATTTCCTGACGCCCGAATACAACGCGGCCGAGCGCAAGGCGGCAGAAGACGAGCTGGCCGCGCTGGCCCGGATTGACCGGGCGAAGCTCTCCGCCACGGACCAGATCGCCTACGACGTCTTCAAGTATGACCGGACCAGCACGCTGAAGGGCCTGACGCCGGAAATCCTGGCGCTGACCGAGACACGCCCGATGAACCACTTCTTCGGGTTCCACACCTTCTACCCCACGCTCGCCAGCGGGAAGACCGGTATTCCGCTGAAGACCGTGACCGATCACGAGAACAACCTGAAGCGCCATGCGGACTATGTGAAGCTGATCGACCGTTCGATCGCGAAGTTCCGCGAAGGCAAGGCCAGCGGTGTGCTGGAGACCAAGCTGACGATCCGCAACATGATCGAGCAGCTTGATACCCAGCTGAAGCTGAAGCCCGAGGAGTCGCCATACTGGGAGCCGGTCAAGGCATTGGATCCGGCGCTGACCGAAGCGGACAAGACGCGGCTGACCACTGCCTACCGCGCCGCGATTGTCGAGGGCATCTATCCGGCTAACACCCGCCTGCGCGATTTCCTGCGCGATGAATACCTGGCGGCCGCGCGGGACAGCGTCGGCTTGTCACAGATGAAGGACGGCGCCAGGCTCTATTCACTGCTGATCGAAAACTCGACCACGCTGCCCTACAGCGCGGAAGAGCTGCATCAGCTGGGCCTGAGCGAAGTTAAACGCATTCGCGAAGGCATGGAGCAGGTCAGGGACGAGGTCGGGTTCGAGGGCACCCTGGCGGAGTTCTTCACCCACATCCGCACCGATCCCAAGTTCAAGCGCCAGAGCCGCGAGGAGATCACCCAGCGCTATTATGAAATCGGCAAGCAGGTGGACGAGAAAATCAGCGCCTTCTTCTCGGTCCTGCCGAAAACCCCGCTGCAGATCCGCCCCTATGAGGAGTTCCGCGAAAAGTTTGAGGCCGGCGGCTCCTACCAGCAGGGTACGCCAGACGGATCGCGCCCCGGCACCTTCTATTTCAACGCCTATGATCTGCCGAGCCGCACCACCCCAGGCGAGGTGACGCTCTACCTCCACGAAGGGGCGCCGGGGCACCACTTCCAGATCAGCCTGGCGCAGGAGAACGACAAGCTCCCCGCCTTCATGCGCTTTGGCGGCAATACCGCCTATGTTGAAGGCTGGGCGCTCTATGCCGAAACGCTGGGCTATGACATGGGCTTCTACAAGGACCCCTATTCGCGCCAGGGCACGCTCGACGACGAGATGCTGCGCGCCATGCGGCTGGTGGTCGATACCGGCATCCACGCGAAGGGCTGGACCCGTGACCAGGCGATCGAGTTCATGCTGGCCAATTCGGCCATGGGCAAGACCGACGCCACCGCCGAAGTCGAACGCTATATCGCCATCCCCAGCCAGGCGCTTGCCTACAAGGTCGGCGCGCTGAAGATCCAGGCGCTGCGCAGGGAAGCCGAAACGGCACTGGGCAAGAAGTTCGACATTCGCGCCTTCCACGATCAGGTGCTCAATACCGGCGCCCTGCCCCTGCCAGTGCTGGAAGCCAAGATCCGCACCTGGATCAGGACGGTGCAGACCGGGTAAGCGCGGCGCATTTCAACCGCACGGCGTCATAAAATCCTGGATGAACCCGGCTGCCGCCGCGACCCGGTGCACCGGTACATTGCCTGTGGTTCAAGTCTGGTCCGCCGCTTGCCATTGTCCCGGGGATGAGCGGATCTCCTGATCCGGCCGGCCCGGCCCTTCGCACGCGCGCGGCAGCGCTTGGCCTGATCCTGCTGGCCGGGGCCTGCGGCAGCCCACCGACCGAAGCCGGGAAGGCCGGTGCCAGCCCGGTGGCATCGAACTCGCCCGGGCCGGCCCAGTCAACGGCGACCCCGGCCAGCACGGCTGCCAAGCCGCTCAGCGAAAGCGACCGGCTGATCCTGGACATGGCCGCCGGGGGCTGCCGCACGGGCGATTTCAAGCAGTTCTTCCAGGCCTTCACCCGCTCGGAAGTGGTGCGCGAGCGCTATACCGCGAAAACGGTCGAGTTCGGGACGGAAGGAAGTGCCTACAAGATGCCGGCCCTGCGCTATCTGGGTGATCGGCATTACCCGCTGGGGATCATCGATTACTTCTGGATGACCCGCGAATCCGCCATGCTTTATGACAGGGACGGGGCCCCGCCGCCGGTCGAAAAGGTCCGCTATGTCCAGCTGACCTTCGATACCGCCAGCGACAACCGCCAGCGGGTCGAATGGCTGCCCGGCGTGTTCGAGAAGAACCTTGACCTCAACCTCGAAGACCTCGGCGACGGGATCGGCAAGCTGATCGAGCCGAGCGGCCCAGGCGGCTACCTCTTGTTCTACCCCACCAAGGACTGTTGGGAACTGGTCAGCGATGTCGCTTACCGGCGTGGTACCACTGAGCTGACCGACAGCGGATCACTACCGTAACAGCTCCAGCCAGCGCTCACCCAGCAGGGCATCGACCTCGCTCCGGGCCGGGCCCGCAAGCGCCGCATAGCGGCTGCGCAGATCGGCCAGGCACTTGAGCTGGTACTTAAACACGCCCTGTTCGTAAGGCAGCCCCATCGCCTCCATCCGGAAGGTTTCGGCGCCCGCCTCGGCCGCTGTGGCATTGGCGGCCAGGAACGGGGCATAGACCGCCGCCGAGATCCGCACCAGTTCGGTCACCACCGGGGCAAAGCCCGGCTCCCATTCACCCTCGGTGCCGCTCATGTCGTCAATGTGGGCCAGCCAGCGGTAGGTATAGGGGTAATCGGCGCGCATCATCGTCTGCGGTGTGGGATCGGTGCCGAGCTGCGAGAGCTGCCCGAAGATCCCGAACTCGGCGAGGCTGGGGCGCGTGCCGAACAGGCAGAAACGGTTCACCACATGGGCCTCAAGCGCGGCCAGTACCGCCCGCGTGCTCGCCTCGATCAGCGGAAAGTTTTCGCGCGTGCAGCCCACCAGAGCCATCCGCCCGACCTGCCGCGCGCGAAACAACTCGGCAAAGCCCTGGCTCTTTTCCAGGCCGCCGCCCTTGGCCGAATCGAAGGCCAGCCAGCGGCTCATCTGCACCTGATCGATTTCCTCAAGCCAGCGATAGCCGAACATCGCCTTGGTCAGCCATTCGTCGGCGAAGTCTTCCAGCAGGTGGGCGATGAAGGCCTGGGCGGAACCGGGCGGGACGACGCCGCGCTCGGGATGCCGCGCTTCCAGGTCATAGACCAGCGGGGTCGAATCGTTAGCGAAGGTGCCGTCGGGGTATTCCAGCACGGGGATGACTGGCGCCTTGACCGAAGCCAGCGCAGCCTGCCGCCGCGCGCCCTCGTCCACCCATTGATAGGGCAGCCGCCGATAGCGCAGCAGCGCGCGGATCTTCTGCGAATAGGGCGAACCCAGTGCGCCATAGAGCTTGTATCCCGTCATCATCCCCCTCCTTTGGTCCCGTTGCACCGGCCCTGCCGGATCCTATATCGCCTTGGCGGGGGAGAATGGAGTGCTGTTTCACCATGCCCCCCGCCCGCCTGACACTCTTGCTCTCCGCCCTGCTCACCGCCCAGCCGGCCCTGGCCAGCGAACCTGCGCCCGAAGGGCCACCGCCGGGCGCGCGAGGCCCTGATCGTGACCAGTTTGTGATCGGCTTCGGACTGGGCATCGCCCCCGATTACGAAGGCTCTGACGATTATCAGCTCCAGCCCGGCGGCGTGATGCAGGGCCGGGTGGCGGGAATCGATTTCCAGATGCGCGGGCTCAACCTCTATACCGATCTGGTCGAGGACGACCCGGCCAGCCGGCTGCGCGTGATCCTTGGCCCGGTGGCGCAGTTGCGGCTCGACCGGACGGGGAACATAGCCGATCCGCGCGTCGCCCAGCTGGGTGATCGCAAGACGGCGGTGGAGCTGGGGGTCAACGCCGGCCTGTCGCTGCGCGGCGTGCTGATCCCGCCCGCCAGCCTGACGGTCGATGTTACCTACCTCGCCGATGTTGCGAGCGCGCACCGCTCGTGGACGCTGACCCCGTCGGTCTCGCTGTCTTCGCCCGCGTCGCAGCGCAGCTTTGCCCGGCTGGCGTTCTCGGCTGACTATGTCGGGGCGGGCTTTGCCGAAACCTATTTCGATGTGGCTCCGGGCAATAGCCTGGCCCCCTATGCAACCAATGGCGGCGGGTGGAAAAGCGCGAGTGCCACGCTGCTTTACACCCATGACCTGTCCGGCGATCCGCGCCGCGGGCTGGGGTTGTTCGGGATCGCCAGCTACAAGCGAATGCTGGGCAAATTTGCCGACAGCCCGCTGGTGCGCGATGCCGGCAGCGCTGACCAGGCCTTCGCCGTGGCGGGCGTGCTGTACAGCTTTTAGGCGGGCGGCCAATTCGGCACGTCGGGCAAGTCGGTCGAAACCTTCAGCGGAAACTGGGGTTTGCGCTTTTCGAGGAAGGCGGCGACGCCTTCATGGACATCGGCCCGCGCGCCCAGCGCGATGTTGAGCGCGGCATCGACCGATAGCGCGCCCCTTGGGCTATCCTCGCCGGCGAAGCGCCACAGCATCTGCCGGGTCAGCGCGAGCGCCACAGGCGAGCAGTTCTCGGCAATTTCCAGCGCCAGCTCGCGGGCGCGGGCTTCAACCTGGTCAGCCGGGGCCAGTTCGCTCACCAGCCCCGCCGCCAGCGCTTCCTGCGCCGGGACAAGCGCCCCGGTCATGCACCACCTGAGGGCGGTCGACAGGCCGACGAGCTGCGGCAGGAACCAGGCCGAGCCGGCCTCTGGCACGAGGCCACGCCGCGTGAAGACACAGCCGAACTTGGCCGTATCGGCAGCAATGCGGATGTCGCAAGGCAGGGTCAGCGTGAGGCCCACCCCCGCCGCCGAGCCGTTGAAGGCGACGAGCAGCGGCTTCTGCGCCGCCATCATCGCAGCGGTGAAATCGCTGTCGGCCCGGCTGCCGTCACGGCTGCCAAAGTTCTTGGCCCCTTCGCCGCTCTCCGTATCGAAGGCGCCGGCCCCGGCCGAGACATCGGCCCCGGCGCAGAACACCCGGCCGGTCGCGGTCAGGACCAGCACCTTCACGCTGTCATCCGCATCGGCCTGTTTGATCGCGCGGACCAGTTCGGCCCCCATCTGGCTGGTATAGGCGTTCAAGACCTCCGGCCGGTTGAGCCGGACCCACAGGATCGGCCCCTCCTGCTCGACCAGCATGGTCTCGAACGCGGCGGTCACGCGGCCTCGATCTTCACCGGCATGGCGGTGAAGCCGTGGAGGAAGGGGCTGGGCAGACGGCTGGGCGCACCCTGCGGCACGATCCGGATATGGCGCGAGACGATCTCCCCGATCAGCGTGGCGATTTGGCTTTCGGCCAGCCGCGCGCCAACGCAGCGGTGGATGCCGTGCCCGAAGGAGAGATGCCGCCGCGCATTCTCGCGCCCCACGTCGAACCGTTCGGCGTTCGGGAACACGGCCTCGTCGCGGTTGGCGCTGATGTACCACATCACTACCTTTTCGCCCTGCTTGATGGTCTGCCCGCCCAGCTCGGTATCTTCCAGCGCGGTGCGGCGCATATGGGTGACGGGCGATTGCCAGCGGATGATTTCCTGCGCGGCATTGGGGATCAGGCTGGGGTCGGCGTGGAGCCGGTCAAGCTGGTCGGGGTACTTGTCCAATGCCTCGACCAGGCCGGACATCGAATTGCGGGTGGTATCGTTGCCGCCCACGATCAGCAGCGCGATATTGGCGATCCGCTCCATCGGTTCCATGTGGCCCATCGCCTCGGAATGAACCATCCGGCTAAGCAGGTCGTCGGTCGGCGGCTTGCCGCGCCGGTCCTCCAGCTCGCGGTCGAACCGGGCCAGCATCTCGCCCATCTGGGCCAGGAACTGCATCTGGTATTCCTCGGTCAGGTTTTCGGCCGACACCCCGCTGGCCCAGTCCGACCAGCGCTTGATATCGCGCCATTCGCTGAACGGCATGTCGAACAGGATGCACAGCATCCCCAGCGTCTGCGGGATCGAGACGCGCTCCACCCAGTCAAACGTCTCGCCGACCGGCAGGGCATCCATCAGCTCCTTCGTGCGCGCTTTCACCTGGGCATCCAGCTTCAGCATCTGGCTGGGCGAGAAGGCCGGGGCGATCACCCGGCGCTGGGCGGTGTGGATCGGCGGGTCCTGGGCAATGAAATTGGGAAAGCCCTCACCGTTCACGGACTCGGCAATGGTTATGTTGCCCATGTCCCAGCGGCTGGAGAACACGTCATGGCGCAGCTCGGTCTCCTGAACCAGTTCATGCGTGACTACGGACCAGTAAGAGCCAAACGGGCTTTCTTCACGCCAGGAAATCGGCGTTTCGGCGCGCAGCCGGGCAAAGGGTTCGCGCCAGGTGTTGTCCACATAGAGCGCAGACTGGCTGATATCGATCGGGGTAAGCGGGCGAGTCATGCGGCCTCCATCTGGCGCGATTTTACCGGCAGAGCATTGCCCGTGGTCGCCGCGCGCTTGGCACCGCGCTCCAGCTCCTTTTTCAGCGCGCGGACATAGTGATCGAAATCGAGCTGGATCGTGTGACGGCGGGCGGCATAGTACTGCCC